>NZ_JAKPCB010000101.1:0-398624 GCF_023347575.1 Brenneria tiliae | reverse complement strand
CCCCCACTTTGCTCTCGCGAGGTTATGCGGTATTAGCTACCGTTTCCAGTAGTTATCCCCCTCCATCAGGCAGTTTCCCAGACATTACTCACCCGTCCGCCGCTCGTCACCCAAGGAGCAAGCTCCTTTGTGCTACCGCTCGACTTGCATGTGTTAGGCCTGCCGCCAGCGTTCAATCTGAGCCATGATCAAACTCTTCAATTTAAGATTTGTTTGATTCGCTACGTTAATAGCTGTGCTCAAAGAATTTATAACTGTTTATTCGTAATGAATTTACTGTCAGTCACTCTTCAAGACTTTTTATATCGTTTGCGGATATTGTCTTGTGAGTGCCCACACAGATTGTCTGATTAAATTGTTAAAGAGCAGTGCCACGTTACGCCGTGGCGCGGGCCGCATATGTTATGCAATTCCGCTGTGAAGTCAAGTGATTATTGCCTGGCTTCCTACTGTCATCACAACCGCGTTGCCGCCGTTGCCCTGTCAGTGGAGGCGCATTATAGGGAGTTCTCGCCGGCTTACAAGGGCTAAATGCAAAAAAGTGACTGAGTGCGTTTTTTTTCGGCAACGCGCGGAAAAAGAGCGCACTATGCGTTTTTTTTCCGCGCCATCTGCCCAAACTCATGGGCGAAACGCGCGACCTGATCCCAGTCGGTGTATTCAACCTCTTTACTGCTATCCGTTTCACCGCCGGTCATACGCATAATCAACTGAATCATCACCCGGTCAATCCACCGATAGCGCGGATAGCGCAGCGCGCCGGCGAACACGCCGCATAAGTCCGGCCGCCACGGCGAACTTAGCAAAAATTTACGCGTATAGGCGTTGGTTTGTAACGTGCGTTTTTCTGGTTTGCGCGCCGTAAGATTGACCGAGAAGAAAGCGCTGGGCAATTGCTGTAAACGCGTCAGGTGCCGCCGAATAAACTGGTTTACCGCCGGATTAAAACGCCCATAGCGCACCGAAGCGCCGATCAGGATCGCATCGTATTTGGTTACGTCGATATCATGCTTACTTAATAAGCTGACGACATCGCACGCCAGCGTCCCTTTAAGCGTGTTGGCAATATAAGAGGCTATCTCTCTTGTCTGCCCATCCGTACTGGAAAACAATATCAAAGCTTTCATTACGCTATTCCTTTGTCTGTTTTATTCTCGCCAGAAAGTCGGCGTAAACAAGACTAAAAGAGTAAACACCTCCAAACGTCCGAACAGCATGGTCAGAATCAATATCCACTTTGCCGCATCATTCATTGAAGTGAAATTATCCGCCACCACCCCCAGCCCAGGTCCCAGATTATTCAGCGTGGCGGCAACGGCGGCAAAAGCGGAGAAATCATCCACGCCCGTCGCAATCACCGCCAGCATACTGACGATAAAGACCAGCGCATAGGCGGAAAAGAAGCCCCAAACGGCCTCTAATATCCGCTCCGGCAGCGCGCGATGGCCCAATTTTATGGTGTATACCGCATTGGGATGAACCAGACGTTTCAGCTCACGCGAACCCTGCAGAAAAAGCAGCAGAATACGGATGACTTTCAAACCGCCGCCGGTCGATCCCGCACACCCGCCGACAAAGGCGGAACACAGGAGCAATACGGGTAAAAAAAGCGGCCAGGAGGCGATGCTATCGGTGGTAAACCCCGCCGTGGTCGCCATCGACACCACCTGAAAAAAGGCCTGATTCAGCGTTTGCATACCGCTGGCGTAGACATTATGGAACCACAAAACAAGGGTGCATACCGCAACCAGCGATATCTGTACAAAAATAAACATGCGGAATTCGGGATCGCGCCAGTAAACCTTGAGGCTGCGTCCGCTCAACACCGCAAAGTGCAGGCCAAAGTTACAGCCGGAAATCAACAAAAACACCGCGACGATGCTGTTAATCATCGGGTTGTTAAAATAGCCGATACTGGCGTCGTGGGTAGAAAAACCGCCTACCGATACCGTTGAGAAGCTGTGGCCGATGGCGTCGAAAATCGGCATCCCCGCCAGCCACAGCGATACGGCACAGGCGACGGTGAGCAGCAGATAGATCAGCCATAGCGTTTTGGCGGTATCGGCAATCCGCGGGCGCATTTTGTTATCTTTCAGCGGTCCCGGCATTTCAGCGCGATAGAGCTGCATACCGCCGACGCCCAATATCGGCAGGATGGCAACGGCCAGCACAATGATCCCCATACCGCCGAACCACTGCAGCATTTGCCGATAAAAAAGAATCGCCTTCGGCAGCGAGTCCAGCCCGACCAGCGTGGTTGCGCCGGTGGTGGTCAACCCGGAGAAGGACTCGAAAAACGCATCGGTCACGCCGAGATTAGGATGCTCCGCAAACAGAAAAGGAAGCGCTCCCACGCTGCCCAGCACCGTCCAGAACAATACGACGATCAGAAATCCTTCGCGCGATTTCAACTCATGCTTCTGCTTTCTGTTCGGCAGCCACAGCGCGATGCCGATCGCCAGGGCGACCAGAAAGGTCTGGGTGAAAGCCCGTCCTGCGCCGTCTCGATAGATCAAGGCCACCAGGCCGGGAATAAACATGGTCCCGGAGAACAGGATAACCAGCAGGCCGACAATACGGGTTATGGCACGCAACTGCATTGCAGAAAATTCCTTAATGATTCATAAACCAGCGCTGGGATTATTGTGAAAGCGGCAATAAATGCAACGAGCCGCGGCTGATATCACGCAACCTCTCCGCCGCTTCCTCTACTCCCCTGACGGGAATAGACAGACGCAATGTCACTTCCGCACCATAATCACCGTGCAATATCCGCCCACCGAGCTGATATAGCAGTGATTCAACCTGAGGTAATAACGCATAGTCGCAGCGCAAGCCATATTCTTTCTGTAAAACTTTCTCCCGCAGCGATACTACCTTCAGCGCCTGCTGGACGCCGCCGCCATAGGCTTTCACCAGCCCGCCGGTCCCCAACTGGATCCCGCCGTAGTAACGCACCACGACGGCGCTAATCTCCCCGATGCCGCTCCCCAGCAACTGCGCCAGCATCGGCTTGCCGGCGGTGCCGGAAGGTTCGCCGTCATCGGAAAATCCAAGCTGTTGGGAATCGTCCGGCGCCCCGGCGACATACGCCCAGCAGTGATGCCTGGCCGCGGGATGCTGCGCCCTCACCTGCTGCACAAAATTTTTCGCGGCGTCCACGCCGTCGGTCGGCGCCAGCAAAGTGATAAAACGGCTTTTCTTGATTTCCTCACTTATGCTGACCGGCGCCGCCGGTACGGGATAGGCCTGCATCAGGATAGATTCAGATCGCGGGTCATGTTCTCCACCCGTTTTTCATGGATAACGATATTATCTTCGATGCGGATGCCGCCAAAGGGTTTCAGCGCATCAATCCTCTGCCAGTCGAAATGCCGGCTGAATTCGCCCTCGCGCCACGGCGCCAGCAGAGAGTCGATAAAATAAATACCCGGTTCGATAGTCACAACCATGCCGGGTTCCAGTATCCGGGTGTAGCGCAGATAGGGATGCTGCGCGGGCGCGGCCAGGTGGGTGCCGCGGTCGTCCTGCATAAAGCCCGCCACGTCATGCACCTGCAATCCCAGAGTGTGCCCCAGGCCGTGCGGCAGGAACGGCGCGGTCAGCCCTTTTTCCACCATCGCCTCTTCGCTGATCCCCTGAATCAGGCGATGTGACGTCAACAACCTGGCAACGCGCTGATGCATCTGAATATGGTAATCGGTATAGCGTACTCCGCTGCGAATAGTGTCGATAAGGCTCAGGTGTTCCTGATTCAAATCTTTCACCAGCGTGGCAAATGCATTATCGCTCTGCGCGGAGTAAGTGCGGGTAAGGTCGGCCGCATAGCCATTATATTCCGCGCCCGCATCGATCAGGAAACTGCGCGCTTCCGACGGCGCCAGATGATCCAACTGGGTGTAATGCAGTACCGCGGCATGCTCATTCAGCGCCACGATATTGCCGTAGGGCACGTCGGTATCCCGGTGGCCGGTGGCCGTCAGATAAGCCAGATTGATATCGAACTCGCTCATGCCGGACAGAAAAGCCTCGTGCGCGGCGCGGTGCCCGACGACCGCGGTTTTCTGGGCTTCGCGCATGCAGGCCAGTTCATAGTCCGTTTTATAGGCGCGATAGTAGTGCAGGTAGTCCAGCACGCCCTGCGGGTTAATATTGGCGGCGTCAATCCCCAGGTTCAGGGCGCGCTGCGGAGCGTAACCGAGGTAGGCGACCCGCCGGCGCGCCGACGGAAGCAGCGAACCGATATCATCGGCGTTGCGCAGAACCGTAATGTCTACTTCGTCCGTCCAGAAACTTTCCGGAACCGGCGCGACGTTATGCCAGTAATCCACCGGGGAGTAAAACCACAGTTTCGGCGCATTGACGCCGTCGATCCATAACCAGCAATTCGGCACCTGGGTCACCGGAACCCAGGCTTTAAACTGCGGATTGACCTTGAATGGGTAGTCGTGATCGTCCAGGAATACCGTCAGCAGCTCGCCGGAGTGAATCAGCAAGGCGTCAAGCTGATGGCGCGCCAGCACCGCCTGCGCCCGCTGCTGCAACGTAACCAGATGATGGTGATATAAAGAAGCCAGCTTTTCCATGGGTATCCCTGTTTGTCACTGCATTATCCATCCATTTTAACACAGCCGTAATGCAACGGCAGTGTCGGCTGCTTTGTGATCTCCCCGGCAAAAAAACAATCCCTTGTTTGCAAAAATTTAACATTATAACCACAATTCAATCATCTGGTCGTACCAGATCCCCCCCCTGAATGCGGAGATCACCATGCTCTATCAAGGCGAAACCCTCTACCTCGACTGGCTTGAAGACGGCATTGCGGAGCTGGTCTTTGCGGCGCCCGGCTCCGTCAACAAACTGGATACCCGGACGGTGACCAGCCTGGGTAAGGCGTTGGATATACTGGCGGAACAGAAACAATTGCGAGGGCTGCTATTACGCTCGGATAAGCCCGCCTTTATCGTCGGCGCCGATATCACCGAGTTCCTCTCGTTGTTTGCGGCGCCGGCAGACAAACTTCACCAGTGGCTGGACTTTGCCAACGGCATTTTCAGCCGCCTGGAAGACCTGCCCGTCCCCACGCTTTCCGCCGTTAACGGGTATGCGTTGGGCGGCGGTTGCGAATGCGTATTGGCCACCGATTTCCGCCTTGCCGCCGCCGATATCCGCATCGGCCTGCCGGAAACCAAACTGGGCATTATGCCGGGTTTTGGCGGAACGGTGCGCCTGCCGCGCTTGCTGGGAGCGGATAGCGCGCTGGAAATTATCGCCGCGGGCAAAGATATCGGCGCGGCCGAAGCATTAAAAGCGGGCCTGGTGGATGCGGTGGTCGCCAATGAAAAATTACTCGCCGCCGCCGCGCAGATGTTGCGGCAGGCCATCGCCGGCGAGCTTGACTGGCGGGCGGCGCGGCGCCCCAAGCTGGAAGCGCTGAAGCTCAATAACATCGAGGCCGCCATGTGTTTCGCCACCGCCAAAGCCATGGTGCTGCAAACCGCGGGCAAACATTACCCGGCGCCGATGACCGCGGTCAAAACCATTGAGGCCGCCGCCGCCATGCCGCGCAATGCGGCGTTGCAGTTGGAAACGCAAAACTTTATTCCCTTGACCCGCACCGATTCCGCTCGCGCGCTGGTTGGCCTTTTCCTTAACGATCAGTATGTAAAAGGCAAGGCGAAAAAGCGCGTCGGCGAGCTATCGCCGCCGGCGCAGGCCGCCGTGCTGGGCGCGGGCATTATGGGCGGCGGCATTGCCTATCAGTCGGCGTACAAAGGCACGCCCATCCGCCTGAAAGATATCCATGAGAAGCCGCTTACCCAGGGAATGAACGAAGCGGCGAAACTGCTGAACAAGCAGCTGGAGCGCGGCAGGCTGGACGGTATAAAAATGGCGGGGATACTGGCCAATATTCATCCGACGCTGGACTACGCCGGTTTTGAGCGCCTCGATATGGTGGTCGAGGCCGTGGTTGAAAACCCGCGGGTGAAGGCCGAGGTGCTGGCGGAAACCGAAGCTCACGTCGGCCCGCACGCCGTGCTGGCTTCCAACACCTCAACCATTCCCATTGCCCAACTGGCCGCCGCCTTAAAACGGCCGCAAAACTTTTGCGGCATGCACTTTTTTAACCCGGTGCATCGCATGCCGCTGGTGGAAATTATCCGCGGCCCGCAGACGGCCGAAACCACCATCGCCCGCGTGGTGGCCTACGCCGGCAAAATGGGGAAAACGCCGATTGTGGTCAATGACTGCCCCGGCTTCTTCGTTAACCGGGTGCTGTTTCCCTATTTTTGCGCGTTTAACCTGCTGGTGCGCGACGGCGCGGATTTTTGCGACGTGGATAGCGTGATGGAGAAACAGTTTGGCTGGCCGATGGGGCCGGCGTACCTGCTGGACGTGGTGGGCATCGATACCGCCCACCACGCGCAGGCGGTGATGTCCGAAGGATTCCCGCAGCGCATGGGCAAGTACTACCGGGACGCCATCGACGTGCTGTTCGACAACCAGCGTTTCGGTCAGAAAAACGGGCTGGGTTTCTATCGCTACCAGACGGACGGCAAAGGAAAGCCGCGCAAAGAGCAGGATGAACGCGTTGACGGCCTGCTGGCGGAAATCAGCCGGCCACGAAAAGCGTTTAGCGCCGAGGAGATTATCGCCCGCCTGATGATCCCGATGATTAACGAGGTGGCCCGCTGCCTGGAGGAAGGCATTATCGATAGCCCGGCGGAGGCGGATATGGCATTGGTGTACGGGCTCGGCTTCCCGCCCTTCCGCGGCGGCGCCTGCCGCTATCTGGACACCCAGGGCAGCGCCCGTTACGCGGCGACGGCGCGGCAACTGGCGCATCTCGGTCCCATTTATCAGGTTCCTGACGGGCTGCAACAGAAAGCCGGCCGCAACGAAAGTTATTATCCCCCCGTCGCGCCGCACGCGGACGTTTCCCAAGGGCAACCGGCATGAGGTCAGAGAAGATGGAAAACGTAGTGATTGTTGACGCCGTGCGCACGCCGATGGGCCGTTCCAAAGGCGGCGCATTCCGCCAGGTGCGGGCCGAAGAGCTATCCGCGCATTTAATGCGCAGCCTGCTTGGCAGAAACCCGGCGCTGGAAGCGGATGAGATAGACGATATTTACTGGGGCTGCGTGCAGCAAACGCTGGAGCAAGGCTTCAACGTGGCCCGCAACGCCGCGCTTCTGGCGGAAATCCCGGTGACCGTTCCGGCGACCACCGTTAACCGGCTATGCGGCTCCTCCATGCAGGCGCTGCATGATGCGGCCCGCGCCATTATGGTCGGCGACGCCCACGTCTGCCTGATTGGCGGCGTTGAACATATGGGGCACGTTCCCATGAACCACGGCGTGGACTTCCATCCCGGACTCGGCCGCACCGTCGCCAAAGCCGCCGCCA
The DNA here is from genome assembly GCF_023347575.1 of Brenneria tiliae. NCBI lineage: Bacteria > Pseudomonadati > Pseudomonadota > Gammaproteobacteria > Enterobacterales > Pectobacteriaceae > Brenneria > Brenneria tiliae. Next base: position 391,217 of record NZ_JAKPCB010000101.1, on the reverse strand, counting down.
TGATGGGACTGACCGCCGAAATGCTGGCGCGCATACACAATATCAGCCGGGAGATGCAGGACCGGTTTGCCGCCCGCTCTCATCAGCGCGCCGCCAGCGCCACAACGTCTGGCGCTTTCCGCAAGGAGATCGTCCCGACGTCCGGCCATGACGCCGACGGCGTTTTACACCGCTTTGACCATGACGAGGTTATTCGGCCGGAAACCAGCGTCGCCGGCCTGGCGGAACTCAAGCCGGCTTTTGATCCGCTCAACGGCACCGTCACCGCCGGCAGCTCTTCCGCCCTTTCCGACGGCGCGGCGGCGATGTTAATCATGAGCGAATCGCGCGCCGCCTCATTGGGATTAACGCCGCGGGCGCGCATCCGGGCGATGGCGGTGGTCGGTTGCGAACCGTCCATTATGGGATACGGCCCGGTGCCGGCGACCACGCTGGCCCTGAAACGCGCCGGACTGCGCCTTGACGATATCGGCCTGTTTGAGCTCAATGAGGCCTTCGCGGCGCAAACCCTGCCCTGCATAAAAGATCTGGGGCTGATGGAGCAGTTGGATGAAAAGGTCAATCTCAACGGCGGAGCCATCGCGCTCGGTCACCCGCTGGGCTGTTCCGGCGCTCGAATTTCCACCACGCTGATCAATCTGATGGAAAGCCGCGACGTGCAATTTGGCGTGGCGGCGATGTGCATCGGGCTGGGCCAGGGGATCGCCACGGTATTTGAGCGGGTTTAGCCGCCGCGACGCAAACGTGCGCGCTACCGCCGCGCACGGCCGTCAGGCATTATGCGGATTCGCGTTCCATCAGCGTAAAACCGATATCCACCACCGGGGTATCCACGCTTTTGCCTTCGATTTTATCGGCCAGCATGGTGGCCGCGTCTTTGCCTACTCTCCAGCGGTCCACGCCCACGGTGGTGATCGGCGGGATGTTATGCGCCGCGAAGGCCAGATCGCCGAACCCCATCACCGCGATATCTTTCGGCACCGTCAGCCCCCGCGCCGCCGCTTCCATAATGGCGCCCTGAGCCAGCGTATCGGAGCTGCAAATCACCGCATCAAACGGTGCGTCCTCCTCCAGCAACATGCTCAAACCGCGTCGCCCCAGCGCCAGCGTCGCAGGAAGCGGCACGATAACCTCGCGCGCATGGCAGCCCGGCTGTCGCTGCACCACATCATAGACGCCTTTCTTACGCTGCTCCGCCCTGCGGTCCGCGGTCCAAATCAGGGCAAAACGCGTATGGCCTTTCTGTAACAGATACCGGCCGGTGGCCTTACCGATATTCTCATGGGAAAACCCCACCAGCATGTCCAGCGGCGTCGGGGTTAAATCCCAGATTTCCACCACCGGAATATTGGCGTTAAGAATGATTTTGCGCAGTTCCGGCGCATGGTGGATGCCGGTCAGCACGATGCCGTCGGGGCGGCGCGACAGGATGGTGGAAACGATATCGGCTTCGGAATCATGCGTATATCCCACAACGCACAGCAGCATATGATAACCGCGCCCGGCCAGTTCATCGCTAATCGCCTGAACCGTGTCCACGAACATATTATTATTGATTTGCGGCACCACGACGGCGATCAGCCTACTGCGCCGCGAAGCCAGCCCGCCGGCCAGCATATTCGGGATATAGCCGGTAATGCGCACCGCCTCCATCACCCGGGCGACGGTCGAGGCGCGCACGATAGCGGGATTATTCAACGCCCGGCTTACCGTCATTGGCGACAGGCCAGCCGCTCTGGCCACATCTTCAAGCGTAGGGTTGCGCGGCTGATTACCACTGGCGCGTTTATCGCTTTTCAATGACACATTTCCTCATAGAAGGTCGGGCTTGGACGAACCTCATTATCATTGATAGTAAACCGGTTTTCTAGTTGCGTTGCTGACGTTTGCGGCGCCATTGGTTATCCCTGCGCATTTGCGCTTTTTTACCCGCGGCATTGCTATTTCTGCTGGGCGATTGCACATGTCGCATCAGGCACTTATCCAAATGATTGCGTTAACATTTATAATTTTTAAATTGCATAAAAAGACAATATTCCGCGACGGGAATAACAAAAAATAACGCCATTTTGCGCAAAATGTGATCTATTTTACAAATCCATTGCTGGGAAATAGCCTTCAGAGAAAATGTAATTTACAAATGTTAGCGCAATCATTTAACCAGGAGAATGCCCATGAGCGCCCATGCCAATTCAGATGCCGTAAGCTACGCCAAAGTCGCCGATGCCCGCACCGCGGCCGATTCCGGCGACCGTATTGAATCAGTCAAACTTTCGCTGGCTTTTTTACCGCTCGCTACGCCCGTCAGCGACGCCAAGGTCCTCACCGGGCGCCAGAAGCCGTTGACCGAAGTCGCCATTATTTTCGCAGAAATCCGCAGCCGCGACGGTTTTGAGGGCGTCGGTTTCAGCTACTCGAAACGGGCGGGCGGCCAGGGGATCTATGCCCACGCCAAAGAAATCGCGGATAATCTGCTGGGAGAAGATCCTAACGACATCGACAAGATCTACACCAAACTGCTGTGGGCGGGCGCATCCGTCGGCCGCAGCGGCATGGCCGTTCAGGCGATTTCGCCGCTCGATATCGCCCTGTGGGATATGAAGGCCAAACGCGCCGGGCTGCCGCTGGCCAAGTTGCTGGGAGCACACCGTGATTCCGTACAGTGCTACAACACCTCCGGCGGCTTCCTGCACACACCGTTGGATCAGGTATTAAAAAATGTCGCTATCTCGCGTGAAAACGGAATCGGCGGCATTAAAATCAAAGTCGGCCAGCCGAATACGGCGGAAGACATTCGTCGCCTTACCGCGGTACGTAAAGAATTGGGCGACGACTTCCCGTTAATGGTGGATGCCAACCAGCAGTGGGATCGCGAAACCGCGATTCGTATGGGAAGAAAAATGGAGGCGTTCAATCTGGTGTGGATTGAAGAGCCGCTGGACGCCTACGACGTGGAAGGGCATGCCGCGCTGGCCGCCGCGCTTGATACGCCTATCGCCACCGGCGAAATGTTGACCAGTTTCCGCGAGCATGAGCAGCTGATTCTCGGTAATGCCAGCGACTTCGTACAGCCGGACGCTCCCCGCGTCGGCGGCATTTCGCCGTTCCTGAAAATCATGGATCTGGCTGCCAAACATGGGCGCAAGCTGGCGCCGCACTTCGCGATGGAGGTGCATCTGCATCTTGCCGCCGCCTACCCCATCGAACCCTGGCTGGAACATTTCGAATGGCTGAACCCGCTCTTTAATGAACAGCTGGCGTTGCGCGACGGACGGATGTGGGTTTCCGACCGTCTCGGGCTGGGCTTCACCATCAGCGAGCAGGCGCGTAAATGGACCACCCTGACGTGCGAATTTAAATAACATCGCTACCACGGCCGATACGCAACGTATTGGCCGTGACGCTCCGTATCCCTACGACATAACGAAATACAACCCTATTTAACAGGAGTTGTTTACCATGAACACTGCCATAAAACGGACCAATGTCCGCTACGTTATTTTATTATTCCTTTTTTTAGCCACCGTATTTAATTACGCCGATAGAGCAACACTTTCTGTGGTTGCGCCTATTATGAGTAAAGAATTGGGCTTTAATCCCGAAATGATGGGGCTGGCGTTTTCGGTATTCGGTATTTCCTACGTTATCATGCAAATTCCCGGCGGCTGGCTGCTCGACCGCTTTGGTTCGCGCATCGTCTACGGCTGCGCCTTAATCGCCTGGTCAATCGTCACCATGTTTCAGGGGACGATTTATCTTTTCGCTTCGCCGCTGGTGGTATTGATTATACTGCGTTTACTTATGGGAGCGATAGAGGCGCCCGCCTTTCCCGCCAACAGCCGGCTGAGCGTACAGTGGTTCCCGAATAAGGAGCGCGGCTTCGTCACTTCCGTATATCAGGCCGCACAATATATTTCCCTGGGAATTATCACCCCGTTAATGACGATTATTCTGCACAATTTAAGCTGGCATTATGTCTTTTATTATATCGGCGCGATTGGCGTGGCGCTGGGCGGATTATGGTTTATTTATGTTCAGGACCCTTTCCGTCATAAAAAGATTAATCAGGCGGAAATTGACTATATTCAGTCCGGCGGCGGCGAACCGCATCTCGGCGCCAGCAAGAAAAAAGAAAAAATCAGTTTGGCTCAATTTAAAACGGTGTGCATTAATCGCATGATGATCGGCGTTTATATCGGTCAGTTTTGCGTCACGTCCATCACATGGTTCTTTTTGACCTGGTTTCCAACCTACCTGTATCAGGCAAAAGGCATGTCCATTCTGAAAGTGGGCTTTATCGCGTCTATTCCCGCCATCGCCGGTTTTATCGGCGGATTGAGCGGCGGCGCGTTCTCCGACTATCTGCTACGGCGCGGCTACAGCCTGACTATCGCGCGCAAACTGCCGATTATCTGCGGCATGCTGCTGTCGTGCACCATCGTCGCCGCCAATTACACTCAATCGGAAGTCGTGGTGGTGGCCGCCATGAGCCTGGCTTTTTTCTCTAAAGGATTCGGCAATCTGGGATGGTGCGTGCTGAGCGACACCTCGCCCAAAGAGACGCTCGGTATCGCCGGCGGCGTCTTTAACATGTGCGGCAATCTCGCCAGCATTATTACGCCGCTCGTTATCGGTTTTATTCTGTCGTCAACGCAATCGTTCGATTACGCCATTCTCTATGTCGGTTCGATGGGGCTGGTGGGGTTAATTTCGTATCTGTTTATCGTCGGGCCGCTGGAACGTATTCAGCTATCGTCGTCCACGCCCCGCGGATAGTCTTTTTAGGCGCGCTTGCCGTTTCCGCTATCTGAACGCCATGGGAAACGGCAAGCTTTTATGACGGGCCAAGGCTATGCCTCGTTAAAACGTTTTTATTGCTCAGATAAACGAAAACGCGTCGCTGAACATATGCGCCGTCAGCGCGCCGCGTTCGTTGCAAAAACGTTCGCGGGCGATTTTGGCCATTTCAAAACGGCCGGCAATATAAATATCCTGCTCGGCCAGGGAACCGTAATCCTGCAGCACCGCGCTTAGCACCGTGCCGGTTCTGCCGCGCCAGCCCTCTTCCGGCTGTTCAACCACCGGGATCACCTGCAGGTTGGGATATTGCGTGGCGAGCTTTTCCAGTTCGGCGAGATCGTAAAGGTGTTTGGTTTCCCGGCCTCCCCAATAGATGGCGACGGCGCGGTCGGGTTGCTGAGACAGCGCCGTCAGCAAAATAGAGCGCACATAGGAAAAACCCGTGCCGCCGGCGATCAGCACCAGCGGACGCTGGCTCTCTTCCCGCAGCCATGCTTCGCCGTGGGGAATGTCCACCGTCAGCGTTTTCTCTTTCAGGATACGTTCCATCACCGCCATGGCGTAAAGATTAAGCTCGGAAGCGCCGATATGCAGCTCGATAACGTTCTTCTCCATCGGCGTGGACGCCATCGAGAAAGGACGCTTATCGCGTTCGTCCATCACCACCATCAGATACTGGCCGGCGCGGAAAGAAAAAGGAGCCTCAGGTAATAAACGCACCCGATAAACCGTATCGGTTATTGCCTCTACCAAAGTCACTTTACAGCTCAATGTTGTCATGCATTCCCTCTGTAGGGTCGTCGTCAAAGCAAAGCTGGGAACAGAGCAACAGCAGGTTAAGACCGGGGTTCTCTGTCGCTAAAAATGGCAAGTTCATCCCATATGGCATCAACGCGGGCGCATACCTGCGGATCTTTCCTGATCGGATGCCCCCACTCGCGCTGCGTTTCGCCCGGCCATTTGTTGGTGGCATCCAGTCCCATTTTGGAACCCAAACCGGAAACCGGCGAGGCGAAATCCAGATAGTCTATCGGCGTATTTTCCACCAATAGGGTATCGCGCGCCGGGTCCATGCGCGTGGTGATCGCCCAGATAACGTCTTTCCAGTCGCGGGCGTTAATATCATCGTCACAGACAATAACAAATTTGGTGTACATAAACTGCCGTAAAAAAGACCATACCCCCATCATGACGCGTTTGGCATGACCGGCATACTGCTTCTTCATGGTAACGATCGCCAGACGGTAAGAGCAACCCTCCGGCGGCAAATAAAAATCGACAATCTCCGGAAATTGCTTTTGCAAAATCGGCACAAAAACTTCATTGAGCGCCACCCCCAATACGGCGGGTTCATCCGGCGGACGCCCGGTATAGGTGGAATGATAAATCGCATCGCGCCGCTGGGTAATATGCGTCACCGTGAAAACCGGGAAGCTATCGACTTCATTGTAGTACCCCGTGTGGTCGCCATACGGCCCTTCCGCCGCCGTCTCGCCCGGCTCGATATAGCCTTCCAGCACGATTTCCGCACCGGCCGGCACTTCCAGATCGTTGGACAGGCATTTCACCACTTCGGTTTTGTGCCCGCGCAGCAGCCCAGCGAAGGCATATTCGGATAACGAGTCGGGAACCGGCGTGACGGCGGCCAGGATCGTGGCGGGGTCGGCGCCCAGCGCGACGGAAACCGGGAAGCGCTGCCCCGGATTTTGCTCGCGCCACTCCTGAAAATCCAACGCGCCGCCGCGATGCGACAGCCAACGCATGATCAACTGGTTTTTCCCCAGCACCTGCTGCCGGTAAATCCCCAGATTCTGGCGCTCTTTGTGCGGCCCGCGGGTCACCGTCAGTCCCCAGGTAATCAGCGGCGCGGCGTCCTCCGGCCAGCAGTGCATCACCGGTATCCGCCTTAAGTCGACGTCGTCGCCCTGCCATACCTGTTCCTGACAGGGCGCGGAAGCCAGCCGTTTGGTCGGCATATTCAGCACCTGGCGGAATTTAGGCATTTTATCCACCAGATCGCGGAATCCTTTCGGCGGCTCAGGCTCTTTAAGAAAAGCCAGCAGCTTGCCGACATCGCGCAACGCGCCGACATCCTCCTGCCCCATGCCCATGGCGACGCGCTGCGCCGTACCGAACAAATTGCACAGTACCGGCATCTCGTAACCCTTCGGGTTTTCAAACAGCAGCGCCGGACCGCCGGCACGCAGGGTGCGATCGGCTATTTCCGTCATTTCAAGATAGGGATCAATGGGCTGGCTGATGCGTTTCAATTCACCCCTCTCTTCCAGCAGAGAGAGGAATTCGCGTAAGTCACGATATTTCATGCTGATCATCGGGGCAGTCTGTGGAACTGGCTATTATAAAGTCTCTTCACCGGCCTGTCGCTCCTTAGTGCGGCTATTTATCTTGCCGGCAGGCCGTTGCCAGGCGGCGTTAAAAATTTCTCACGAAAATTTTTTATCCACGCCGGCATTTGATATGCTGATCGACCGAAATCATAAGTCTGCAAAATTATGGAAGCCTGGTACTTACTATATTGTAAACGTGGTCAACTACTGCGGGCGAAGGAGCATCTTGAGCGTCAGGATGTTACCTGTCTTAGCCCGATGATCACACTGGATAAAATTGTACGGGGTAAACGTACCGAGGTTTGTGAACCGCTGTTTCCGAACTATCTGTTTGTGGAGTTCGATCCGGAACACATCCATACCACCACCGTCAGCGCGACGCGCGGCGTCAGTAATTTCGTGCGCTTCGGCAATCTGCCCGCCGTCATCCCCCAGCAGGTGATCGATGATCTGTCGCTGCGTCCGACGCAGGGCATTATCGATCCGCAAACCCCGCAGCCGGGTGATGAAGTGCTGATTACCGATGGGATTTTCACCGGCCTGCAGGCTATCTATACCGAGCCGGATGGGGAAGCCCGCTCAATGCTGCTGCTGAACTTGTTGAATAAACAGGTTCGCCAGAGCATTGATAACCGGCAGTTTCAGAAGATGTAATCGCCAGGAACGGCGCCAGCCGCCCTGACGAAAGGCGATCAGCGCCGTAACTGCCCGTCGTGCAGCCATTGCGCCACGCGCTTGGCGAAGTAGGTCAGCACGCCATCGGCCCCGGCGCGTTTAAAGCACAGCAGCGACTCCATGATAACCGGCTGTTCCTGCAGCCAGCCGTTCTGGATCGCCGCCATATGCATGGCGTACTCGCCGGAAACCTGGTAGGCAAACGTCGGCACGCCGAACGTCTCTTTCACGCGCCTGACCACGTCCAGATACGGCATACCCGGTTTGACCATCACCATATCGGCGCCTTCCTGCAGATCCTGCGCAATCTCCTGTAGGGCTTCGTCGCCGTTGGCGGGGTCCATCTGATAGGTCTTTTTATCCCCCCCTTTCAGATTGCCGGCGGAACCCACCGCGTCGCGGAAAGGACCATAGTAACAAGAGGCGTATTTCGCCGAATACGCCATAATCTGCGTATTAATCAGGTTCCGCGCTTCCAGCGTTTCGCGGATCGCGCCGATGCGCCCGTCCATCATATCGCTGGGCGCCACGATTTCCGCGCCGGCCTCGGCGTGCGACAGCGCCTGACGCACCAGAATCTCTTTGGTGACGTCGTTAACCACGTAGCCGTCTTCATCAATGATGCCGTCCTGCCCGTGCGTGGTGTAGGGATCGAGCGCCACATCCGTCAACAGCCCCAGTTCCGGCACCGCGTCCTTGAGGGCGCGCACGGTGCGCTGCACCAGGCCGTCCGGGTTATAGGCTTCCTCGGCGTTTAACGATTTCTTGTCGCTCTCGATGACCGGAAACAGCGACAGCACCGGGATGCCGAGCCTGGCGATCTCTTCGGCCTCGCGCTGCAGCACGTCGATGGTCATGCGGTATACCCCCGGCATGGAAGGAACTTCCTGCCGGCGGTTTTTCCCTTCCATAACAAAAACCGGGTAGATCAGATCGTTGACCGTCAGCTGGTTTTCAGCCACCAGACGGCGGCTGAAATCGTGGCGGCGAATACGCCGCATTCGTCGGCCGGGGAAAGTACCGGGAAAGGCATGGCTCATATCATTGTTCTCCTGAATCAGACCAGCCGGAAAACCCGGCGGGCGTTTTCATCTGTTTTTTGCCCCAGCCACGCGACGTCTTCGTCGCGCCAGCCCGCAACCTGACGAACGATATGGGGCAGGAAACAGGGTTCGTTACGGCGGGATACGGGTTTGGGCGTTAAATCCCGCGGCAGTAAATAGGGGGCGTCGGTTTCCAGCAGCAGCCGATCGGCGGGGATATGTTTCAGCAAGGCGCGCAGCGCCAGGCCGCGTCGTTCGTCGCACACCCAGCCGGTAATGCCGACCATCAGACCCGCGGCCAGGCAGTCGTCAAGCTCGTCCCGGCTGCCGGTAAAGCAATGGACCACCGCGGACGGAAGCTTGTCGAGCCAGGGGCGCAGCAAGGCGATAAAACGGGCGTGAGCATCGCGGCAGTGCAGGAAAACGGGCAAAGCCAGCTCGGCGGCCAGCGCCAGTTGAGCGCTGAACGCCTGTTCCTGCTGTTGCGGAGTGGAAAAGTTGCGGTTGAAATCGAGCCCGCATTCGCCGACCGCCACCACGGAGTCCGACTGCGCCAGACGATAAATCTGCTCGGCGGCGGCCTCATCCCAGCGGCTGGCGTCGTGGGGATGAACCCCCGCCGTCGACCAGCAGTAAGACGGGTACTGTTGCGCCAGCGCCAATGCCTGACGGCTTTCCGCAACGCCGGTCCCGGTAATCAGCATCCCGCTGACGCCAGCCTGTTTTGCGCGCGCGACCACCTGTTCCCGGTCTTTGGCAAACTGGGAGCTGGTTAAATTGACTCCGATATCGAACATTGGCTACTTACCCGCCTATCGCTACAGTGACGCCGCCAGGGCGCGCAAAAAACAAAACCTCTCAGAGAGAGGCTATTTCCTTTGCCAAAAACAGGGAGCCGCTCCTTATGGCGCTGGCTCTTCCGTTTCAGCGCGGCGGCCTTTACCAACATAAAACCGGGAGAAGAATACGCCGATTTCGAACAGCAGATACATGGGGAGCGCCAGCAGCGTCTGCGAGAACACATCCGGCGGCGTCAACAGCATGCCGACCACGAAAGCGCCGACCAGCATATAAGGCCGTTTCTTTTTCAGGTCTTCCGGGGTCACCACGCCGCTCCAGCATAGCAATACTATCGCAATCGGCACTTCAAACGACACGCCGAACGCCATAAACAACGCCATGACGAAGTCGAGGTAATTGTTGATATCGGTGGCGATCAGAACCCCTTCGGGGGCCGTTTTGGCAAAGAAGCCAAACGCCAGCGGAAAAACCACGAAGTAGGCGAACGCCATCCCGGCGTAGAACAACAGGCTGCTGGAAAGCAGCAAAGGCATCATCAGCCGGCGCTCATGTTTGTACAGCGCCGGAGCGACAAACGCCCAGACCTGGTACAGGATCAGCGGCGCGGAGACGAACACCGATACGATCATCGTCAGCTTTATCGGCGTAAAAAACGGCGACGCCACGTCGGTGGCGATCATGCTGGCGCCCACCGGGAGCTGCGCGATCAGCGGCGCGGAAACCATCTGGTAGATATCGTTGGCGAAATACACCAGACAAAAGAACACCACCAGCACACAAATAATACTGTTCAGCAACCGCTTACGCAGTTCGATCAGGTGACTGATCAGCGGTTGGGTATCTTCAGCGGCCATAAACTAACGATCGTCACTTGGTTGATGGGTAGAAACCGCAGGCGCCGGTTCAGGTTTGATTTTGTTGCCAGCGGGCGGAGCGTTTGCAATCCCCTCGCTCTCAGGCTGCTGATGAGCCACGGCCGGCGGCGCGTTTTCGGTATCAATCACCCCGTCATGAACCGCCTCGGGGTCGTTTAGCGGCTGATAAGACGGCGGTTCCTGCGCATCGCCCGGAGGCGATTTTTCGGCATAGCCGCGCTTCATGGACTCCGCCGCCTCTTTCAGCTCATCCATGGAGGCTTTCAATTCCGGCGACAAATTTTGCAGGCTGGCTTTTTCCACTTTCTTCAGGCTGTCCTGCAACTCCTGCAGCTTCAATTCCTGCGACAGCTCATTCTGAACCGTAGACGCCAGCGAGCGCAGCGTTCTAATCCAACCGACCACCGTCTTTACCGCTACGGGCAACCGTTCCGGCCCAAGAACCACCAGGCCGATCACCATTACCAATAGCAGCTCGCTAAACCCGATATCGAACACCGCTTATACCTGCTCTTTATGCTGGCTCTTTGTTTCATCCGGTTTAACTTCCGGCTGCTGCTCGGCAATCGACTTGGTTGCAAAATCAGCATCCTGCTGCGTTTTATCCGCCTTGTCGGCTGACGACGCATCGTCGCCCATGGCTTTTTTAAAGCCTTTAATGGAAGCGCCCAAATCGGAGCCCAACGTTCTCAGCTTGTTGGTACCAAACAGTAATACGACGATGACTGCGATAATCAACAAGTTCCAAATACTAATACCGCCCATAACGTTTACCTCTTTTAAAAGGGGGGTCACCAAAATTACCCCTATTATATAGGGTAATCCTGCTATGCATCATGATCTGTTTCAACGAGTTCGACGCCAACCGATAATCCAGGCGACAACCCCCGCAGCCATCAGTCCGGAAGGTACGATATCCGCCTCCACGTGGCTAACTAGTAACACCGTACCACTTATCAATAGCGTTGCGCCAATTCCCAGCAGATAACGGGATTGTCCCTGACGAACGTGCTGGGCGCGCAACTCCTCCGCCAGCCTGTCCACGCTCTGGCGCAGTATCTTGTGCTGGCGCAGACCGTCGTAAAACAATTCGGGGATCTCCGGCAGCTTTTCCGCCCAAAACGGCGCCTTTTCTTTCAAGGCCCGGATCACCGCCGGCAGGCCGACCTGCTCTTTCAGCCAGTTTTCCAAAAACGGTTTCGCCGTTTTCCACAGGTCCAGCTGCGGATAGAGCTGGCGGCCGATGCCTTCGATATACAGCAGCGTTTTTTGCAACAGAACAAGCTGAGGCTGTACTTCCATATTAAAACGGCGGGCGGTGTTGAAAAGATTCAATAACACATGACCGAATGAAATTTCCGCCAACGGCTTTTCAAAAATAGGCTCGCACACGGTGCGGATGGCGAACTCGAAGTCCTCGACGTTGGTATCCGCCGGCACCCAGCCTGAATCCACATGCAACTCGGCCACTTTACGATAGTCGCGATTGAAGAAGGCGATAAAATTCTCCGCCAGATAGCGCTTATCTTCTTTGTTCAGCGAACCGACTATCCCGCAGTCTATCCCGATATATTGCGGATCGTCCGGGTGTTGGTCGTTGATAAAGATATTGCCGGGGTGCATGTCGGCATGGAAAAAACTGTCGCGGAACACCTGGGTAAAAAAGACCTGAACGCCGCGTTCCGCCAGCAGTTGAAGATTGGTGCCGTTGGCTTTCAACGCCTCCATATCGGAAACCGGAATACCGTAGATACGCTCCATCACCAGCATACTCTCGCTACAGTAATCCGGATATACCTCGGGAATGTACAGCATGCGGCTATTTTCAAAATTACGCCGCAGCTGAATGGCGTTCGCCGCCTCGCGCAGCAGGTTCAGCTCATCGAGCAGCGTTTTTTCATATTCGCGCACCACTTCGCGCGGGCGCAGGCGCCGGCCGTCCGGCAGCAGCCGCGGCAGCCAGCCGGCCAGGCGATGCATCAGGCGCATATCGGCTTTAATCAACGGCAAAATATCCGGCCGGATGACCTTGATGACGATCTCTTTGCCGGTCGCCTTCAGGCGGGCGGTATGCACTTGCGCAATCGACGCCGATGCCAGCGGCTTGACGTCAAAATCATCAAACCAGTTCTCCAGCGGGATCTCCCCCATCGACAGCTCGATTTGCCTGCGCGCCAGCCGCCCGTCAAAAGGGTCGACCCGATCCTGCAGCATGGCCAGCTGATCGGCGATCGCCGGCGGGAATAGGTCACGCCGCGTCGACATCATTTGACCGAACTTGATCCATACCGGACCAAGCTCCTGCAAAGCCAGACGGATACGTTCCCCCAGCGGCCGGTCGGCATGGCGATTCGGCATCCAGAACAGCAGCCGGCGGCCAAAGCGCAGCGGGATGGTCAAACGCATTTTAGGGATCAGCTCATCCAGGCCGTAGCTCAGCAATACGCGGACGATGCTGTAAAGGCGCAGCAGTTCACCGGGCATCATCGCAGCGTCTCCAACTTGGTCAGCCGTTCGGCCAGGCTTTCCGCTGATTTCTCCAGGGCGGCGATTTCCTCCTGGAACCAGGCATTTTCGAGTTTGCCCGGCGCCAGCCGCCACTCTTCGGTCAGCGTTTCGGACAGGGCGCGCCGCTGGCCGCGCACGATGCGGCTCACCGCGCCCAGCGTTTTTTGCGCCGTCTGGCTCAATCCCTGAGCGACCACATCCCCCAGATAGGGCGCCAGCCATTCCGCCGGGTCGAACTCGGCCAAATCAAGCAGCGCGATAAACTGCTGCGCCACCTGAATATCGCCTTCGACGATCAGGTCGCCGCTGCGCATCAGTGAAGAAAGCCGCTGCCGATCGCGTAACTTCAACAACACGGATAAACGCGTCTTCAGTCGGCAATCCGCGCGCTCCTCCCACTGGCTTACCACGTCGAGCCGCTGCTCGCTGAAGATCAGCACCAGCGGCGCGCTCAGTTCAGACAGTTCGACCTGCAGCGTTTTGCCGTGCAGGCGCTGACGCGCCGCTTTCAGACTGCGGTCGCGAAAAAGCAGCTGATTCAGCGCCGTTTCCAGCGTGGCGGTCAGCACAGAGGTTATCAGCATTGGCATATCCAATCAGAATTTAAAACCACGATGCAACGCGACGATGCCGCCGGTAAGATTGAAATAATTGACGCTGTCGAAACCGGCCTCGCTCATCATCCCCTTCAGGGTTTCCTGATCGGGGTGCATGCGGATTGACTCCGCCAGATAGCGATAGCTGCCGGCATCGCTCGCCACCATCTCGCCGATGCGCGGCAGGACGTGGAACGAGTACAGGTCGTAAACCTTGCTTAACGGCTTCAGCGTCGGTTTGGAGAATTCCAGCACCAGCAGGCGGCCGCCCGGCTTCAGTACCCGGTACATGGAGCGCAGCGCCTTGTTTTTATCGGTAACGTTGCGCAAACCGAAAGAGATGGTGATGCAGTCGAAGAAATCGTCCGGGAAAGGCAGCTCTTCCGCGTTCGCCTGCACGTAGCTGACGTTATTGATAATGCCTTTGTTGCGCAGTTTCTCGCGGCCGACCTTCAGCATCGAGGCATTGATATCGGCCAGCACCACTTCCCCCTCATCGCCGACGATGCGGGAGAATTTCGCCGTCAGATCGCCGGTGCCGCCGGCGACGTCCAGCACCCGCTGACCGCGCCGCACGCCGCTGCACTCAATGGTGAATCTTTTCCAGATACGGTGAATGCCGAGCGACATCAGGTCATTCATCAGATCGTATTTTGCTGCTACAGAATGGAAAACGTCAGCCACCATGACTTCTTTTTCATTCTTGGCGACAGTGCGAAAACCAAAATCGGTTGTTTTCTCCGGCTCATTTGCCATGTTATCCGCCTACTATTTTAGTCAACTATCGGGTCTAGCCATTTAATGGAAAGAGTGTAACAGACCCGGATAAAAAGCCCACCGTCCTAATGCCGATCGTTTCAGGATAGAGATCACCGGTAAAGCCGGCGCCAGGGGAACGATCTAGCCTTTTTCCGCCGCTGATTTTTGCGGGTCGCTCCCGGCTTCCGCCGCCGCGGGCGTCTCGGTCAGCGCATCCTGAGCGGCGCTTTCATGCCGGGCGGCCTGATCCGCCAGCGACGGACTGATCGGGCGCTTTACCTCCACGCCCAATGCGCGGAACCCCTCAGCCTGACCGATAAGGTTCCCCCGCCCGGAAGCGAGTTTGTTCATCGCCTGCCGGTAGCTGCCGTGGGCTTTATCCAGCCCCTGGCCCAGCGCTTCCATATCATCGACGAACAGCCGCAGTTTATCGTACAAGCGCGCCGCCCGCTCGGCGATCTGCTGCGCGTTGCGGCTCTGTTGCTCATAGCGCCACAGATTGTTGATGGTGCGCAGCGCCACCAGCAAGGTGGTGGGACTGACCAGCATAATATTGTGCTTCAGCGCTTCGCCGATCAACTCCGGCTGACGATCGATCGCCACCAGAAACGCCGGTTCGACGGGAATAAACATCAGCACGTAATCCAGCGAGCGCAGCCCCGGCAGCTGCTGGTAGTCTTTGCCGCCCAGCTGACGAATATGACCGCGGACGGAAAGCAGGTGTTCATTCAGGGCGGCCAACCGTTCCGCCTCGTCTTCGCTATTGAAATAGCGCTCATAGGCGACCAGCGACATTTTGGCGTCGATAACCACGTCCTTTCCCTGCGGCAGACGGACGATCACGTCAGGCTGCAGACGATTGTTGGCGCCGGTCTGCACGCTGACCTGCGTCTGGTATTCATACCCTTCGCGCAGCCCGGAGGCTTCCAGCACCCGGCTGAGCACCACCTCGCCCCAGTTGCCCTGCGTCTTGTTGTCCCCTTTCAGCGCCTTGGTGAGATTAATCGCTTCCCGGGCCATCTGGGCGTTGAGCTGTTGCAGACTACGAATTTCATGGGTCAGGGTGTGGCGCTCACGGGCTTCCGCGCCGAAGCTATCCTGCACCTGACGCCGGAACCCATCAAGCTGTTCGCGCAGCGGCATCAGCAGGCGATCCAGACTCTGTTTATTCTGCTCATCCACCTTGCGACCGCTGTGTTCGAAAATACGGTTGGCCAGATTTTCAAACTGGGTGGTCAGCCGCTGCTCGCTGTTCATCAGCAGGCGCTGCTTCTCTTCGGCCGCCATGCGCGTCTCTTCCAGCCGGATGGTCACCTCGCGCAGTTCCGCCTCCTGAGCGCTGTTAACCTCGCGCAGGGCGCGCAGTTCCTGATTTAGCTGAACGCACTCCTCACGCAACTGCGCCAGTTGCTGCAACTTCTCCTGGCCGGCGGCCAGCTGGCCGTGAAGGTTACGCAGCGCCAGTTCATGGTCGCGCTGCCGCTGTTCATACTGTTTGTTGCTCTGCTGGCTCTCGCTCAGCAGTTGCCGAGTCTGCTGCGCCGTCTGCTCAAGCAGACGCAACTCGGTTTCATGGCGCGCCTGCCGCTGCTGGTGCGCCAAGCTGCTCACCAGCCAGCCGACCAACAGGCCGACGACGCCGCCGCCCAATCCATAAAATATGCTGATATCCACTCCGCCTCCGCTGACCGTCGCTGCTGCCCGTCAAGGTAAGATGATACTGTATGGATGTCCAGAGAGAATTCGGGTTACGCGGGCGTTTGGCGGGCAATTACGGGGAAAAAAGATCAAAAATGCATGCGGCAGGCAAGATAATCGTCGATACCTCAGGCCGGCGGGTTCACCGGCCTGAGAGCGGGATGGCGCGCTTAATTACGCCAGACGCCGTTTCGCGTCCTGAATGGCCTGCGCCACCTGCTGCGGCGACACCCCGCCCTGCGCGGCGCGTTTATCCAGGCAGGATTGCAGCGACAGGATCGGATACACATCCTCGGCGATAACAGGGCTGAACATCTGCAAGTCCGCCAGCGACAGCGCCTCCAGCGCTTTCCCCTGGCGGATGGCTTCCACCACCGCTTCGCCGACGATATGGTGCGCCTCGCGGAACGGGATGCCCTTGTCCACCAGATAGTCCGCCAGCTCCGTGGCGTTGGCGTAACCCTGCTCCGCCGCTTCCCGGCAGCGCGGACGTTTCACCTGAATCCCTTCCAGCACCAGGCCGGCCATCATCAGGCAGTCGTGCCAGGTATCCAGCGCATCGAACAGCCCTTCCTTGTCTTCCTGCATATCTTTGTTATACGCCAGCGGCAGCCCTTTCAGCGTCACCATCATGCCGCTCAGCGCCCCCTG
This sequence comes from Brenneria tiliae, assembly GCF_023347575.1. Lineage (NCBI taxonomy): Bacteria > Pseudomonadati > Pseudomonadota > Gammaproteobacteria > Enterobacterales > Pectobacteriaceae > Brenneria > Brenneria tiliae. The sequence continues at coordinate 374,463 of NZ_JAKPCB010000101.1, read as the reverse complement.
AACCCGGCCGCACTTGCCGCGGATCAGCTCCAGCGCGTCGGGGTTTTTCTTCTGCGGCATCAGCGAGGAGCCGGAGGTCACCCGATCGGAAAGCTCCACGAACGCCGCCTCGCCGCTGTTGAAGAAGATCAGATCTTCGGCGAAACGGGATAAATGGATCATGCCGATCGAGGCGTCGGACAGTAGTTCCAGCACGTGATCGCGGTCGGATACCGTGTCCAGGCTGTTGCGCGTGGCGGAGGCGAACCCCAGCCAGCCGGCCAGCTGTTCGCGATCGATAGGATAGGCGGTGCCGGCTAATGCGCCGCAGCCCAGCGGGCTGACGTCCAGACGTTTCAGCGTGTCTTCCAGACGGCTTTCGTCACGCACCAGCATTTCGTGATAGGCCAGACACCAGTGGGCGAAAGTGACCGGCTGGGCGCGCTGCAGATGGGTATAACCCGGCATCACGGCGTCCTGATTGGCCTCCGCCGTGGCGACCAGCGCCTGACGCAGCTGACGCACCGCCAGCAGCAGTTCGCCAATCTGCGCCTTGCACCACAGTTTCAGATCGGTGGCGACCTGATCGTTGCGGCTGCGCCCGGTGTGCAGTTTTTTCCCCAGATCGCCGACTTTGTCGATCAGACGCTGCTCGACCCAGCTGTGGATATCCTCCGCGTCGCTTTGCAGAATCACTTCGGGATCCGCCTGTACCTCGGCCAGCAGCGCGTTCAGCGCCTGTTCCAGTTGCTGCTGCTCCTGCTCGCTGAGCACATTGACGGTAACCAATGCTTTCGACCAGCCAATCGAGCCGCTGATATCCTGCTCTGCCAGACGGTAATCAAACCGCAGCGAGTCGTTGAACTGTTTAAAACGTTGATCTGCCGCCTGACTAAACCGACCGCCCCACAAAGCCATAACCCTTACTCCCAAAATTCAAATAAACACCGGGATGGCATCATGCCATACCCGAAAACCGCTTACGCTAAAATACGCGTGCCGATCGCCACGCCGTTGAACAGCGCGGGAAGCTGATCGGCATGACGCCAACTGGCGATATCCACCGGCCGCCCCAGGGTGCGGGCCGCGTCCAGCGCCGCGTTGACCTTGACGATCATGCCGTCGGTAATGATGCCCTGCTCGATCAGCTGCTGCGCTTTTTGCGCCGTCATTTCCGCAATGCGCTGACCTTTGCCGTCCAGAATGCCGCTCACGTCGGAAAGCAGGATCAAATCCGCCCCCAGCGTCTGCGCCAGCGCCGTCGCCGCCTGGTCGGCGTTCACATTCATCAGGTCGCCGCCGTCGGTAATGCCGATAGAGCTGACCACCGGCAAATATCCCGCCGACAACAGCGTATTCAACAACGCCGGTGAACCCGCCTGCGCTTTACCGACGAATCCCAGCTCCTCATCCAACTGCGTCACGCTGGTGCTGCCGCCGTCCGCCAGACATAGGCCGACGGCGTCGATGCCGTGCTTCTTCGCCCACGACAGCAGCGTTTTATTCGCCGAACCGGCCAACGCCCCGGCAATGATGTCGATCTGATCGGCCGGCGTAACCCGCAGGCCGTTTTTCTTCACCACCGGCAACGACAGTTTTTTCATCAGATCGTCAACCAGGCAGCCGCCGCCGTGCACGATCAACAGCGGGCGCTGGTGTTGCCGGCGATAGGCGACCAGCGCGCCAAACAGGCGCTCCAGCGCCTCTTCGCTATCCAGTAAAACGCCGCCTAGCTTGATAATTAACGGATTCATTGTTCTCTTCGTGCCTCAGAATGGTAAATTGCGATCAAAGTAAAGACTGGGTTTCCGGGAAACCAAAACGAATATTCATACACTGTACGGCCTGCGCCGCCGCGCCTTTCAGCAGATTATCCTCCGCGGCGACCGCGATCAGGTGTTCGCCCTGTACGGAAAAACCGATATCGCAGAACGGCAGCCCCACCACGGATTTCAACGCCGGCACGCCCTTCTCATACAGGCGCACCAGCGGTTTGTCGTGGTAGGCGTTGTGATAAGCCTCGGCGACATCCTGCTGCGTAACGCCCGGCTGTAGCCGACAGGTGATGGTCGCCAGTATACCACGGGCAAAGTTGCCCAGATGCGGCGTAAAGATGACCGGCGTGCCGAGGTGGGTCGAGATTTCCGGCTCATGGCGATGGTTGAAAATGCCGTAGGGCTGCAGGCTGACCTCACAGAAACTGTTGGTCATCGAGGCTTTGCGTCCCGCGCCGCTGACGCCGCTGACGGCGTTAATCACCGGCCATTGCGCGGCGTTCAGCAACTGGCCGTCCACCAGCGGCTTCAGCGCCAGCTGCGACGCGGTGGGGTAACATCCCGGCACGGCAATCAGCCGCGCCTGCTTGATGCCCTCGGCCCGCCATTCGGCCAGGCCGTAGACCGCCTGCGCCAGCCAGTCGGCGTGCTGGTGCTCAAAACCATAATAGCGGCGGTAAAATTCCGCATCGTTAACGCGAAACGCCCCTGATAAATCGAAGACGGTACAGCCCGCGGCCAGAAACTCGGGCGCCAGATCGTGACTGACCTTGTGATCCGTCGCCAGAAAGACCACGTCCACGCCTTTGGCGGCTTCAGCGACATCGGTCAACGGCCGGACCGGCAGGTCAATGATGCCTTTCAGCTGCGGATGCAAATCGGATAGTGATTTTCCCGCATCTACGCTTTGCGCTGAAACGGCTAAAGCGGTTATGTTCATCTGTGGGTGACGGTTCAGGTAAAGTGCAAGTTCGGCGCCGGTATAACCGCTTGCACCAACAATCAACGTATTCAGCATGGGATTCTGCGTACCTTCTTACTTATCTGCGGACCAGACTACAGGGCTCACCGGCCATCACGCCGTTCACCCGCGAAGCCAGACGAAATCGTCACGGATGACCTTAAGGTTTCCTTTCGCCTGGCGTTATTGTATTTTTATTCAAAATAAATGCATGAATATTGATACTATCCTAACCAGAGGCTGTCAACAGTGAAGATGAATTTACCCCCTTTTCTTGAGCTATACCGGGCGTTGATCGCCACGCCGTCGATCAGCGCGACCGACAGCGCGCTCGATCAAAGTAATCAGGCGTTAATCAACCTGCTGTCCGGCTGGTTCAGCGATTTGGGCTTTCATGTCGAAGTACAGCCCGTTCCCGGCACGCAACATAAATTTAACATGCTGGCCAGAATAGGTGAAGGCAAGGGGGGATTATTACTGGCCGGGCACACGGATACCGTGCCGTTCGACGACGGACGCTGGACGCGCGATCCCTTCACGCTGACCGAGCACGACAACAAGCTGTACGGCCTGGGCACCGCCGATATGAAAGGCTTTTTCGCCTTTATTCTCGATACCCTGCGCGATATCGACCCGGCGCAGTTGAGCAAGCCGCTCTATGTGCTCGCCACCGCCGATGAAGAAACCACCATGGCCGGCGCCCAATATTTCGCCGGGTCCACGCAGGTCAGACCGGACTGCGCCATTATCGGCGAACCCACTTCGCTGCAGCCGGTGCGCGCCCATAAGGGCCATATGTCCAGCGCCATCCGCATTCAGGGGCAGTCCGGCCACTCCAGCGATCCCTCCCGCGGCGTCAACGCCATCGAGCTGATGCATGAGGCCGTCTCGCATCTGCTGGTGCTGCGCAATACCCTGCAGGAGCGCTATCACAACCCGGCGTTCCATATTCCCTACCCGACGATGAATCTCGGCCATATTCACGGCGGCGACGCCGCCAACCGCATCTGCGGCTGCTGCGAACTGCATATGGATATCCGCCCGCTGCCGGGGCTGACGCTCGGCGATCTGAACGGCCTGCTGTCCGAAGCGCTGGCGCCGGTGAGCGAGCGCTGGCCCGGCCGCTTGAATATCGCCGAACTGCACCCGCCGATCCCCGGTTATGAATGCCCGGCGGATCACCATTTGGTGTCGGTGGTGGAAAAATTATTGGGCACGCCGACGGAGGTGGTCAATTACTGTACCGAAGCGCCGTTTATTCAGCAGATCTGCCCGACGCTGGTGCTGGGACCCGGCTCCATCGATCAGGCGCATCAGCCGGACGAATTCCTCGATACCGCCTTTATCAAACCGACGAGAGAATTAATTTCGCAGATGATCAAGCATTTCTGCCACCCGTAACCCTGCGACTTGCGGCCTTATCCGCCCGCAAAGCGGATAAGGCCGTTTGAGAGAACCAATGAAGAAAAAAGATTTTATCGCCCAGGATCTGTTAAGCAAAATCTATCAGCACAGCGACCCGCTGCCGGAAAAGCTGCCGCCGGAACGCCAGTTGGCCGAAGAATACGGCGTGTCGCGCTTCACGATCCGCAACGCATTGGAAAAGCTCGCCAGCATTGGCGCGATTTCTATGGTGCAGGGCGCGGGGAACTTCATTAATCAGGGCGTGCGCGGCAATCCGCTGGTCTATAACTCCATTACCGAAAAGAAATTCAACCAGATTTCATTCCGTTTGCTCAGTCTGCATAAACGCTGCCCGAATCGGGAAGAGCAGCAGATATTCGCACTCCCCCGGGATTCCTTTATCTGGGAATTCCGTCGCCTGCGCTATGTGGATAAGCGCAAGGTGCAGATTGAGATATCGACCATGCCGGCGGCTGATTTCCCTGATATCAATCAAAAGATTATTGAGAGCTCCATCCAGCAGTATGTGCTCAGCAAAGGCTACGCCATTTCCCATTCACTGACGCACTATCAGGCCGTCACCGTGAATAAAGCGCAGGCTGAACTGCTGGACTGTAAAAAGGGCATTGCCGCCATGCATATTATCAACCGGGGGATCCTGCAAGGCGGCCGGGTCTATGAGTCCAGCGACATTATTGATATCAACTATTCCTGCGCCTATGTCATTCCCTTCAATCAGGATAACCTGACGTTCCGCCAGTCCCCGTGATCGCCGCCTACGGCGTGTGAATGGCGCCGTCCGGCAACCGGCTCTGCGTCCACTCATGCGGGCGATAGACGACCGGAAACCGACGGGCCTCTTCCAGATTGATGCCTACGCCGATTCCTGGTTTTTCAATAGGATATAAATAGCCATTCTCCGGCTCGACGGCCTCAGGGAAAACCCTGAGGGTATTGGCGGGATAATCGACAAACTCCTGGATCGCGGCGTTATGCAGATGAATATTCAGATGAACATTCACGGCGGCGCCGATCGGCGTCATGTCCGGCGGACAGTGCCACGCCAGCCGCACGCCGAAATTCTGGCAAAACGCCCCCAGTTTTAATGCCGGCGTGATGCCGCCGATCTGCGAGACGTGGCAACGAATGAAATCAATTCGCCGGTTGATCACCAGATCCTGCCATTCGGCCGGATTATTGAACAACTCCCCGGTCGCCAGCGGCACCGCGCTCTGGCTGCGAATCTGCGCCAGCCAGGCGTTCTGATCGGGCGGCAAAATATCCTCAATAAAATAAGGATGATAGGCTTCAACTTCTTTCGCAAATCGCACCGCCTGATGGGGGAAAAGCCGCTCATGCACGTCATGCAGAATATGAAAGCGGTCTTCATATTTTTCTCTCAGCGCATGAAACATGGCGAGGGTGTCGGTGATGTATTGATCCTGATCGTAATAAGCGCCGTCCGTCGGCTGCCGCGTACCATGCTGTAAGGCGGCGTTGCCGCCATAAAAACCCAACTGGCAGCGAATATGACGGTAGCCGCGGGCATAAAGGCGATCCACGTCCAGAAACAACCCGGCCAGCGTATCGCTCGCCGCATGACTGTATGCGACGACGGCATCGCGGGATTTACCGCCGAATAGCTGATAGAGCGGCATATCGGCCAGCTTGCCCTTGATATCCCAGAGCGCCATGTCCACGCCGGCCACCGCATTATTGATGACGGGGCCGTTTCGCCAGTAGGCGTTAACCATCATCATATGCCACAGATCTTCGATATTATTGGCGTCCCGCCCGACCAGTAACGGCTTGAGATATTCATCCACCATGGCTTTTACCGCCAGCGGACGCTGCTGGAAGGTCGCACAGCCATAACCCGTTATGCCTTTATCCGTACTGACGATAACGGTAACCAGATTATGTCGGTCGGGCCGGGTGACCAAACATTCAATATTGGTAATTATTGTCGGCAACACAAAAGTATCCTCCAGCATTTCCGGCCTGAATAGAAAAAACAGGCGGAAAGGCAATATCAAAAACCGTTTCTTTTTTGCTTTCTACTGCCTTTTTTTCGCCTTGTAAACGACTTAATGCAAAAGAATTATTTTGGTTTGAAAAAATGATTTAATTACCAAAAAAACCATACCAATTATAGATTTTATAAAAAACAACCCAGTTTTAAACTAATGTTGTGATGTAGATCATGATTTATTGGTTTGTTTTTACTTAAGGAGAAACCTACTATCCCAGTAAATAATTCGGTCTAAAATACATGAAGGCCAAGCGAGGGATTTATTTATGGGGAAAAATGAAGTAATTCAGTCGATCATTAACCTGGTCGGCGGAAATAAAAATATCAATAAAGTCTGGCACTGTATGACTCGCCTTCGTTTTGATCTGATTGATGATAATAAAGTTAACGCGGAAGAAATTAAGGCGTTGCCGGGAATATTAGGCGCGCAAAATCAAAGCGACCAGTTTCAAATTATTATTGGCCCTCAGGTGGAAACTTATTACCAGGCTTTAGTGGCGATGCTATCGCTATCGCCATCGACAACCGACGCCGAGACGCAAAAGAATAAAAAAGGCCTGATATCCCTGTTTATGGATACCGTCTCCGGCGTATTCGGTCCTATCGTGCCGGCCATCGCCGGTGCCGGGATGATCAAAGGGCTGCTGGCCGGATTAATCGCGCTGAATGTCATCTCGGCCAAAACCGATACGGTGATCGTTATCGACCTGATCGCCAGCGGCGTATTCTATTTTTTACCGTTCTTTCTGGCGGTATCCGCGGCCAAGATATTCAAAACCAATGAATATCTGGCGGCGGCCATCGCCGCCTGCCTGATGTATCCGTCACTGATGGAAGCGGCCAAAGCGCTGGCCGGCCACAGCCCGGACGCGGTAAGCGCCTTCTTTTTCCTTGGCGTTATCCCGGTTTCCGTTTTTAACTATTCGGCCAGCGTCATTCCGGTTATTTTCTCCGTACTGGCGCTGAGTTACATCCATCGTTGGGTCGACGCCATTATGCCGTCAGTGCTGAAAACGGTATTTACGCCAACCCTGACGCTGTTCATTACCGCGCTGGTATCGCTGACGCTGATCGGACCGCTGGGAATTTACCTCGGCAAATTACTGGCGCTGTTTATCCAGAACCTGTTTGATATTTCATCCATTTTTGCCGGATTTGTGGTCGGAGCCATCCGGCCGGTGGCGATTCTTACGGGCATGCACCACGCCATGACCCCCATTGCGCTGCAGAACTTCACCGATCGGGGCTTCGATATGCTGATGCCGATGATGTTTATGGCGAATATGGCCATTGCCGGCGCAACATTCTCCATTTATTTTCACGCCAAAAACCGCCAGGACAAATCGGTGGTGTTATCCGCCGCGGTGTCAGCCCTGCTCGGTATTACGGAACCCGCTTTATTCGGCGTGCTGACCAAATATAAAAAGGCCTTTATTGCCGCGACCGCTGCAAGCTCGATCGCCTCCGCGTTTATCGCTTTCTTCGGAGTGCGGCTATTCGGTTACATCTTATCAAGCATTTTCAGCCTGCCGGCCTACATCGGTCCGTATTTTATTTTTGCCGTCTCCGGCGTCATCATCGCGCTGACGCTCTCTTTCACCCTCACCTATGCGCTGGTCGTTCGCCAAAGCGCCAAGCTGTAGGCCGTTTTCCGGGGCCTTCGCGCCTCAATAGCAGGCTCTATTGTGAAGAAAGGTAAAAAAAGTTCAGGATAATAAGAGTTTTTGCTGTTTTTATAGCAATAGATGAATATGTTTTTCATTCGCACATATCGGCATCGCCCATGCTTAGCGCCCTTGTTACACTGCTGCCGGTTGGTTATTCCAGCAAGTTTCGCCATCGCAAAGGGGTTTCTGCAACTTAAGGAAAGTAATGCTGCTATGAATCGAAGATTATTTCTCAAAGCCTCCATGGCGCTGGCCGCCGGCTGCGGCATTCCGGCGCTGGCCACGGTTTTTCCCCGCGCGGCCCTGGCCGCGGGAGAGCAAATCGCGGACGGCAATGCGACGCCTTTCAGTTTTTCCCTGCTCAAGAAAATGGCGGCGGATCGCGCCAGGCAGCCCTATAACGGCCAGTCGGCGGCGCTTCCTCCCACGCTGGCCAAGCTGACGCCGCAGGCCTACAACGATATCCGCTATGACGCCGGGCATTCGCTCTGGAACTCGCTGGAAAATCGCCAGTTGGACGTACAATATTTTCACGTCGGCATGGGATTTACCCGCCCTGTACGTATGTTCTCCATCGATTCCGCCAACAACACGGCGCGTGAAATTCATTTCCGCCCGGAATTGTTCGACTATACCGGCGCCGGCGTCGACGTCTCGCAGCTCGAAGGTAAAGACGATCTCGGTTTCGCCGGCTTCAGGGTATTTAAAGCGCCGGAACTGACCCAGAGGGACATCGTCTCTTTCCTCGGCGCCAGCTATTTCCGCGCCGTGGACTCCACCTATCAGTACGGCCTGTCGGCGCGCGGGATCGCCGTCAACACCTATACCTCCCAGCCCGAGGAGTTCCCCGACTTCGTCGCCTTCTGGTTCGAACAGCCGGCAGCGGGAGCCACCTCCTTCACCGTCTATGCGCTTTTGGACGGCCCCAGCGCCACGGGCGCCTACCGTTTCGTCATCGACTGCGAGGCGGAGCGCGTGGTGATGGATATCGAAAAACAGCTGCATGCCCGTAAGGATATCCAGCAATTGGGCATCGCGCCCATGACCAGCATGTTCAGCTGCGGCAACCACGAGCGCCGCATGTGCGACACCATCCATCCCCAGATTCACGACTCCGACCGGCTGGCCATGTGGACGGGAGAGGGAGAATGGATTTGCCGGCCGTTGAACAATCCTCAAAAACTCCGCTTCAATACCTATCAGGACAATAACCCCAAGGGATTCGGGCTGCTGCAAACCGATCGCGATTTCGATAATTACCAGGATGTCATCGGCTGGTACCACAAGCGGCCGAGCCTGTGGGTGGAGCCCGTCGGCCGGTGGGGCAAAGGCGCCGTCACGCTGATGGAAATTCCGACCACCGGAGAGACGCTGGATAATATCGTCTGTTTTTGGCACCCCGAAACCCCGATAAAAGCCGGCAGCGAATACAACTACCGCTATAAACTGTACTGGAGCGCCGACGCGCCGGAGCGCACGCCTCTCGCCAGGGTGCATGCCACGCGCACGGGAATGGGCGGCTTCCCGGAAGGGTGGGCGCCGGGCGAACACTATCCCGCACAGTGGGCGCGGCGTTTTGCGGTGGATTTCGTCGGCGGCGATCTGAAATCCGCGGCCCCCAGAGGGATAGAGCCGGTGATTACCCTCTCCGACGGTCAGGCCAAAAATATCGAAATCCTCTACGTCGAGCCTTTTGACGGCTACCGTATTCTGTTCGACTGGTATCCGACCAGCGAGAAGAACGATCCCGTCGATATGCGGCTGTTCTTACGTTCGCAGGGCGAGACGCTGAGCGAAACCTGGCTTTATCAGTATTTCCCTCCCGCCGCGGACCAACGCCGTTATATCGACGACCGGGAAATGCATTAGTTATTTCGCCGCCCGGCGAAATAAGCTGAAGTAATATGGCGATCGCCGGTCTGCACGGCCCGCGATCGCCGCTACGTCATGCGGCCCGTTTCCTCTCCCGATAAGCGCCCCTAATGTCAGCACGTCTGTAATTAAATTTCACAAATTGCCATGTCCATATCAAAGCAGGTAAAAATATGGGCGGTATAAAAGAATAACGCGCACAAAGAATCGTCAATTGACGAATCAACCGCATCATGGCTAGATGAAAGGAGCGCAGTACGTCTTTCAGGTGAAACAAACTTACAAAAAAATCAGAGGTGGGTCAGGGTAACTATGAGCGAGCAATATTCGGCAATGCGCAGTAACGTCAGCATGCTAGGCAAGCTGCTTGGCGATACGATTAAGGAAGCGCTGGGTGAGAACATTCTTGATAAGGTCGAAAGGATCCGTAAATTATCAAAATCCTCCCGAGCAGGCAGTGAAAAGCACCGTCAGGAACTGCTGAACACACTACAAAATCTGTCCAACGATGAGCTATTGCCGGTTGCCCGCGCATTTAGCCAATTCCTTAACTTTACCAATACCGCCGAGCAATACCACACCATCTCGCCGCACGGCGAGGCGGCCAGCAACCCGGAACTGCTCTCCAAGGCCTTTGCGCGCTTAAAAGAAAATAAGGATCTGACGGAAAGGGATATTCGCAACGCGGTCGAATCGCTGTCCATCGAGCTGGTGCTGACCGCGCACCCCACCGAGATCACCCGTCGCACGCTGATCCACAAGCTGGTCGAGGTGAATACCTGCCTGAAGCAGCTCGATCACGACGATCTGGCGGACTATGAGCGCAACCGTATTATGCGCCGCCTGCGTCAATTGATCGCCCAGTCCTGGCATACCGACGAAATCCGCAAAATACGGCCGACCCCGCTGGAAGAAGCCAAATGGGGATTCGCGGTGGTGGAAAATAGCCTGTGGGAAGGCGTTCCCGCTTTTTTACGCGAGCTGGATGAACTGCTGGAAAAATCTTTCGGCTACCGTTTGCCCGTAGAAGCCGTGCCGGTACGCTTTACCTCATGGATGGGGGGCGACCGCGACGGCAACCCCAACGTGACCGCCGAAGTGACCCGCCGGGTATTATTACTCAGCCGCTGGAAAGCGGCCGACCTGTTCCTGCAGGATATTCAGACCCTGGTATCGGAACTGTCGATGTCCGCCTGTACGCCGGAACTACGCAAGCTGGCCGGCGGCGATGAAGTACAGGAGCCGTACCGCGCCATCATGAAATCATTGCGAGCCCAGTTGAATAGCACGCTGGCTTATCTGGATGCGCGTCTCAAAGGCGGAGAGCTGTTACCGCCGAAAGACCTGCTGGTCAGCAATGAACAATTGTGGGATCCGCTGTTCGCCTGTTATCAGTCGCTGCATGCCTGCGGCATGGGCATCATCGCCGACGGTCAATTGCTGGACACGCTGCGCCGCGTGCGCTGCTTCGGCGTACCTCTGGTGCGCATCGACGTTCGTCAGGAAAGCACCAATCACAGCGAGGCGCTGGCGGAAATCACCCGTTACCTGGGTTTGGGCGACTATGAAAGCTGGTCCGAGTCCGACAAACAGGCCTTCCTGATCCGCGAATTAAGCTCCAAACGTCCGCTGCTGCCGCGCCAGTGGGAACCCAGCGCAGAGACCAAAGAGGTGATCGATACCTGTAAAGTCATTGCCAAAGCGCCCGCCGGTTCGATCGCCGCCTACGTCATTTCCATGGCGCGTACGCCTTCCGACGTACTGGCGGTGCATTTGCTGCTCAAGGAAGCCGGCTGCCCGTTCGCCTTACCGGTCGCCCCGCTGTTTGAAACGCTGGAAGACCTGAACAATGCCGACGACGTAATGACCCAGTTGCTGAACATCGACTGGTATCGCGGCGTCATTCAGGGCAAACAGATGGTGATGATCGGCTATTCCGACTCGGCGAAAGACGCCGGCGTGATGGCGGCGTCGTGGGCGCAGTACCGCGCGCAGGACGCCCTGATTAAAACCTGCGAGAAAGCCGGCATCGCGCTGACGCTGTTCCACGGTCGCGGCGGCTCCATCGGCCGCGGCGGCGCGCCGGCCCACGCCGCCCTGCTGTCTCAGCCGCCGGGCAGCCTGAAGGGCGGCCTGCGCGTCACCGAACAGGGGGAGATGATCCGCTTTAAGTACGGCCTGCCGGAAGTCACCATCAGCAGCCTGGCGCTGTACACCGGGGCGATTCTGGAAGCCAACCTGTTGCCGCCGCCGGAGCCCGAACAGGAGTGGAGCGAGGTGATGGACGAGCTGTCCCGCGTCTCCTGCGAGATGTATCGCGGCTACGTACGCGAAAACCCGGACTTCGTCCCTTATTTCCGCTCCGCCACGCCGGAGCTGGAGCTGGGTAAATTACCGTTGGGCTCCCGCCCGGCGAAACGCCGTCCTACCGGCGGGGTGGAAAGCCTGCGCGCCATTCCGTGGATTTTCGCCTGGACGCAGAACCGCCTGATGCTGCCCGCGTGGCTGGGGGCGGGCGCCGCGTTGCAGAAGGTCGTCAACGACGGCAAACAGGCGCAGTTGGAAGCCATGTGCCGCGACTGGCCGTTTTTCTCCACCCGCATCGGGATGCTGGAAATGGTGTTTTCCAAAGCCGACCTGTGGCTGGCCGAATACTACGACCAGCGTCTGGTCGACAAGAAGCTGTGGCCGTTGGGGAAACAGCTGCGCGAGCAGCTGGCGCAAGATATCCATGTGGTGCTGACCATCGCCAACGACGATCACCTGATGGAAGACCTGCCGTGGATCGCCGAATCCATCGCGTTGCGCAACGTGTATACCGACCCGTTGAACGTGCTTCAGGCCGAGCTGCTGCACCGCTCGCGTCAGCAGGAAGAGCCGGACCCGGAGGTAGAGCTGGCGTTGATGGTGACCATCGCGGGGGTCGCCGCGGGGATGCGCAATACCGGCTGATCGATAAAAGCTAAACGCGGAAACGACAAAGGCCGGTCCATGACCGGCCTTTCAATTGATGACAAAGTCTCAACCTACAAATCCGTCATTCCCGCGCAGGCGGGAATCCCTTGAACTCGGCGCTACCAGCGGAAGAAGGTCCCCGCCTACAGCCGCGGGGACGACGGTCATAAGGCTAGTTTGTCAACGATCCAAGGCCGGTTAATATGACCGGCCTTTGTCATCGCTTTCCCGGCGCGTTCGGCATCACGCCAGATATTTATCCTGCAGAAACTGCCGGGCGCGGTTATCCAGCCCGTACTCCGCCTCCATCCAGCCGTCAACCGAACCGTGGCGTTCATTAATCGCCCGCAGCGCCGTGACGATAAACTCTTCCTTAACCGACAGCACATAGGAAAACCGCCCCAGCGCTTTCTCGCTCAGGGTCTGCGCCAGATGCGTCATCAACTGCTGCCGGAATGGCGTCAGCGTGGTTTCGGTCAGCAGATAATCTTCAATCACCGTTTGCTCATCAACCCCCAGCGCCAGCATCACCAGCGCCGATCCCAGACCGGTGCGGTCTTTGCCCACCGCGCAGTGCTGTACCAGCGCGCCGTTATCCGGCTGCAACAGCAGCGACGCCAGTTGGCGATAAGCGGAATTATCGAAAGGCAAACGGCGGTAAAGTTCCAGCATAAAGGCCCGCGAGTCGAAGGACTCCAGCACCTCCGATCCCAAAGAATCCAGATTCGCCGTGACTTCGTGCCGCAGCGGGTTGGCGGGGAACGGATGGTAGTTCGCGCCGGGCCACAGGATATCGGGCTTGAGGGCGATTTCATCCGGATCGCGGTAGTCGAGAACATCGGCGACGGGCACGCCGGCCAGGCGTTCGCAGTCCGCCGGCGTCAATAAATCCAGCGAGCCGGCTCGAAATAGCTTGCCGCGGCGGATAAGCCGCCCGTCCGCCGTCCGATTGCCGCCCAGATCGCGGAAATTGATCCCGCCGTCCAGCGGAACCAGGGAAGGATGGAGTAACGTGGGTTCGGTCATACATCTCCTTGCGGTGGTCATAACGGGCAGGCCGGGAAACGGGCCGGCATTGCCTATCGCCGGCCCGATATGCGGTAATACCGTTTATGCGCGAGCCAGCAGGCGACGGGTGGCGTCCAGCAGAACCTTGACCACCGTGGTTTCAGCCAGCTTCATGGTGGCGACATCGGGAATTTCCTGCTGGGTGCGATTGACAATCACCCCGGCTATCATCCCGGCGCGCAGCCCCTGGCTGGCGCACATCGTCAGCAGGGTGGCGGATTCCATTTCATAATTCAGCACCCCCATGCTTTGCCACTCTTCCATCGATCCCTGGAAACGGCGCACCACGCGGCCTGAAAAGGTATCATAACGCTCCTGGCCGGGGTAAAACGTATCGGATGATGCGGTCACGCCAACGTGCAGCGCCGCGCCGGACGCCTTTGCCGCCTCGACCAGGGCGGTGGTGCAGTCAAAATCGGCCACCGCCGGAAATTCCAGCGGCGCGAAATGCAGGCTGGCGCCGTCGAGCCGTACCGCCGCGGTCGTCACCAGCACATCCCCCACGTTGATGCCCGGCTGGATCGCCCCGGTCGTCCCCACCCGCAGGAAGGTGCGGATGCCCAGCTGCGCCAGCTCCTCCACCGCAATCGACGTTGACGGGCCGCCAATGCCGGTGGAACAGACGATAATCGGCTTGCCGTCCAGTTCGCCGCGCCAGGAGGTAAATTCACGGTGCGACGCCAGAGGGACCGGGTTATCCAGCAGGCGGGCTATTTTTTCCACTCGCTCAGGGTCGCCCGGCACAATCGCCAGCGTCGCGCCCTGTAAATCAGGCTTTGTCAGACCGAGATGAAACACATCAGATTTGGACATAACCGCCCTCCCAGGCAATAAGTTAAGTCATCAGAGGAAATAAGGAAGAATTTTAGCCTATTACCAGGCGTTTTTTAGTGATGACAATCACTCATAAAAAAGAAACAGAAACTCAACATACATAAAATTGTGATTCACATCACTATTAAGCGTTATCAACAACGCTTTTGCGCCGTTTTGGTTCCGTTATTGTAGATTCTTTAGCCGTTGCTATTCCTGGCGGCAGACAAAAAACCCGCTGTTTCTATGCGTAAAAAAGGGAGGTTGCTGACAAAGTCGCCTGTAAGTCGGCGATACCCGGGCCTACCGTACCGAGGGGCGCTCCGGCGGCTTACGCCGCTACGGCCCCTCGCCACGCTCTCCCTAATAACGAGCGTTGTCAATAGTCTGAGGGAGGCAGCGCCTCCCTGTAACCGATCGTTAATGTTACCGGCTTAGCGCGCGTCGCGCAGACGCCGGGCCGCCTCAACCATATTGGCCAGCGCCTGGCGGGTTTCCGGCCAGCCGCGGGTTTTCAGACCGCAGTCCGGGTTAACCCACAGACGCTCCGCCGGGATACGCTGCGCCGCTTTCTTCAGCAGCGCTTCGATCCACTCCACGCTCGGCACATTCGGCGAGTGGATATCATACACGCCCGGACCGATTTCGTTCGGATACTCAAACTCTTCAAACGACTCCAGCAGCTCCATATCGGAACGCGAGGTTTCGATGGTGATCACATCGGCGTCCAGCGCGGCGATGGAATCCATAATGTCGTTGAATTCGCAGTAACACATATGGGTGTGGATCTGCGTATCGTCTCGCGCCACGGCGGCATTCAGGCGGAAAGCGTCCACCGCCCAGGCCAGATAGGCATCCCAGTCGGAACGGCGCAGCGGCAGACCTTCACGCAGGGCGGGTTCATCGATCTGAATAATGCCGATACCGGCTTTTTCCAGATCGGCCACTTCGTCGCGCAGCGCCAGCGCAATCTGTTTGGCGATGGTTTCACGCGTCACGTCTTCGCGCGGGAACGACCAGCACAGAATGGTCACCGGGCCGGTAAGCATGCCTTTCATCGGCTTGTCGGTCAGCGACTGGGCGTATTTCGCCCACTCAACGGTAATGGCCTGCGGGCGGCTGACGTCGCCGATAATCACCGGCGGCTTCACGCAGCGGGAGCCATAGCTCTGCACCCAGCCGTTCTGGGTAAAGACGAAACCGTCCAGATGCTCGCCGAAATACTCCACCATATCGTTACGCTCGGCTTCGCCGTGCACCAGCACGTCCAGTCCCAGACGTTCCTGCTCGACCACCGCCTGCTTGATATGCTCGGCGATGCCGGTGCGGTAGTTGTTTCCGTCCAGACGCCCTTGCTTGAAGTCCAGACGCAGGCCGCGAATTTCCGTGGTTTGCGGGAAAGAGCCGATGGTGGTGGTCGGCCATGCCGGCAGCTTGAAGCGTTCGCGCTGAGCCGCGGCGCGCAGCGGGTAAGCGCTCTGACGCAGACTATCCTGCGCAGTGATGGCCGCCAGACGCCGCTCCACCGCCGGATTGTTTACGCGGGTGGACGTACGGCGAGCGCGGATCGGCGCGCTGTACGCGTCCAGCGCCTGCACATCGCCGCCGTTCAGCGCCTGGGAAAGCAGAGACAGCTCCGCACATTTCTGGATGGCGAAGGCAAACCAGCTTTTCACCTCATCGTCCAGACGCGTTTCGACGCTTAAATCGATCGGGCTGTGCAGCAAAGAGCAGGAGCTTCCCAGCCACAGATTCCGTTTGCCCGCCAGCGGTTGCAGGCGCTCAAACCAGGCGCTCAGGTCGGCGCGCCAGACGTTGCGCCCGTTAATCACCCCCAGCGACAGCAGCCAGTCGGCGGGCAATTGTTCATTCAGCGCAGCAGCGTCGTCTTTGCCGTGCACCAGATCGACGTGCAGCCCCTGTACCGGCAGCGCTTTGACCGTATCCAGATTCTGGCCGATGCTGTCGAAATAGGTGGTCAGCAACAGTTTCACCGGCCCTTGCAGCGCATCGTACGCCGGTTGGAACGCCGCCAGCCACTCCGGCGGCAGCTCCAGCACCAGCGCCGGCTCATCGATCTGCACCCATTCGATGCCGCGTTTAGCCAGCTCGGCCAATACCTGCCGATAGACCGGTAAAATATCCTGCAACAGCGACAGGCGATCGAACTGCTCGCCTTTTACCTTACCCAGCCACAGATAGGTGACCGGCCCCAGCAGCACGGGCTTCACCTTGTGGCCCAGCGCCAGCGCTTCGTCCACTTCTTCCAGCAGTTGCGTCCAGGTCAGTTTGAACTGCTGGCCTTTGACAAATTCCGGCACCATATAATGGTAGTTAGTGTTGAACCACTTGGTCATCTCGGCGGCGGCGGCGGGTTCGCCGGTCGGCGCGCGTCCGCGGCCGATGCGGAACAGCGTGTCCAGATCGACCGAGCCATCGGCATTCTGATGACGGGCCGGTACGTTCCCCAGCAGCAGGCTGGTGGTGAGGACATGATCGTACCAGGCGAAATCACCCACCGGCAGCAGATCGACGCCCGCATCCTTTTGTTGCTGCCAGTGACGCGCCCGAAGATCGCGTCCAACGGCCAGCAACTCTTCCCGGGTTGCGTTGCCTGCCCAATAGCTTTCCTGCGCTTTTTTCAGTTCACGTCGTAATCCAACGCGCGGAAAACCCAGTGTGTGATTTAAGATGGTCATCGTTAATTCCTCATTTAGCCGTCCAGATGTTTACACATCCATAATCCGCAGGTAGTGTATAATGCACAAGCGCAATTTATTCACTGTCACTGTGAAGGACTCTCATGATCGAACTTAAACACCTGCGAACGCTGCAAGCACTGCGCAATACGGGGTCGTTGGCCGCCGCCGCCGCCGCGCTGCATCAAACCCAGTCGGCGTTATCACACCAGTTCAGCGATCTGGAGCAGCGTCTTGGGTTCAGGCTATTTGTGCGTAAAAGCCAGCCGCTGCGCTTTACGCCGCAGGGAGAGATCCTGTTGCAGTTGGCCGAGCAGGTGTTGCCGCAGATTCAGCAGGCGCTACAGGCGTGTCATGAACCGCACCAGGCCACGCTGCGTCTGGCGATTGAGTGTCACAGCTGTATTCAGTGGCTGACCCCGGCGCTGGATGAGTTCCATCAAAACTGGCCGCAGGTGGCGACGGACTTTAAATCCGGCGTCACCTTCGACCCGCAGCCCGCGCTGCAACAGGGCGAGCTGGATCTGGTGATGACCTCGGATATCCTGCCGCGCAGCGGGCTGCACTACGCGCCGCTGTTCGATTTTGAAGTCCGGCTGGCGCTGGCGCCCGACCATCCGCTGGTGGGAAAAGATAAAATCGAACCGGAAGACCTGGGGGCGGAAACCCTGATGATCTATCCGGTTCAGCGCCAGCGGCTGGACGTCTGGCGCCACTTTCTGCAACCGGCCGGCGTCAGCCCGGCGCTGAAGAGCGTCGACAACACGCTGCTGCTGATCCAGATGGTGGCCGCCCGCATGGGGATCGCCGCGCTGCCGCACTGGGTGGTGGAGAGCTTTGAACGTCAGGGACTGATTGTGACAAAAACGCTGGGAGAGGGGCTGTGGAGCCGGTTGTACGCCGCCGTGCGGGACGGGGAACAGCGCCAACCGGTGATCGAAGCCTTTATTCGCTCGGCGCGTCAGCACGCCTGTGAGCATTTACCCTTTGTGCGGGACGCTTCGCGACCCAATGCCGGTGTACCCACAGCGAGGACATGATAATAATGGCCCCAATGATAAAGCTCGGCCAGTGGACCTTTTCCTGCCAGATAGCCAGGTTGACCAGCAACCCGGCGGGAACGTGGAAATTATTCATGATCCCCAGGGTGCCCGCGTCGACCTGGGTGGCGCCATAGTTCCACATAAAGTAGCCCAACCCCGAAGCCGCAACCCCCAGCCAAACCAGGACTCCCCACTGCAACGACGTCGTGGGCAGTTTATCGGCGTTACCAAACAGCAGCCAGGCCGCCACCGAAACCGCCAGCGCGCCCAGATAGAACCATGAAAAGGCGGTATGCTGCGGCATCGGATGCACTTCCATCAGGCGCTTGTATCCGACCTGCCCGATGGCAAAGAAAATGTTGGCGGCCTGTACCAGCACCAGCCCCCACAGAAAATGCGTGCTGACCTCGTCGTAGCGGATCACCGCTGCCCCCAGCACCGCCAGCAGCGCGCTGAACATATAGCCCCAGCGCAGGCGCTCGCGCCGCAGCAGATCGTAAATTAAGGTGACATACAGCGGCGTCATTACCGTGAAGAGTAAAAATTCAGGCACCGTAAGGTATAGATACGCCTGGAAAACAAACAGATACATAATCCCCAGTTGGCAGGCGCCCACCAGCAGATAAAGTAAAATCACCCGCGGCGCATAGCCCCGCCAGCGTAAAAACGGCAGGAAGACCAATGCCGCCAGCCCGACGCGCATCAATACGGAAAACCAGCTGTCGACCTGGCCGGCCAGATATTCGCCAATCAGGCTAAATGAAAAAGCCCACAATATGGTGGTGATAATCAGTAATGGCACAGCGCAATATCCGCTCAAGAAAGAAGTGTCGCTATTGTAACGGAGAACGGCGAATGAATTTCAGTCAATATGGTTTACATTTGAATAAATAACCAGCGGATAATTACCCGATAATATCGCCCGATAAACGCGACGGATTTAATCCCCTGCGTCAAACCCCTTTCAATTATTGCGAAAGGGGTTTGGCGAATTAAGTATCAACAAAGGGGAACGGCGGGATCAAATTTGCCATCTGAACCAGGCGAAAAAGACGTTGCCGTTATTGTAGGTGCCGGGAATATAGGTCGCCTGGAAAGAGAGCTTCTGATAATTGATTGAGGCCAGAGGCAACAGCACCGGAATAGGAATATAGTTCCAGTTATCGCGCATCGTCACGCCGGCGGTAAAACCCAGCCCCAGTTGGAAATCCTGATCGCGGGTCGGCCGCCAGCGTTTCTCAAAGCCATAACCGCCGATAGGCTCCCATTTATTATGGGAATCCTTAAACGCCATGGCGTAAATCCCATGCCAGTCGCCGTCTTCATCCAGGCGTGAAACACCATATCCCGCGCCCCACGGACGCTCGTTATATTCATCGGTTTTATCTTTATCGTAGGTCCAGCGGTTATGCCAGGTAATAGCGGGAATATAGATATCGTGGTTCGGGGATTCCGACCATGTTTTAGACAGGTTATTTTTACTTCTCTGCCACCAGCTTTCATCATGCCCGCCGGCTTCAGCGCCGACGCCGCTAGTCGTAGTACCGCTGCTCGCCACACCGCCGCTATGCGCCGTGTCAGTTGCATAAGTCACAATCGGCATGGCGGATGACGCCGTAAAACACAGGATGATTAAAATACGCTTTAAATACATTAGTAGACTCTCTGCAACCATAATATTACTACTCTTACCTTTTCAAGTCGCCGGCGCGTCGAGCGCCTTCCCGCCCCTTGAAATCTATCGGGTTTAACAAAACATATAGCTTAATGCATTCTGTTTGCACAGATGGTACGGCAATAAAATAAGCCGCCATTATGCGGAACAAACGGCAATGGCGGTTAAATAAATGATAATTAGGGAAAGGGTTTCGGACAGTTCTTACCCGCAAAAACAAAAAACCCGCGTATTTGCGGAGAATTAATAAATACGAGGTTTTTTATTAATGCGCGGCCGGTATTAAATGCCGTCGCCATACTCAAAGCCACGGTTCACGCCGTTGAAATACTGATCCATATCCATCGACGGCTTATCCGTTTCCGGACGGCCGACGATGCGCGCGGGCACGCCGGCGGCGGTGGTATGAGGAGGAACGGACTGCAACACCACCGAGCCCGCGCCGATTTTAGCGCCGCGACCGACCTCAATATTCCCCAGGATTTTGGCGCCCGCGCCGATCATCACCCCTTCACGGATTTTAGGATGGCGATCGCCGCTGGTCTTGCCCGTACCGCCAAGGGTGACGGACTGCAGGATAGAGACATCATTCTCCACCACCGCCGTTTCACCGATCACGATGCCCGTGGCGTGATCGAGCATAATGCCGTAGCCAATCGTCGCCGCCGGATGGATATCGACGCCAAAAGAGACCGAAATCTGATTCTGGAAATAGATCGCCAGCGCTTTACGCTCCTGCGACCAGAGCCAGTGACCGATGCGATACGCCTGCAACGCATGAAACCCTTTCAGGTAAAGCAGCGGCGTCGAGTATTTATCGACCGCCGGATCGCGCAGGCACACCGCCTGAATATCGCGCGCGGCGGCGACGATCATTTGCGCGTCGGCCTGATACGCCTCTTCAGCCACTTCACGAATGGCGATGGCCGGCATGATCGCGCTCGCCAGCTTATTGGCCAGCATATAGCTCAGCGCGCTGCCCAGGTTCTCGTGTTTCAGCAATGTGGCATGAAAAAAACTGGCCAGCATAGGTTCGCTATCAGCCAAACTACGCGCTTCCGCCTTAATATTGTTCCAGACCAGTGCCAGTTCTTCTGTCGACATTGCCTTACTCTCCGAAATGCCACGCATCAATCGCCATCACCCCTGATGTCTATTACTCACAAAACATCCGGGCCGTCTGTATTAAGAAAGCCCGAAAAAACAGGATATTATAAATTAGTGCTTTCGTCTTTACGCGTACGCCCCAGCAGACTTAGCGCTGCTTCCCGGGCGTCTTTGCCGCAATACAGGACTTGCCAGAGCTGTTCGGTAATCGGCATTTCCACGCCGTGGCGCTGCGCCAACGCCAGCACTTCCTTGGTGTTACGGTATCCCTCGACCACCTGACCGATTTTATCCTGCGCCTCCTGAACGTCCATCCCCTGCCCCAGCATCATACCGAAACGCCGGTTACGGGATTGGTTATCCGTACAGGTCAGCACCAGATCGCCCAGCCCGGCCATCCCCATAAAGGTGGTGGGATCGGCGCCCAACGCCACGCCCAGCCGGGTCATCTCCGCCAGGCCGCGGGTAATCAACGCCGTTCGCGCGTTGGCGCCAAAACCGATGCCGTCGGACATGCCGGCGCCGATGGCAATCACGTTTTTCACCGCGCCGCCCAACTGTACGCCGATAAAATCAGGATTGCTGTATACCCGGAAACTTTTGCCGCAATGCAGCAAATGCTGCAGATCGTCGGCAAAGCCGCTATCCGTCGCCGCCAGCGCAATCGCCGTCGGCAGACCGGCGGCCAGTTCTTTGGCGAAGGTCGGCCCGGACACGACGGCCAGCGGGATTTTCTCGCCCAGCGCTTCACGCGCCACGTCCTGCAGCAGGCGCCCGGTTTCCGCTTCCAGCCCCTTGGTCGCCCACACGATGCGCGCATCAGCCCGCAAATGCGGTTTAATCTGGCGCAGTACGTCGCCGAACACATGGCTGGGCACCACCACCAGCACATTCCGGCTGGCGGCCAGCGCCCGCGCCAGATCCGTTTCCAGCCGCAGCGAATCAGGAAAAGGAACATCAGGAAGAAACGCCTGATTACAGCGAGCGGCCTGCAGGGCCTGGATATGCGCCGGCTCGTGCCCCCAGAGCACGACCTGGTGGCCATTACGCGCCAGCGTAATGGCCAATGCGGTGCCGTATGAACCGGCACCGATGACGGCCATTGAAGCGTCGGACGCGTTCATCAGGCATCCTGACGCGGTTCGGCGGCGCCTTCGCCTTCTGTCTGCTGCTGCAGATAGCTCATAAACAGCGCATCAAAGTTGACCGGCGCCAGGTTCAACTGCGGGAACGTACCGCGGGAAACCAGGCTGGTGATGCACTCGCGCGCATAAGGGAACAGAATGTTCGGGCAGTATGCGCCCAGGCAGTGCGCCAGCTGGGTGCCTTCGATACCGCCCACGGTGAAAATTCCGCCCTGCTGAACTTCACACAGAAAAGCCGTCTCTTCACCCAGCGAAGCCGTCACCGTGACGCGCAGCACCACTTCATAGATATCTTCCGCCAACTGGCTGGATGCCGTGTCCAGATCCAGCTTCACTTCAGGCTGCCATTCCTGCTGGAATACCTGAGGGGCGTTCGGCGCTTCAAAAGAGATATCCTTGGTATAAATACGCTGGATCTGGAAAGACATTTCGGCGTTGTTTTGTTCGGACATGTTAAATAATACCTTTTGTTGGATTTCTTTGACGCCGTCCATCGTCAGCGAAGGCGTCAGTTCATTTATCTAAATTGCGTTTACCTAATCCCGGCGTCGCGGTCAGCCCGCGGATTATTTGCCACGGACCAAAGGCAGATTTTCACCGCTCCAGCCGGCAAGGCCGTCCTTCAGCACCAGTACGCGTTCAAAGCCCGCTTTCAGCAGGTTGCTCGCCGCTTCGCGCGAAGAAAGACCGTTGGCGCACACCACGATCACCGGCTGCGCTTTATGCTTTTCCAACTCGCCTACGCTGCCGTTTTTAATATCAGTGGGCAACAGGTTAAATGCGTTGGCAATGTGACCGCGACGATAGTCGTCACGATTACGAATATCGACAATCACGGCATCTTCTTTGTTGATTAGCTGGATCGCCTCGCCGCGAGCCACGTCTTTCACTTTGGAAAATTTACTCTTCACCGTCAACACGATAACAGCAACCAGCAGGGCAACCCAAGCCACGCTCAATATAGGATGCTTGCTAATAAATGGCATAATCTCTTGCATGGGGTGTAACGACTCCCGAATCAGTTAAGCGATAAAAATATAAGGTTCCTGAGTATACCTGCGTGATACGGCAAATACAGCCAGTAAGCCAACATAGCGTACGGAATCTGCGGCGCGATACATAAAAAATTTCCAGGAGAAATTTTTAACGTCGCATCGGCGACGGCCCGCAGGGTGGCCGCCAGGGATGGCGGGCCATAAAAAATTTCCGCGCAGATAAGGTAATTCACCCATTTTATGCGCATACGTTCCCATTTATCTATTATTGATGCATCCGCTGCGCCGGCGCCGCGTCGTTTTTGTCACGAATGGAAATAGAAATCGGACAACAGACAACTGGTCAGCCGCGGTTCATCGTGGAATAATCCCTTGATATGAGTAAAAAAGCGTTATCTGTTCAGTTGCGAGCGGCATGTGGCGCCAACGTTGGATCTGCGGCGCGCCACAAGCGGTTCACCCGGTGCGCCAGCGCGTTTTGCGTCGGCGTTTTGCTGTTGTCCGCCGCCAGCCAGGCGGCGGATAACCAGGCGCAGCTCAAAAACCTGCAGCAGGATATCGCGGCAAAAGAAAAAATCGTTCAGCAACAGCGACAGCAGCGCGGCGCGCTACTCCAGCAATTGAAAAAGCAGGAGCAGTCGATTGCCCAGTCGAGCCGCCAGCTCCATGAGACGCGCAACACGCTGGCCGCATTGAATAAGGAACTGGCCGCGCTCGGCGCCTCCATTACCCGGCTGCAGTCGCAGCAGAAAACGCAGCAGAACATCCTGGCCCATCAGCTTGACGCCGCATTCCGTCAGGGTCGGCACAGCGCGCTGCAGCTGATTCTGAGCGGGGAGGAAAGCCAGCGCAGCGAACGTATTCTCGCCTATTTCGGTTATCTGAACGACGCGCGTCAGAAATCCATCAACGACCTTCAGCAAACGCAAAGCGAACTGGCCGATCAGAAACAGCTGCTGGAGCAGAAACAAAACCAGCAGAAAACGCTGCTGAGCGACCAGCAGCAACAGCAGCAGGCGCTGGAACAGGCGCAGTCCGAACGTAAAAAAACGCTGGTCACCCTGGAAAGCTCGCTGGAAAAAGATCAGCGTCAGCTAGCCGAGCTGCGGCAGAATGAAACCCGCCTGCGCGATCAGATCGCCCGGGCCGAGCGCGAAGCCAAAGCCAGAGCCGAACGTGAAGCGCGCGAAGCCGCCAAAGTACGGGCGAAAGAGCAGCAGGCCAAACGCCGCGGCGGCAGCTATAAGCCGACGGAAAGCGAACAGTCGCTGATGGCGCGCACCGGCGGGCTGGGGCGGCCCGCCGCCCAGGCATTCTGGCCGGTGCGCGGGAGGATCGAACACCGTTTCGGCGAACCGCTGCAGGGCGAGTTACGCTGGAAAGGGCTGGTTATCGCCGCGCCGGAGGGAACCGAAGTGAAAGCCATCGCCGACGGCAACGTTCTGATGGCCGACTGGCTGCAAGGCTACGGCCTGGTGGTGGTGGTGCAGCACGGCAAAGGCGACATGAGTTTATACGGCTACAATCAAAGCGCGCTGGTTTCCGTCGGCGCGCAGGTTAAAGCGGGCCAGCCCATCGCGCTGGTGGGCACCAGCGGCGGGCAAAGCCAGCCGGCGCTCTATTTTGAAATTCGTCGCCAGGGTCAGGCGGTCAATCCACAACCTTGGCTGGGAAGATAGTCTTGTCTCATTTAAAATCCAAAATAATTTTATTTTTCAGTTTATTAACGCTATCCCCTTGTCTGATGGCCGGCAAACTTTCCATCGTCATCGATGACTTTGGCTACCGTCCTCATAACGAGAATCAGATTTTAAACCTGCCGACCGCCATTTCGGTCGCGGTATTGCCCAACGCGCCTTACGCCAGAGAAATGGCGACCAAAGCGCATAATCAAGGGCGCGAAGTGCTGATTCACCTGCCGATGGCGCCAATGAGCAAACAGCCGCTGGAGCGCGATACCCTGCATCCCGGCATGAGCAGCGAAGAGATCCAGCGCATTATCCGCCAGTCCGTCAACAACGTTCCTTACGCCGTAGGGATGAACAACCATATGGGCAGCGCGATGACCGCCAGCCTCCCCGGCATGCAGAAAGTGATGCAGGCCCTGAGCGCCTATCATCTCTATTTTCTCGACAGCATGACCATCGGCAGCAGCCAGGCCAGTCAGGCCGCCGTCGGAACCGGGGTAAAAGTGATTAAGCGCCGAGTATTCCTCGATGACTCGCAGAACGAAGCCGATATCCGCCGCCAGTTTAACCGCGCGGTGCAGATAGCGCGGCGCAGCGGTTCCGCCATCGCCATCGGGCATCCGCATCCGTCGACCATCCGGGTGCTGCAGCAAATGCTGCCGACGCTGGAGCCCGACATTGTGCTGGTGCGTCCCAGCCAGTTGCTGAACGAACCGGCGCACTACCAACCCCTGCCGCCGTCAGAAACGCAGAAACCGGCCAAACCCCGCAATCCATTCCGCGGCGTGCAGCAGTGCAAGGTGAAAAAAGCGCCGCAGCCGGTGAAAGAGGGCGCTATCTTCGAGCTGGCCGCCAGCAGCATCCGCGACAGCGCCGCCGTCACCTTTGTAAAACGCCGCTGGCAAACCTGGCTGGCGCCGGGTGAACCGGCGACCAGGCGGTAGTTTTATTCTCGCAGCATCTCCGGGCCTCGCGCAGGCTCGGAGATCTCATATCAGCCGGCGCTGTCACCCCAGTCAAGGATCACTTTACCCGCCTGGCCGGAGCGCATGGCGTCGAACCCCTGTTGAAAATCATCAATGGAAAAGCGGTGGGTGACGATCGGCGACAGATCCAGGCCGGACTGCAGCAGCGCCGACATTTTGTACCAGGTTTCAAACATTTCCCGTCCATAGATGCCCTTGATAAACAATCCTTTAAAAATTACCTCGCCCCAGTCGATCGCCATCGGCCGCGGGGGAATGCCCAGCATGGCGATACGCCCGCCGTGATTCATCGACTTTAGCATGGCGCGAAACGCGGCCGGCGCGCCCGACATTTCCAGCCCGATATCAAAACCTTCGGACATTCCCAGCTCAATCATCACCGCGGCCAGGTTTTCGCGCGCCACGTTGACCGCCCGCGTCACCCCCATTTTAGCGGCAAGCTCCAGCCGGTAATCGTTCACATCGGTAATCACCACATGGCGGGCGCCCACGTGGCGGCACACCGCCGCCGCCATAATGCCGATCGGCCCGGCGCCGGCGATCAGCACGTCTTCGCCGACCAAATCAAACGATAACGCGGTATGCACCGCATTGCCGAAGGGATCGAAGATGGCGGCCAGCTCGTCGGAAATATTGTCGGGAATGCGGAAGGCGTTATCGGCGGGAATAACCAGATATTCGGCAAACGAACCGGGGCGATTAACGCCGACGCCAAGGGTATTACGGCACAAATGGCGGCGCCCGGCGCGGCAATTGCGACAGTGTCCGCAGGTAATGTGTCCTTCGCCGGAAACGCGGTCGCCGATGCCGAACCCGCTGACTTCCTGACCGATGGCCACGATTTCGCCGACGTACTCATGTCCGACGACGATCGGGACCGGAATGGTTTTCCGCGACCATTCATCCCAGTTATAGATGTGGACGTCGGTGCCGCAGATAGCGCTCTTACGGATTTTGATCATCACGTCGTTATGGCCCAGCGCCGGCCGCGGCGCATCGGTCATCCAGATCCCCGGTTCAGCGCGTAATTTCACCAGTGCTTTCATCATCGCTCTCTCAGGCAATCACCCCCAGGCGCCGCCCCACCCGGATAAAGGCGTCGACAGCCCGCTGAACCTGTTGCGGCGTATGCGCGGCGGACATCTGGGTGCGGATGCGCGCCTGTCCGCCGGGCACTACCGGGTAAAAGAATCCCGTCACGTAAATCCCCTCGCGCTGCAACGCCCGGGCAAAGTCCTGCGCCAGCTGCGCCTCGCCGAGCATTACGGGAATGATGGCGTGGTCGGCCCCGGCCAGGGTAAAGCCCGCGTTGGTCATCTGCTCGCGGAACTGGCGGGCATTGGCCCACAGCCGCTGACGCAGCTCATCCCCCTGCGCCAGAATTTCAAGCACCCTGAGCGAGGCGGTGACGATCGCCGGGGCCAGCGAATTGGAGAAAAGATAAGGGCGCGAGCGCTGGCGCAGCCAGTCGATCACCTCGCGCCGCCCGGCGGTATAGCCGCCGGAGGCGCCCCCCAGGGCTTTGCCCAACGTCCCGGTAATAATGTCGACCCGTTTCATCACGCCGCAGTATTCGTGCGTGCCTCTCCCCCGGTCCCCGACGACACCGACCGCGTGGGAGTCATCCACCATCACCAGCGCATCGTAGCGCTCGGCCAGATCGCAGATCCCCGCCAAATTGGCGATCACCCCATCCATCGAAAAGACGCCGTCGGTGGCGATCATGATATGGCGCGCCCCCTCGGCTCTGGCCTGCTGCAGCTGCGCCTCCAGCTGATTCATATCGTTGTTGGCATAGCGGTAGCGCCGGGCTTTGGAGAGCCGGATGCCGTCGATGATCGACGCGTGATTCAACGCATCGGACAGGATGGCGTCCTCCGGACCCAGCAGCGTTTCAAACAGGCCGCCGTTGGCGTCAAAGCAGGATGAGTACAGAATCGCGTCATCCATGCCCAGGAAGTCCGCCAACCGCTGCTCCAGCCGTTTGTGAATATCCTGCGTGCCGCAGATAAAGCGCACCGACGCCATGCCGAAGCCGTGGCGGTCCAACCCCGCTTTCGCCGCCGCTATCACCTGCGCGTCGTCGGCCAGCCCGAGATAGTTGTTGGCGCAGAAATTCAGCAGATTATTCTGGTCCGCCACGGCGATTTCCGCCTGCTGCGGGGAGGTAATCAGCCGCTCTTCCTTGAAAAGCCCCTCCTGGCGGGCGGCCATAATCTGTGCGGCGAGCTGTTGATAAAAGGCGGCGGGCATAGGGATTTTCTCCGGTTAAAAGCCTGTCCGTAACCCTTAATAAGCTAGCGGAAGCCACCGGAAATGAGCGGTAAAGAGTCTGAAAATGCAATCCGCGTCACGACCCGTGGCACATTGTCTGATGCCGGTCACAGATGCGCAATTGGCGGATAGCGCAAACGCCGGGCTGCTTGCGGTAAAATGAAATGCTATTATAACGGTCATATACATAGGGTGAGGCGCGGTGCCTCACCGGCAAGATTAACAAGGGTAGATCCCATGATTATCGTTACTGGCGGCGCCGGCTTTATCGGCAGCAATATCGTAAAAGCACTCAATGACATTGGCTATCGGGATATTCTGGTTGTCGATAACCTGAAAGACGGGACGAAATTCGTCAATCTGGTGGATCTGGATATCACCGACTATATGGACAAAGAGGATTTCATCGCCAGTATCATCGCCGGCGACGACCTGGGCGATATTGACGCCGTCTTCCATGAAGGCGCCTGCTCGTCAACCACCGAGTGGGACGGCAAGTATATGATGGACAACAACTATCAATACTCCAAAGACCTGCTGCACTACTGTCTCGATCGCAATATCCCGTTCCTGTACGCCTCCTCCGCCGCCACCTATGGCGGGCGTGACGATAACTTCGTCGAAGAGCGTCAGTATGAGCAGCCGCTGAATGTCTACGGCTACTCCAAATTCCTGTTCGACCAATACATACGCGAAATCCTGCCGCAGGCCGAGTCACAGATTTGCGGTTTCCGCTACTTCAACGTCTACGGACCGCGTGAAGGGCACAAAGGCAGCATGGCGAGCGTCGCCTTCCACCTGAACAGCCAGATCAAGCAGGGCGAAAACCCGAAACTGTTCTCCGGCAGCGAAAACTTCAAACGGGACTTTATCTACGTCGCCGACGTCGCCGCCGTCAACCTGTGGTTCTGGCAAAAAGGGGTTTCCGGTATTTTCAACTGCGGCACAGGTCGGGCTGAATCATTCCAGGCCGTCGCCGACGCCACGCTGGCGTTCCATAAAACAGGCAGCGTGGAATACATCGAATTTCCCGCCAAGCTGAAGGGCCGTTATCAGGCCTATACCCAGGCGGATCTGACCAAACTGCGCGCCGCGGGTTACGATAAACCGTTTAAAACCGTCGCCGAGGGCGTGGCCGAATACATGGCCTGGCTGAACCGTACCGTTTAAGCGAACAAGGAATGAGATAAGCGGTATGAAAACAGCATGAAAATCCTGGTCATCGGCCCCTCCTGGGTAGGCGATATGATGATGTCGCACAGCCTGTATCGCACGCTTAAGGCGCAACACCCGCAGGCGGTCATTGACGTGATGGCGCCCGCCTGGTGCCGTCCTTTGCTGGCGCGCATGCCGGAGGTCAATCAGGCGCTGGCCATGCCGCTGGGCCACGGCGCGCTGGCGCTGGGCGAACGTCGCCGCCTGGGGGTCGCGCTGCGCGCCGCCCGTTACGATCGCGCCTATGTGCTGCCCAACTCGTTTAAATCCGCGCTGGTGCCCTTTTTCGCCAAGGTTGCGCAACGGACCGGCTGGCGCGGAGAAATGCGCTACGGCCTGCTGAATGATATCCGCGTGCTGGATAAATCCGCCTTTCCGCTGATGGTGCAGCGCTACGTCGCCCTGGCCTACGACGGCAACCGTATTCATAGCGCGCAGGATCTGCCGCAGCCGCTGCTGTGGCCCCGGCTACAGGTCGCATCTGAAGAAATCGCCGCGATGCGGCAAACCTTCGGTCTGAACGATGCCCGTCCGCTGATTGGCTTCTGCCCCGGCGCGGAATTCGGCCCCGCCAAACGCTGGCCGCACTATCATTATGCCGCGCTGGCGCAATCGCTGATTGCAAGAGGCTATCAGGTCGCCCTGTTCGGCTCCGCCAAGGACCACCCGGCGGGGGAGGACATTCTTCAGACGCTGACGGAAGAGTCGCGGCGTCACTGCGCCAATCTGGCCGGGAAGACCTCGCTGGAACAGGCGGTGGTGCTGATTGCCGCCTGCCATGCCGTGGTCAGCAATGACTCGGGATTAATGCACGTCGCCGCCGCGCTCGATCGTCCGCTGGTCGCCCTTTACGGCCCCAGCAGCCCGGACTTTACCCCTCCCTTGTCCCATCAGGCGCAGGTGATTCGCCTGATTAGCGGTTATCACCGGGTGCGCAAAGGCGATGCGGAGCAGGGATACCACCAAAGCCTGATCGATATTCAGCCCGAAAGCGTTCTCAGCGCGCTGGAAAAATACCTGCCGGCCGCGGGAGAAACCCCATGAGGGTGCTGATTATCAAAACGTCCTCAATGGGCGACGTGCTGCACACATTGCCGGCGCTGACGGACGCCATGCTCGCCCTGCCCGGCATTGAGTTCGACTGGGTGGTGGAAGAGGGTTTTGCCCAGATCCCCGGCTGGCACCCGGCGGTGTCGCGGGTGCTTCCGGTGGCTATCCGCCGCTGGAGAAAAAGCTGGTTCAGCGCCAAAACGCGCCGGGAACGCGCCCATTTCAAGCAGCAGCTGCGCAAATACCGCTATGACGCGGTGATCGACGCGCAGGGGTTGATAAAAAGCGCCGCGCTGGTCACCCGTCTGGCGCGCGGGAAAAAGCACGGGCTGGATTACCGCAGCGCCCGCGAGCCGCTGGCGAGCTGGTTCTATAACTACCGCCACCACGTCGGCCGCCGGCAACACGCGGTTGAACGGGTACGGGAACTCTTCGCGGCCAGCCTGCACTATAAAAAGCCGGCCGAACGCGGCG
The DNA here is from genome assembly GCF_023347575.1 of Brenneria tiliae. Classification (NCBI taxonomy): domain Bacteria; kingdom Pseudomonadati; phylum Pseudomonadota; class Gammaproteobacteria; order Enterobacterales; family Pectobacteriaceae; genus Brenneria; species Brenneria tiliae. The sequence goes on along the minus strand of NZ_JAKPCB010000101.1, from coordinate 343,586 downwards.
ACTACGCGATTGCCGCGCGCTTTCTCGACCAGTTGCCCGCGGATGCCAACCAGTACCTGGTTTTTCTGCACGCCACCACCCGCGATGAAAAGCACTGGCCGGAATCACGCTGGCGCGAGCTGATTTCTCAGCTCGAACCCAGTGGGCTGCGCATCAAACTGCCCTGGGGCGCGGAGCATGAACATCAGCGCGCTTTGCGTCTGGCGGCTGGGTTTTCCCACGTCGAGGTGTTGCCGCGTTTAACGCTACAGCAGGTGGCGGAGGTACTGGCCGGCGCGCGAGCGATGGTTTCCGTCGATACCGGGTTAAGCCACCTGACCGCGGCGCTGGACCGCCCCAATATCACCCTGTATGGCCCCACCGATCCGGGGCTGATTGGCGGGTATGGATTGAATCAGGTGGCGGAACTGTCTGAAAATCGGCAAATGGCGGCGATTACCGCCGGGGAAGTCCGGCAAAAACTGGATCAAATGATAGACTTAACCCCATCAGGCGAGTAATCCCGCTCTCCCCTTGTTGAATAAATAGATGATCAATAATGTAGACTATGATCTGACCAGATCTTCCGGCATAAGCGCGGCCCTCGCCCCCAACGTTATTTTCCCCGGCTGTTTACTGACGTTAGCCATTATGCCGTTCAGCACCATCGTCGCCGGCTGGGTATTCTACCTGACGGGATCGCTGGCGGTTTTTTACGTCATGACGCACCTGAAAACCATCCTGGCGGCCAAACGGCTGCTGGCGATCCCGCTGTGTTTACTGGTTCTCGGCCTGAGCAACCTGGTCTGGCACCAGCAATACTATCAGCCGGATACCGCCTTTCCCGCGGTTTACGACGCTTATCAAACCTCCGCCCACGCCTGCATTCTGGGGGCGTTTATCCTGCTGACCACGCTGCATATCGCCCGGGAGAAGCAAAGATTTCAGTTCCCCTGCATTATGGCGATCTGCGCCCTGACGCTGGGCTATGCCTTTTATCAGTCGGCCTTCAGCGGCATACACCGGGTAAGCCTGATTTTCGGTCCGGCGACCAGCGCCGCCTATTTCATCACCTTTATCGGCGCGCTGAGCGCGCAGGCGCTGTTGACGCTTAATTCGCGCTATAAATATTATCTCTATCTGGCGCATTTCCTGCTGGTGACCATTGCGATCATTCTGACCGAAACGCGGGCGGCCATTTTTGTCTATCCGATCGTCGGCGCCATGATCCTGCTTTCCGAAGTTCGCCATGATAAGAAACTGTTTATCAAAGCCTTTCTGGGTTCGGTGATGACAATTCTGCTGTGTTCAGTGCTATTTCACGACACGATTAACAAACGAACCAATGACCTGCTGAACGACATACGCAGTTACAGCATGAATAACAGCAAAACCTCGGTGGGCGCGCGCATCGCCATGTACCAATCCGGTATCGAGACGGGGGAAGAGGCCCTGCTTGGGCAATCCGCCGAGCAGCGTTCAGCGCGTATTACCGCGCTGGCGGAGCAGAAGCCTCAGCTAAGCGGCGCGGTAATCTTCCTGAACGTCCACCTGCACAACGAAGCGATCGACGCCTTCTCACTCAAAGGATTGCCCGGCGCGCTGATCCTGGTGGTGTTATACGCGGCGCTGCTCTATTTCTCGTTTTTCATTCTACGCAGCCACCTCTCGGCCGCGCTCCTGTTTGCCCTGATAATGTACGGGCTCAGCGACGTGATCCTCTATTCGCGCGATATGCTGATGGCCTGGCTTATGGCCTTCTGCCTCGGCACCACGTTGACCGGCAGATGGCTGCAACGCTAACGGCGGAAATCTGCGGGCGGAACCCGTTCAGGATGATGGGTATAATCTTAATTATCGCTGTGAGAGCATAGCGGCTTTTAGTACCATAACGGCTAAAATGGCACGTCGATCTCGTGCCCGAATAACCTTGTGATAATCCGGAGCATAACCCGCAGTCCAGTGGTAGCTGTTGAGCCAGGGGCGGTAGCGTTCTGTTATTTAAGGAAAGTAAGGAAAGCGAGTGAGTCAAAAAGCCCTTCCCTATCATCGGATTCTGGTTGTGAAACTGCGCTTTCACGGCGATATGCTGCTTACCACGCCGCTTATCGGCACGCTGAAAGCCCATTATCCCGCTGCCAAGATCGATGTGCTGCTGTACGAAGACACTCGCCCCATCCTGTCGAAAAATCCGCATATCCACCATCTCTACGGCTTAAAAAGAAAAACGGCGAGCCTGCCGGAAAAAATAAAAGAGTTCATTGCGATACGAAAAACGCTTAAGCGCAATCATTACGATCTGATCGTCAATCTGGCCGACCAATGGCCCGTCGCGCTGTTAATCAAATCGCTGGCGAGCCGCAGCATCGCCATAGATCGCGGCGTTAGCCTGAAAGGGAAATGGTGGCGTTCGCTGTTCAGTGAATGCGTGCGCCCGCAGGGCGAGCATATTATCGAGCAAAATCGCTCGATGCTGGCGCCGTTGGACCTGCCGGCGGCACAGCGGAAAGAGCGCATGACCCTTGCTTACGGCGCTGAAGAGGCGGCACGCATTTTCGCTGCGCATCCGCAGCTGCTGGCGCAGCCCTACGTGGTGATTCAGCCGACGGCCAGGCAGCTGTTCAAATGCTGGGATAACGATAAGTTTGCCCAGGTTATTGATCATCTGAAACAAAAGGGATGGGAAGTCGTACTGACCTGCGGCCCGTCGTCGGACGATCTCGACGTGGTCCGCGACATTTACGCCCAGTGCAGGCATAAGCCGGATATCACCCTCGCCGGCAAAACCAGCTTCCTGGAACTGGCCGCGTTAATCGACAAAGCGGTGCTTTATATCGGCGTGGATTCGGCGCCGATGCATATGGCTGCGGCGTTGAACACCCCCGCCGTATGCCTGTTTGGTCCTACCGACCATAAGAAATGGCGGCCCTGGTCGGATAACAGCATCGTTATCTGGGCGGGAGATTATCAGGCCATGCCGGAGCGGCGGCATCTCGACCGAAGCCGCAAGTACCTCTCCTGCATCCCCGCTCAGGACGTGATCCAGGCGGCGGAAAGCCTGGTTGCCGCCCGCCCCTCGCCGGCGGGCAATAAGGAATCGCCATGAATATTGCCATCTGCCTGTATAAGTATTTTCCTTTCGGCGGACTACAGCGTGACTTTTACAGTATTGCCCAGGCCTGCGTCACGCAGGGGCACCGCGTCCGCGTTTATGTGCTGTCGTGGCAAGGCGAAAAACCGGATAACCTGGAGATTATTCTGGTGCCCGCATCCGGCATCAGCAACCATACCCGCAACCGCCGCTATGCCGAGTGGGTGCGGCGCCATTTGCAGCAGCACCCGGTCGATCGCGTGGTGGGCTTTAATAAAATGCCGGGGCTGGATTTCTACTATGCGGCCGACGTGTGCTACGCGGAAAAGGTGGCGCAGGAAAAGGGGTGGCTCTACCGCCTGACGCCGCGCTACCGCCATTACGCCGCGTTTGAGAAAGCGGTATTCGAACGCGCCGGCCACACCAAAATGCTGATGCTGACCCAGCGCCAGATTGCGGATTTTAAAAAGCATTACGCCACGCAGGACGAACGCTTCTTTATTCTGCCGCCGGGCATCGCGCTCGACCGCAAATACGATCGCCGGGCGCCCGATAGCCGCCAGACATTCCGCCGCGCGCAAGGCATTGATGAAAACGCCGTCGTCCTGCTTCAGGTCGGTTCCGATTTCAAGCGCAAAGGCGTGGAGCGCAGCATTCGGGCCATCGCCAGCCTGCCGGAGGAACTCCGCCGGCGCGTGGTGTTCCTGGTTGTCGGACAGGATAAACCCGAGCGCTACCGGTCGCTGGCCGCCCAGTCGGGCATTGGGGAAAATGTACGCTTTTTCTCCGGGCGCGATGATATTGCCGACTTTATGGCCGCCGCCGACCTGCTGCTGCACCCGGCTTATCAGGAAGCCGCCGGCATCGTACTGCTGGAAGCGATTACCGCCGGATTACCGGTGATGGTTACCGAGGTGTGCGGCTATGCTTTCTATATCGACAAGGCGCAGGCGGGGCGCGTCATCCCTTCGCCCTACCGTCAGGACGCCCTGAACGACGCCCTGCGGGACGCGCTGAGCGCGCCGGACAGCTTACGTAACTGGGCGCACAATGCCCGCCATTTCGCCGATAGCGAAGATTTATACAGTTTGCCGCAGAAAGCAGCCATGCTGATTTCAGGCGACGATGAGTAAATGAGCAGCATGATTGAATTAAAACCACCTTTCGCTTCTTTATGGAAAAACAGAGATCCCTTTAAAGAAGTCGACAAACTCGACGGCGATATATTTCGGGCGCTTGAAAGCCGGCGAACCTTGCGTTTCACCCTGGGCGACCAGTCGTATTTTATCAAAATACACCGCGGCACCACGCTGAAAGAGGCGCTTAAAAACCTGGTTTCGCTCAGGCTGCCGGTATTGGGCGCCGACCGCGAGTGGCATGCCATCCACCGCCTGTCTGAAGCGGGCGTGGATACCATGCGCGGCGTGGGTTTTGGTCAGCGCGGATTAAATCCGTTGCATCGCCACTCTTTTATCATCACGGAAGATCTTAACCCGTCGATCAGCCTGGAAGACTACTGCGCCGAGTGGCCGCGCCGCCGCCCGCTGTTGCGGGAAAAAAGAGCGATTATCCGCCGGGTGGCGGAAATGGTGCGCAAGATGCACGCCGCCGGCGTCAATCATCGCGATTGCTATATCTGCCACTTTTTACTCCACCTGCCCTATACGCGGGGCAGCGACGAGCTGAAAATATCGGTTATTGATTTGCACCGCGCGCAGATAAGAAAAAAAGTCCCTGCCCGCTGGCGAAATAAAGACCTGATCGGACTGTATTTTTCGTCGCTTGATATCGGGTTGACGCAAACGGATATTTTTTATTTCCTAAAAGTTTATTTTAATCAACCGCTAAACAAGATATTGGAAAGTGAAAAAGCCCTGCTCGGCGAAGCAAAAATTAAAGCAGAGAAGATAAAACGTAGAACCGAGCGCAAGTCGCTTTAATTCACCCAAGATAACATCACGACTATGAAAGTACTGTTTGTTGGCGAGGCCGTATCCGGTTTTGGCGGTATTGAAACCGTAATACAAAAGGTTACCGGTTTTCTAAGCGATGATACGGAAACAAAAAACGATTACATGCTCTATTTCCTCTGTCGCGACGACAGAATGGACAAAGGCTGGCTGGCGGGTAAAAACGCCGTTTATGCATATTCAACTATTAAAATCTCGTTTGTAAGACGGCTGCAGTATATTTACGCGCTCCGCCGTTACATTGAGAAAAATACCCCCGAGATCGTTATCGCTTTTGACGCGCCTTCCTGTCGTATCGCTTCGCAGGCCATTCAGCGTAGCCAGAAAACGATCCCGCTTATCTCATGGGTCCATTATTCACTCGATCACAAAAAGCACGCCGGGCGCGTGCTCGCCGCTGACCATCATCTTGCGATCAGTTCTGGTATCAAACAACAGTTAATAAATCGTGGCGTGCCGGCCGAACGTATCTCGGTGATTTTTAACCCCGTCATACCCCAGACGACGGTAATTCCTCGCCCTGCCAGTAGCGATAATGCCATCTTTATCTACGTCGGCCGCCTTAAATTTGAAGGCCAGAAACGCCTTAAAGATATGCTTGACGCACTTTCCGGTCTGACGGGCAATTGGGAATGTCATTTTATCGGCGATGGTTCTGATGCGGCGGTTTGTAAAGACTATGCGCAAAAACAAGGGATTGGCGAGCGTGTATACTGGCACGGGTGGCAGTCTGATCCCTGGGATTATATTCAAAAAAATATCAAATGCGTCTCCGCCTTCGTCATGAGCTCCGCTTTCGAAGGGTTACCCATGACGCTACTTGAAGCCATGTCTTATGGTATTTACTGTATCAGCAGCGACTGCCCTTCCGGGCCAGGAGATATCATCAGAAACGGCGTTAACGGACAACTCTATCCACCCGGTTCAACGGCTTCTCTGCGCGATATATTACAGGCCATCATAAACCGGGAGCCTATGCCGACAGCGGAGCAGATAAAGTCCTCCATTCGCCACTTTTATAGTGATACTTACTACCGGGCGATGAAAAAAATCATTAATGCAGTTATTCACCGTCAGATTATCCGATAATCATAAAATGGACTCATTATGTATTTTAAAAAAGATGATGTGATTACGAAAACTGTCAGCTTCTCATTTTTACCCTCCGATTCTGATAAAGAAGCCCTGAATATTTCTTTTGGCACGGATAAAAACTTCTTATTTGGTTGTGCAGTTTCAATTGCTTCGATTCTGCTGAAGAATAGCGAGCGGCCGCTCTCTTTTCATGTATTTACTGACACGCTCGATCAAGAAAACCAGGATAGATTCAACGCACTGGCAGAACAATATAGTACGTCGATTACCCTATATATCGTCAACTGTGACTGGTTGAAAAGTCTCCCGAGCACCAAGAATTGGTCATATGCCATTTATTTCCGTTTTATCGCCACTGATTATTTTTATAACCGGCTGGATAAAATAATCTACCTTGATTCGGATATTGTTTGTAACGGTTCGCTTCAGGAGCTGGCCGATCTGGATATCAGCACTTATATTGTCGCTGCCGTTGCTGAAGGTGGAGGTCCGTGGTGGGAAAAACGTGCCCGTAGCCTGAAGACTCCCGAGATTAAAAATGGTTATTTCAACTCTGGCGTTTTGTTGATTAATCTGAATAACTGGCACAAAAACAGTATCACCACAAAAACGATGACGATGCTGACAGATAAAGATACTGCCAAAAGGGTATCCTTTCCTGACCAGGATATTCTTAATATCCTGCTGCATGAGCATGTTCTTTTTCTTGATAAAAAATATAATACACAGTTCAGCATCAACTATGAATTAAAATGTAAAAGTGATGAAAATTATCCTCATCCTATAAACGATAACACCATTTTTATTCACTATATTGGACCAACAAAGCCTTGGAATGAATGGGCGGAATACGCCAGCTCTCGTTATTTTTATACCGCTAAAGAGCATTCTCCATGGAAAGATGTGCCTTTGGAAAAGGCAACCTCTGCAAATCAACTCAGATATTGCGCCAAGCATTACTTCCATAAAAAAAAGGTGCTTTCATCGTTTATTACTTACCTTAAATACTTCAAGAAGAAGCTATTTACACGATAATATTCAAGAGAAAAAAATGTATTTCAATAAAGAAATCATCATCGAAAAAACTATAGAAATCATAGGTAATAATACCGATGATGCTTTTTTTAACGTTGCCTACGGCATAGATAAGAACTTTATTTTTGGCGCGGCGATTTCTGCAACATCGATTGTCATTAATAATGATATACCTTTATCCTTTCACTTTTTCACTGACTACATCAATGATGATGTCACTCATAGATTCAAGTCTATGGCTGATAAATTTCATATCAACATTCATATATACAAAGTAAATACCAAACAGTTAGATGACCTTCCTCAAAATAGATGGCCATGTTCTGCCTACTTCAGACTTATCGCTTTTGATTATTTAAGCAGCACTATTGATTCTTTGTTATATTTAGATGCCGATGTGATGTGCAAGGGCAGTATTGAAGAATTATCAAAGCTTGAATTTAACTCTTCTATCTGTGCAATTGTGCCTGATATTACTGCAACGCAAGAGCAGTGCGCTATTCGATTAGGAAAACCAGAAATAAAAGAGCATTACTTCAATTCAGGCGTTATGTTTACTAATTTAAAAAACTGGGAACTTAATCAATTAACACAAAAGACAATCTCATTTATCAAAGAAAACACGGCGCTTAGATACCCAGATCAAGATGCGCTTAACATACTTCTATACGGGAAGACCATTATTCTCCCTAGAAAATTCAACTGCATCTACAGTATTAAAAGTGAACTAAAAGACAAGACGCATCAGGCTTATAAAAAAATCATCAATGATGAAAGCGTTTTTATTCACTATGTAGGCACCACAAAACCGTGGAACGAGTGGGGGCAATATCCCTCAACCGTTTTCTTTGGACAAGCTTATGAACAATCAACCTGGCGAGATATTCCACTTACCAAAGCGGTAACGCCTATCCAGTGGAAGAAAAAATCAAAACATGAATTTAGAAAAGGGAAACTTATAAACGGGATAGTCAGTAGAATAAAATACATTAGAGTAAAGTAATAAAGAATAATCCCAAAGTGAAATTTCCGGCAACCATAATATGAATATAACATCTGTTGTAATAATTTATAATTCAGCGCTAAAAGATTCTGATACGCTGAAAAGTCTCTTAAAATGTAAACTTGAAAATATAAAGCTAAATATTTGCGTTTGGAATAATGGTCCTTCATTGTTGCAGGAAAATGATATCTCAGACTTCTTATCAAGATGTACAGAAAACGGCTTTAATGTAAAAATATATCAGGATATCAGAAACTTATCCTTATCGAAAATTTATAATTTTTTCATTAACAATGAAAAATTTGATTTCATTACCATTCTGGATCAAGATTCTCATTTACCAATCGATTATTATACGAAAATAGCAACCCATCATGGTGCTGATATTGTTACACCCAAAATCATCGCGGAAAAGAATGGGATTAGCGTACAAACCGATCCTCATCTTTATGGTGATATCAATCTTATGATCGATGAAGGTAAGGTCGGGATGAAAATAGACTCGGTGATGTCAGGTCTTGCTTTATCTAAACAGGGTATTGATAAGATAATGGCGTTCAGGGGCTATGTTTTCGAGGAAAAACTGGCATTTTATGGTATTGATAGTGATCTATTCAGAATAATCAATATAATGACTGAGAATAATAAACCACTGGATATATATTGTGCTAATTCTATTGGCCACTCCTTTGCCATGTTTAGCCCGGAAAACAAAAAAAATAGCTTCCGCCTAATGGAAATTTTTTATCTTAAATCGTTTATCAGAAACGAATATCAAAAAAAATCAAAAGCAAGCACTATATACATTTATCTAAGAGATTTTTTGAGAGGGAAAATAGATTTTCACAGGATGAAAAACTTACTTATTTTTACTATGAATAATATTCATCCGCGTTCAAAAATCGAAATAGATAAAAAAACCGCACTCACACATGAGATTCAAAATAAAAATGGTGACGATATTATCAATATATGAAAATCAATATATTAATAAAATAAATACAACGTCTTAAATACACCAAGGCATTATATACCGCTCACTCAAAGTGTGAATTATGAAGCATTAAAGCCAACGCTATCAGACAAAGATTATGAATCCTATAAAATTAAATGCGGTTGTAGTTTTATATAACTCTAAACTCGAGGACTCACTGACTATAAATTCGATCTTTAAGTCAGATCTTTCTGGTGCGGAATTAAAATTATTAATATGGAATAATGGTAAATACCTGTTAGATAACAATGACATAGATAATTATATTAACAGTTGCGCACAAAAAGGAATCACATCGGAAATTTATCAAGATACGAGAAACATTTCATTAAGCAAAATATATAACTATTTCATTAAAAAATCAGATTACGAATTTATATCGATATTTGATCAGGATACACGTATAAATAAATGCTTCTTCCAAAATATAATAAAAAACGAAGACTTTGACCTTATTTGTCCAGAAATATATTTATCAAATAAAAACAATATAAAAAGCAGTCCCGTTTATAACACAGCAAGGGTTAATACTGATTTTGTTCAACTTGGTGATTTTAATGCTAATGCCATTTTTACTTGTTCATCAGGTTTATCATTTTCCTCCAAGTTAATTCATCAGATACTAGAAAAGCATGGATTTATATTTAATGAACAATATGCATTTTATTGGATCGATCATGATTTTTTAGAAAGATTAAAAGATTTTGATTTTGTAAAAGGGAAGTGCATAGGAAAGATATACCATGATATGTCTGGTGCAGGCATTGAATTTCACTCTATGAAAGAATCAGCAAAATTGGAACATGGATATGGGAAGATATTACGAAGAATAAACAATGGCAATAAATCAAATGTTATAAGAAACATTATTTATGCGATTAAGTACGCTTTAAAAGCGAAATGCTCGATAAAAAACATGTTAAGCATTATTCAATGCGCACTATATAAAAAACATCCAAGATCAAAATTTAAAATAAATAATAATATAAAACCAACCCACTTTTACTATCGTAAATAAAAAAACCTGCAATAACTTTATAGCCATCCGGGCTTTCCGCCTTTAATTTTTCAACCTCCTTCCTCAATTCCTCCAACTGCCGAATAAACAGCGGGTGCGCCAGAACATACCATCCGTTGATATTATATGTTTTCCCGTCCATACATTATCAATCCTCATCATCCGATAATGGTGAATCCAGATCTCCCCATTCCACACCGGCGACAAGCCCACCGATGCGATCCACCAGTTCAGCAGATAACGGCTGAAGCGATGTGGCCGGATTGGCCGCGATATCACGAGCCAGGAATTCAAGAAAACGACCAATAACGGGGTCGGCCTCGTCATCGTTTTTACGGGGAATCAATACATCGCCGTTCGGCAATACGCGGTACTGAATACGATCCACGCCTTTTTTTAAATTCAGGGTACGCAGGATCGTGGCCGGAATGGTGGTCTGCCCACGTTCCGTGATTTTTGATTCGCAGATATCCACCGGTTTAAGTTCAGTTAGTGCAGCCATAATATTGGCTCCTCCGCTATCTGCCGTTTAAAGTAATGCATCTTCATTACCAATGCAAATGCATTATCTCCCACCGCACAGACTATATCCCACGAAAAATAGGGAACTTATTCATTGCTAACCCGATGATATTGCCATCAGGAATGGGCTGCCGATAAGTGTCCCTCACACCGCTCCCTGCCGCGAAAATTTGCAAAAATGTTACATCAAACGGGGCGACCATGAAATTTTTGCCATTTCCCGACGTTAAATGGCAGTCACGCAAAGGTAAAAGTCTGCCGGAGAGAGCAGGATGCTAAAATATTACAAAAAAGAACCAACTTATTAACATTCCGTTCATCAACGCCATCCTGACTTTGGAGACTGTTTACATGACCACCATTCAGAAGCATATGTACATCAACGGTGAATTTGTCGAAAACCGCAGCGGGAAGTGGATTGACGTGGTGAATCCGGCGACCGAGCAGGTGATTTCGCAGATCCCGGAAGGCACGACGGACGATGCCAAAAGAGCCATTGACGCGGCAGAAATCGCCCAGCCCGGCTGGGAAGCGCTGCCGGCGGTAGAGCGCGGCGTCTGGCTGCATAAAATCGCCGACGGCATCCGCAGGCGTGCCGCCGAACTGACGGACACCATTATCGCCGAAGGCGGAAAAACCCACGCGCTGGCGCAGACCGAAGTGTTGTTCACCGCCGATTATCTGGATTATATGGCGGAATGGGCGCGTCGTTACGAAGGGGAAATCATCCAGAGCGACCGCCCGAACGAGAACATTTTTGTGTTCCGCAAAGCCATCGGCGTCACCACCGGTATTCTGCCGTGGAATTTTCCGTTCTTCCTGATCGCCCGCAAGGCCGCGCCGGCGCTGATCACCGGCAATACCATCGTTATCAAGCCCAGTGAAATTACGCCCAACAACGCGATAATCTTCGCCGAGATCGTTCATAACATCGGTCTGCCCAAGGGCGTACTGAACATCGTCACCGGCTTCGGCCCCACCGTGGGACAAGAGCTGGCCGCTAACCCGAAGGTCGGCATGGTCAGTCTGACCGGCAGCGTCGCCGCGGGCATCGCCACCATGACCGCCGCGGCGCAGAACGTCACCAAAGTGTCGCTGGAACTGGGCGGCAAAGCGCCGGCTATCGTGATGAATGACGCCGATCTGGATCTGGCGGTGAAGGCCATTGTCAGCTCCCGCGTCATCAACAGCGGGCAGGTGTGCAACTGCGCGGAGCGCGTTTACGTGCAGCAAGAGGTGTACCCCGAATTTATCTCCCGCCTTAGCGAGGCGATGAAGCAAGTGACCTTTGGCGATACCGCGCAGCAAAAAGAGCTGGATATGGGGCCGTTGATCAGCGAGGCGGCGTTGCAGCGGGTGGAGGACAAAGTGGCGAAAGCCGTGTCGCAGGGGGCGAAAGTGTTGCTCGGCGGCCAGCGCGCAGGCGGCATTGGTTATTTTTACCCGCCGACGCTGCTGGTGGACGTTAAACAGGAGATGCCGATTATGCATGAAGAGGTGTTCGGCCCGGTGCTCCCGGTGGCGACATTCGCCACGCTGGAAGAGGCGATCGCCATGGCCAACGATAGCGAATACGGCCTGACGTCGTCGATCTATACGCAAAATATCAACACCGCGATGCAGGCGCTGAAGCAGCTGAAATTCGGCGAAACCTATATCAATCGCGAGAATTTCGAGGCGATGCAGGGTTTCCATGCGGGGTGGCGTAAATCGGGCGTCGGCGGCGCCGACGGTAAACACGGCCTGCAGGAATATCTGCAAACGCACGTGGCTTATCTGCAATTCCATTAAAGGTCATGCCGTTAACCCAAGAAAAAGATAACGAGAAACCACGATGATCATTTCCGCTTCAACGGACTACCGCGCGGCGGCGCAGCGCAGGCTGCCGCCGTTTCTGTTTCACTACATTGACGGCGGCGCGTATAACGAGCATACCCTCAGACGCAATACCGCCGATCTGGCCGATATCGCGCTGCGCCAGCGCATACTGAAAAACATGTCCGAGCTAAGTCTGGAGACGCAGTTATTCGGCGAGAAGCTGGCGATGCCGGTGGTTCTGGCCCCCGTGGGACTGACCGGCATGTACGCCCGACGCGGCGAAGTGCAGGCCGCGCGCGCGGCGGCGCAAAAAGGCATTCCGTTTACCTTGTCCACCGTCTCGGTCTGCCCCATCGAGGAAGTGGCGCCCGCCATCGACCGGCCCATGTGGTTTCAGCTTTACGTATTGAAAGATCGTGGTTTTATGCGCAACGCGCTGGAGCGCGCGCAGGCGGCGGGCGTGAAGACGCTGGTCTTTACCGTGGATATGCCGGTGCCGGGAGCGCGTTATCGCGATGCGCACTCCGGGATGAGCGGCCCGAATGCATCGGCCCGCCGTTTATGGCAGGCGGTGACGCATCCGCGGTGGGCGTGGGACGTCGGCCTGAACGGCAAACCGCACGATCTCGGCAACGTCTCCGTCTATCGCGGGAAACCGACCACGCTGGAGAATTATATCGGCTGGCTGGGCGCGAACTTCGATCCCTCCATTTCGTGGCAAGATTTGGCGTGGATCCGTGAATTCTGGACCGGCCCGATGATCATCAAAGGCATTCTCGACCCGGAGGACGCCAGAGAGGCGGTGAAATTCGGGGCGGATGGCATTGTGGTTTCCAACCATGGCGGCCGCCAGCTCGACGGCGTGCTGTCGACGGCGCACGCCTTGCCGGCGATCGCCGACGCGGTGAAAGGCGACATCACCATTCTGGCGGATTCCGGCATTCGCACCGGGCTGGACGTGGTGCGCATGATTGCGCTGGGCGCGGACGGCGTGCTGCTGGGACGCGCCTTTGTCTATGCGCTGGCGGCCGCGGGAGAGGCGGGCGTGGTCAACCTGCTGAGTCTGATCGAAAAAGAGATGCGCGTGGCGATGACGCTGACCGGGGCCAAATCCATCGCCGAAATCGGCGCGGACTCGCTGGCGTACGGCGCATCACCGGGCGTTCGCTAAACGGAGTTGGGCGCGCCGGCGCCTTTTCTTGCTGTGAGCGCTACCATTCGGTCAGCGTCGAGGTTGTTGGCTCCCAAAAGGTTAACCAAGTGCGAGTCGATGCGTTTTGTTTTCATCTTGAAAAGATTAAACATTGGGCGCATACTGTTTTCAAGATGAAAATAACGGCAGGGAAGCGCCAAATTGCATGTAATTAGCAGGCTGCCATTCAACGAGGCAGCATTGAAATATCCAAACAGCGCCACAGCACTTTTTGACTTGCTGAGCATTTTGGAAAAACAGACGTTTACCAGCCCGGATGAAATGAGGAAGCAGTTCCCATCACTGGATAACTTCAAGTACCGGAACAAATGGTGGGTTATTGATGTTTCAGGCAATACGCTGCGACTCATGGCTTTCATTGATTACAGATTGCAGAAAGTTTTCGTCAAGCACATCGTCACCCATGCCGAATACGACAAACTGACGAAAAGCTACAGAGAGCACAAAGAATGACCCATATCACGTTCACTCATGATGATAAAAGCAATGCGGCAAGTGCCGAAAGCATGATCAATGCATTCGCTCAGGCGGTAAAAAACATTCCCCTGCTGAACGGCGTGTATAGCGAAAGCGAATACAAAAACGCGCTCGCACTAATCGAATACATGATCGACCGGGACGACCTCGAAAATCCGCTTTTTGAGCCTCTCGCCGCCAAGATTGCCGAGTATGAAAGCACCGCGCCGGAGTTCGCTGCAATGAACCTGCGGTTAGATAATATTCAGAATGGCGTTGCGGTTGTACGTACTATTATGGATCAGTACGGCTTGAAAGCGGCCGACCTGGCTGCGGAACTAGGTTCCAAATCCAACGTGAGCAATATTCTCAGCGGGCGCCGCGCATTAACCGTTCAGCACATCAAAGCTCTCTCTTTGCGTTTTAACGTGCCGGCGGATGCGTTTATTTAATTCTTTTTATTATGCTTTCAATATCCATTTGTTAATGGCGTTATATCGAACCAGGAATAAGCTCAGGGTTAAAGCTTGCCCGCCACAACTTTTTGACTCAGCGACTCCAGCCGTCTGAGCAACGCCTTTCGTTTTTTATGCTGCTCGATAAAACTTAGGTAGGGGGAAATAAATTCCGCCAAGGCTTCATTAATCTGATAAGCATCAAATAACTCTCGCAGAATAGAAGCAGCCTGGTCATACCCACTGGCATATCCTTGCTGCGTATGCGTTATCACATCGTCCCAGTATGCTGTCCGTGCCGCAAAAACCGCATTCAGCCGTATACGTCTTTCAAGCTGCTCTTGAGCCTGGCGTTTTTCTTCAGCCGCGAGCTGTTCCTGATTTATTTCATCACTGGCTAACTGCCAATATTCCTGTAACGATAAGGTATTCAGCCAATATTGGTAATCCTGCTTTTCCCGTGGGTTTCGGAGCAAAGCGCGTACCTGGGGCAGTGCTAACCGACCTTGTTCAAAAAGCAGACACAACAATCGGTCTTTATCGGCGGGAGATAGCTCTGCCACCTGCTGTTCAGGGGAAAGCGCTTTCGTATCAACAACGATCAGCGGTGAGGATTTCAACAGCATGCTCAAGGCTCTGACCGCTTCTAACGGGATATTGAAAAGTTCAGCGAATGCCAATTGCGCCTCGGTTAATTTGTTAAAGTCGAACGCGATTAACGGTAGTTTATCCAGATCCTCACCGTCATAAGCTCGACTCAACCAAGGTAAATATAAGACGCGATAATCCCCCGCCAGCAATTCGGCGCGCAATGCACTTAAATGTGAAAGAAATGCCTCCGCGTCTTCATCCTGTCGATAGCGTTCATCTTCATCCAGAGAAAACGTGAGTAGCTGATAGTCTTTATCTTCTGTAATGGAAACCATGACGTCATCGTCTATCGCCATAAATTCCTGTGGCAGCGTGCCAAAGGGTAATTTCAGATAGGCAATCACCTGCCCCCAATTGGCGTAATAAAAACCGATATCAAAATACTTCATCATCAGTTTACCGGGGTCTGCTTTTAAGTCGCCATAATGGTAATAAACCGTAAAGGCGCTCGAGTCGATCTCGGCTCGGCTTGAGAAAGTCCGTAGCTGACGTCGTTGCTCGGGAGACAAAACGCCATCCTGACGCTCAAATCGATAGTATTGATATTCACCCATTATTCACTCGTCATCATCCATTTGGTTTTTATTGATGAGAGAAGCCTTGTATACCTTTGGCATGTGCTTTCACTTGATGTCTCAACATTTAATACGGAAATCGTTATGCAGATGTTGCCAATGTATTTGCAGTGCGATTTTATGTTCGTCTAACATGGGCAGAGTCGTTAATTGCTCGGGCCATAGCGTTCTCGCCTTTTTCATCCCGCACCTTAAATAATATATTCATTGTTTTTTTATTCACAAACAACATAATAGTTGTAAAAAATCATAGTACAACTCATTCATTGTTTTTATAAACATGGCAACGTTAAAGTTGCATAAACAGGATAAAGGAATCGTTTTAGGCCACACGAAATAGCCGACGTAGGGAACCGTTGACGCTAACTCTACCGCGCCCAAAGCTTGGCTATGTTGGTCCCCGGTATATAACTCCAAGTCCGGATCAATTTTTTGTACATAAGGGGGAATGGAGCCATACGACATCATAGCTGAAGCTAAAATGCTCTCTGCCTTTTATCATGTCCGATCGCAGTTTGCCTATCCGCATAGGTTCGGTAAAATCCTGCCAGTCAGCAAAAACATAGACTTCGGTATTCATTGTTGTTTTCCTTTCTATTTATTCAGAAGTTCAATGTCTTGAAGCTTACGACCCAACTCATCGTCACTGGCCACTCTGGTCAAATCCTCCACCAACCCTAGTACGCTGAGTACAGCAACATAGTGACCCATTGACACCTTTGGATCACCCTGCTCGATTTTGCGAATGGTAAGACGGCTGAGACCCGTCCTTTCCGAGATCATGACTTGCGTATATTTCCGTCGTTTACAGGCGAGCTTTATGTTTTCTCCCAGTTGAGAAAGAATTTTTTGATTCTTGGGAAAGACGACTGCACTGCGCTTTTGATGGTTTTTTTCTGTGGTCATTATTGTTACCAAATTGGCGTATTTTGATAAGTATAGTGCTCACCTATTTTTCTGTAAACAATCAATATGAAACCTGTATTTATCATTTTAACGCCATTATGGTAACCATAAGTGCCATATTGTAGTTTTCACCTCTTAAGGAAGATATTGAATACCCGGCATCAGCGCGAGAAATACCGGTCCTCTGTTTTACAATTAGCCTTATCCTGCTTAACCCGATAAAATCCCCCTCCAGCGATAACCAATAATAGCCAAGACCAATGTTACAAGCCCTTTACACCGTTCTTCTGTACCTTATCCAGCCACTGATATGGATCCGACTGTGGATTCGCGGTCGCAAAGCGCCGGCTTACCGCAGGCGCTGGAGCGAGCGCTATGGATTTTGCGCCGAGAAAGTGCGGCCGGATGGCATCATGCTGCATTCCGTGTCTGTGGGAGAAACGCTGGCGGCCATTCCGCTGGTCAGGGCGCTGCGTCATCGTTACCCTAATCTGCCGATAACCGTCACCACCATGACGCCAACCGGTTCGGAGCGCGTGCGTTCCGCTTTCGGCGATTCGGTCTACCACGTCTATCTGCCTTACGATTTGCCCTTTGCTCTGCGACGTTTTTTTAATCAGGTGCGTCCCAAAGTGGTGATCATCATGGAAACCGAACTGTGGCCCAACCTGATCGCCGAGCTGCATAAACGCAACATTCCCCTGGTGATCGCCAACGCGCGCCTCTCCGCGCGCTCAGCGGCCGGCTATAAAAAAATAGGCAGTCTGACGCGCCGCATTCTACAGCGCATCACCCTGGTTGCCGCGCAAAATCAGGAAGACGGGGAACGTTTTATCGATCTCGGCTTGAAACGATCGAGTCTGACGGTTACCGGCAGCCTCAAGTTCGATATTTCCGTTACCCCGGAGCTGGCGGCCCGCGCGGTGACGCTGCGGCGTCAGTGGGCGCCGCACCGCCCGGTATGGATCGCCACCAGCACCCACGAAGGCGAGGAAGCCATCGTGTTAGCCGCGCATCGGCAGCTATTGGCGACCTACCCGGATTTGCTGCTTATCCTGGTGCCCCGGCACCCGGAACGATTCGCGGCCACCCAGGCGCTGACGCAAAGTTCAGGTTTCACCTACACCCTGCGCAGCAGCGGCGAGCAACCCTCGGCCAAGACGCAGGTTGTTATCGGCGATACCATGGGCGAATTGATGTTGCTATACGGCATTGCCGATCTGGCATTTGTCGGCGGCAGCCTGGTTGAACGAGGCGGACACAACCCGCTCGAAGCCGCGGCGCATGCCATCCCCGTTCTGATGGGGCCGCATACCTTCAACTTTAAAGATATCTGCAACAAACTTGAGCAGGCGGATGGTCTGATTACCGTTACCGATACGGCCTCGCTGACCAAGGAAGTGGGGAATCTGCTCGCCGATGAGGACTACCGCCGCTATTATGGCAGGCATGCCGTCGAGGTGTTGCATCAGAATCAGGGAGCCCTGCAGAAGTTGCTCTCGTTGCTGGCGCCTTATCTGCCACCCCGCATCCACTAACTGGCAGCGGTTTTGAGCACAGGAGCGAAGGAAGCATGACGACCAAAGCGATTTACCCCGGCACTTTCGATCCGCTAACCAACGGTCACCTGGATTTACTGACCCGCGCATCGCGCCTGTTCGACCATCTGGTGCTGGCGGTGGCCGCCAGCCCGAGCAAAAAGACCTTATTTACCCTTGACGAGCGCGTGGCGCTGGCGCAGGAAGTCACCCGGCACCTGCCGAACGTGGAAGTCGTCGGCTTTAGCGAGCTGATGGCGCATTTCGCGCAAAGCCAACAAGCCACCATTCTGGTGCGGGGATTGCGCGCCGTTGCCGATTTCGAGTACGAACTTCAGCTGGCGAAAATGAATCACCACCTGATGCCGACGCTGGAAAGCGTATTCCTGATGCCTTCCGAAGAGTGGTCGTTTATTTCCTCTTCTCTGGTCAAGGAAGTGGCCCGTCACGGCGGCGATGTTTCCCCTTTCCTGCCCGGGCCGATTGCCGACGCATTAAACGATAAACTGCGGTAGCGAAACAGTTCGCATACCGGTACGTTTTATTGCTGCGATTTATTTAACAGCGTAACTATCGCCCGTTCTATCGAGGCAACGGAAATATCATCGACAATTTTTCCTTCATGAAGAAGGATATTATCCACGCCGATGGGATACCAGCGTAAATACTTCTCAGGCCGGGACTCAAATAACGCCACAACGGGTATTTTCAATGCAGAGGCAAGATGCACCGGAGCGCTATCAGCCGAGACAACGATATCCAGATAGCTCATCACCGAGACTAAATCGGCTACCGTATCAGTTGATACGCAGCGAGCGCGCTTACCGGACAGCTGTTCCTGCGCGGGCCGGTCGTTAGGAGCATGGAAAATAATAATTTCCGTATCATTCCCTAATTTCCCAATCAGCTCACTCCACTTATCCCATGAGAGTTTTCGCGCCGGACTTTTATTGGAAATAAAGAATCCGATTCGCGGGCTAATCTTGTCGCCTAACCGCTCTCCCCACTTTTTGATAAGCAGTTCATTCGGATAAACATATAAATTCAGCTGATCAATATCGACTTTACCCAGCTCTGGCACGAGTTCATAGCCTGAAAGCACCTCGTGCTTCATCGGCCTGGTGGCAATATGCGACTGATTCCGATCGTCAAATCCGGTTTTTTCATTATGCCAGCGCGCATCTCTGACATTCAGTAAATTGGCGAACTGAACTGAGTTTTTATTCACTCCGCCATTGGGAATAACCAGCAAATCAAAATTTATTTTTCTTAAGGTAAAAATCAACTTTACCTTATCAAGCATGGCATTTAAAAATCCGGGATTGATATTTTTTTCATACTTTTTTGAATAGACATAATAATGTATCTTAGCGACGTCCGGATTATCATCCAGAATGGGCGCATTATATTTGTTAGCCAGTACATGGAGTTCCGAATCGGGCCAGCGTTTTTTCAAGTCACGCAATAACGATGTTGTACATACCATATCACCAAGAAAATCTATACGAATAACTAATATGCGATTAATCTCTTTTTTATGTCTTACCTTTTTGAAAAAAAACATATCAATCCCTAAGCTGGCAATAATAAATAAAATACTTAATTAATCTATACGCAATAGCGTGAAAAATACCGGCATCTCCGCAGCCTGAAATATGACGGTACAACGTCAATCATCGCTGACAGACCCGGCAAAAAAACGTGCTGCGCTGACCGTGTTTGGCTATTTGTATCGGCGCGCCGCAAACCCGGCAAGGCTCGCCGGTACGGCCGTAAACCTGCAGCTCCTGGGCAAAATATCCCGGCTTGCCGTCTGATTGCAGAAAATCACGCAGCGTTGTCCCGCCCTGCTCAATGGAGCGCTGCAGCACCTGCTTGATGGTTTCCGCCAGTCGCGCCGTCTCGGCCTCGCTTAGGGAGCCGGCCGCTCGGTCCGGGTCGATGCCCGCCGCGAACAGGGATTCGCTGGCATAGATGTTCCCCACGCCAACCACCACTTTATTATCCATAATCCACAACTTAACCCGCGTCTTCCTGCCGCGTGATTTCTGGTACAGATAGTCAGGGGAAAAATCATCACTCAGCGGCTCCGGCCCCAAATGAGCCAGCACCGTGCTCTCCTGCAGGGTGTTTGTCCATAGCCAGGCGCCGAAACGGCGGGGATCGGTATAGCGCAGCACCTTGCCGCTATCCATCACCAAATCAACGTGATCGTGTTTACCCGGTTCGATGTACTCGGGCAGGATACGCAGGCTGCCGGACATGCCCAGATGAACAATGATCCACCCGCCGGTTAATTCAATCAGCAGATATTTGGCGCGCCGATGCACCCCCAGAACGACCCGATCGCTAAGGGATAAAATCTCGCTGGAAACCGGCCAGCGCAAACGGGCGTTGCGCACTTCGGCATAAAGGATCGTATGGCCCACCAGATAGGGCGAAATTCCCCGCCGACTGGTTTCAACCTCAGGCAATTCAGGCATGCGTTATCTCCTGGAAATTCTGGTGCCTGGTATAAAAGCGCACCGCCAGCGGCCCCCAAGACAGGGCTGAACAGACCAACGTAAAAAAACCCGGCCAAGGCCGGGTTTTTCAATAATCCACTAAAATTATTTAATTTTAGCTTCTTTGTAGATCACGTGTTGACGGACAACCGGATCGAATTTCTTCAGTTCCAGTTTTTCCGGCTTCGTGCGCTTGTTCTTCGTGGTGGTATAGAAGTGACCAGTACCAGCAGAAGAAACCAGCTTGATCTTCTCGCGAACACCCTTAGCCATGATTCAGTTCCTTAATACTTTTCACCACGGGCACGCAGATCGGCCAGAACCGTCTCAATACCCTTCTTATCAATAACACGCATACCTTTAGCAGATACGCGCAGCGTTACAAAGCGCTTTTCACCTTCAACCCAGAAACGGTGTGCGTGCAGGTTCGGCAGAAAACGGCGTTTGGTCGCATTCAGTGCGTGGGAACGGTTATTACCGGTCACCGGACGCTTGCCAGTAACTTGGCAGACTCGGGACATGTCTATTCTCCAAAAATCAAATCAGCTCGAGCTTCGTATAGGGTGTCGCCGCCTCGTCAGGCTCTAGAGCCCATCTCAGCAACTTCACTGAAAAGACTCCGTCATCAGGGTAAACCTGCTGAGATAGGCTCTTAACGCCACACCCAAGATTCTCAAAGGTGGCGTAGTATACGCTCTGAAGCGTGAGCGCTCAAGTCCCGAACAGCTAAAGATCCCTCAGGATCGCGGAAAAATCGGTTAAATCCACCCGCGCTCGGCAAAAGAGACGTACTCGCCGTGTCCGATAACCAGGTGATCAAGCACGCGAATCTCCAACAGCAGGCAAGCTTTGATGATTTGTTCGGTTATCGCACGGTCGGCCTGACTGGGCTCCGCTTTCCCCGACGGGTGATTGTGCGCCAGAATCAGCGCGGCGGCGTTGCTTTTCAACGCTTCGCGCACAATTTCCCTCGGGTGTACTTCGACGCAGTCAATGGTACCAGCAAACATCTCCTGATGACGAATCACCCGATGCTGATTATCCAGAAACATGACTAAAAACACCTCCCGTTCCTGGCGGGACAGCAATAATTGCAGATACTGCCCGGTGATCTCCGGGCTCAGCATCGCATTTTCCTTCGCCAGGCGGGACGAAAACAGCCGACGGGACAATTCCGCCACCGCTTTTAGCTGCGCGTATTTTGAAATGCCGACGCCTTTCGTCTGACAAAACGCGTCCCGGTCGGCGGACATCAATTGATACAGCGAGCCAAACTCCAGCAGCAAACTCTCCGCCAGTTGCATAACATGCATACCGGGCGACCCGGTGCGTAAAAAAATCGCCAGCAGTTCGGCATCCGTCAGCGCCTCTGCGCCTAAACTCACTAATTTCTCCCGCGGCGTCTGCTCATTTCCCCAGCCCATCGAACCTCCTCCACTGACTGAACGTCATCATTACACGGCCAGGACAACGGGACGACGTCAGCCGCAACAGGCTGCGAAGCGCTTCGCAATTTTCGTCCGCCAATCGGTATGCAGGCTTAACACTCCTCTCTCAACTCAAGGTTATGGTAAAATAACGCCTCTTTCAGTTTTTAGTCGGACAATGATGATGACGGAACTTTCCAGCCTGAACGGGCTTTCCGCTAAACGTATTGCTGGCAAACGCATCGTGCTCGGTATCAGCGGGGGCATCGCCGCTTACAAATGCCCTGAGCTGGTAAGGCGACTGCGCGACAGCGGTGCGGAAGTCCGGGTTGTCATGACATCGGCCGCCAAAGCCTTTATCACTCCGCTGACCTTGCAGGCCGTGTCCGGCCATCCGGTGTCGGACGACCTGCTCGACCCGGCGGCCGAAGCCTCGATGGGCCATATCGAGCTGGGGAAATGGGCGGATTTGGTGATTCTGGCGCCGGCCACCGCCGATCTGATCGCGCGTCTGGCCGCCGGGATGGCCAACGATCTGCTGACCACCTTGTGTCTGGCGACGCCCGCCCCCATCGCCGTTGTTCCCGCCATGAACCAGCAGATGTACCGCGCGGCGCCGACGCAGGACAACCTGCGTACCCTGGCGGCCCGCGGTTTGCTGCTATGGGGGCCGGACAGCGGCAGCCAGGCGTGCGGCGATATCGGCCCCGGCCGGATGATTGACCCGCTGGAGATTGTCGAACTGGCGCAGCGCCACTTCACGCAGACTCGCGACCTGCAACATCTGAATATCATGATTACCGCCGGCCCGACGCGCGAAGCGCTTGACCCGGTGCGCTTCATCAGCAATCACAGTTCGGGGAAAATGGGCTTCGCCATTGCTCAGGCCGCCGCCGCCAGAGGCGCGAACGTTACGCTGATTACCGGGCCGGTAGCCCTGGCGACGCCGCCTGACGTTAAGCGTATCGACGTCAACAGCGCGCTGGATATGCGGCAGGCGGTGATGGCCGAAGCCGCGCGGCAGCATATTGTTATCGGCTGCGCCGCGGTTGCCGACTACCGCGCCAAGCTGGTCGCAGATGAAAAAATCAAAAAGCGCGGCGATGAAATGACTGTCACCCTGATCAAAAATCCGGATATCATCGCGGATGTCGCCGCCATGGGTGAAAACCGGCCTTATGTCGTCGGATTTGCCGCCGAAACCCAGAATGTGGAAGAATACGCGCGGCAAAAGCTGGCGCGTAAAAATCTGGATTTAATCTGCGCTAACGACGTCTCCCTTTCCGGGCATGGTTTTAACAGTGAAACCAATGCATTACATCTTTTCTGGCACCACGGGGACAAGCAGTTGCCGCAATGCGACAAACGTCTTCTTGGCCAACATTTAATCGACGAGATTGTCAGCCGTTATGATGAAAAAAATCGACGTAAAGATTGTTGACCCGCGTATTGGTCAACAATTCCCATTACCCACCTACGCCACGCCGGGTTCCGCCGGGCTGGATCTGCGCGCCTGCCTGGATCAGGCGGTGGAACTGCAAGCCGGGGAAACCACGCTGATACCGACGGGGCTGGCGATTCATATCGCCGATACCGGCCTGGCGGCCATGGTTCTGCCGCGTTCCGGACTGGGCCACAAGCACGGCGTGGTGTTAGGTAATCTGGTCGGGCTGATCGACTCCGACTATCAGGGGCAATTAATGGTTTCCGTCTGGAATCGCGGTCGGCAGACATTCACCATTGAACCGGGCGAGCGCATCGCCCAGATGATTTTCGTTCCCGTCGTTCAGGCCGAGTTTAATCTGGTCGAAGATTTCGTCAGCAGCGAACGTGGAGAAGGCGGTTTCGGCCATTCGGGCCGTAACTAACACGCCCCTGCCATCCGGTATTATCAAAATTCATATAAGCCACAGCAACTTATAGTGACTGTGGCGCTGCCGGGTGCTTGTCGGTCAAATTTTTAGCAAGGGTCTTTTCAGACATGGCAGAAAAAGGAAATACGAAACGGAATCGTCGCGAGGAAATTTTGCAGGCGCTGGCGCAAATGCTGGAATCCAGCGACGGCAGCCAACGCATTACCACAGCAAAACTGGCCGCGAACGTTGGGGTATCTGAAGCCGCGCTTTATCGGCACTTCCCCAGCAAAACAAAGATGTTCGACAGCCTGATCGAGTTTATCGAGGATAGTCTGACTACCCGCATTAATCTGATTCTGCAGGATGAAAAAGAGACGTTTAACCGTCTGCGCCTGATTTTATTGCTTATTCTGGGGTTTGCGGAACGTAACGCAGGTTTGACCCGCATCCTCACCGGGCATGCGCTGATGTTTGAACAGGACCGTTTGCAGGGCCGTATCAATCAGTTATTTGAACGTATCGAATCGCAGCTGCGTCAGGTATTGCGCGAGCAGAAATTACGTGACGGCAAAGGTTTTCAGCACGATGAAACGCTGCTCGCCAGCCAGCTGCTGGCATTTTGCGAAGGCATGCTCTCGCGCTTTATCCGTTCGGAATTCCGCTATCGCCCCACGCAGGAATTTGATACCCGCTGGCCTCTGCTGGCCGCACAGTTGCACTGACGTTCCTTCCCATCGTCCTCTCCCGCCAGACGCCTTTCCGGCGGGAGCGGGCGATGGCTTAAATACCGTATTGCCGACGATATTCCTGCACCGCCGTCAGGTATGCGGCCATTTCCGGTTTTTCCGCCAGATAGGCGACCAGATCCCGCAGCGTAATGATGGAAATCACCTTACACTGATAATCACGTTCTACTTCCTGAATCGCCGAAATCTCGCCGCGCCCGCGCTCCTGACGATCCAGCGCAATCATGATCCCGGCCAAGGTGGCGCCGTGAGCCGCAATGATTTCCATTGATTCGCGGATCGCCGTACCGGCGGTGATAACGTCGTCAACCAGCATGACCCGTCCCTGGAGCGGACTTCCCACCAGGCTGCCGCCTTCGCCGTGATCTTTGGCTTCCTTACGGTTAAAACAGTAAGGGAGGTCGCGTTGGTGATGTTCCGCCAGCGCCACCGCCGTGGTGGTGGCAATGGGAATGCCCTTGTAAGCCGGACCGAACAGCAGATCGAATTCAATGCCTGAATCCACCAGCGCTTCGGCATAAAAACGCCCCAGCAACGCCAGGTCTCGCCCGGTATTAAATAATCCGGCGTTAAAGAAATAAGGGCTGACACGTCCTGATTTCAGCGTGAATTCACCGAACTTCAATACCTGTTTGCTAAGCGCAAACTCAATAAACTGGCGCTGATAGGCCTTCATTACTGCGTCTCCTGAGCTCGTGGGTGAATTGATCGCGGCAGGTCTGCACATACTCTCCGTCGTCCCTGCGTAGGCAGGGACCGGCACCTGCCGGCGATTCGTTCTTATAAGATTCCCGGTGACTCGCCCCATCCCAGGGGCTCGCCCTGCGGGCCGCCGCAAACGACGTTCAAAAACATTCCTGTTTTTTTGTGCGGGAATGACGATGGAAAAAGTAGGACTGTAGCTTTAAAAAATCAATCCTCCAGCGCGGCCTTCTGCGCGCGGATAATATTCTCAATCCCCGCGCGCGCCAATGCCAGCAGCGACAGCAGTTCTTCATGGGTGAAGGGCTCGCCTTCCGCCGTGCCCTGCACTTCAATCATGCGGCCGTCTTCGGTCATCACCACGTTCATATCGGTTTCCGCGGCGGAATCCTCCACATATTCCAGGTCGCACACCGCCTCGCCGTTGACGATGCCGACGGAAACCGCCGCCACCATGCCTTTCAGCGGATTTTTCTTCAACTTCCCCTTGGCGACCAAGCTGTTCAACGCATCGGCCAGCGCCACGCAGGCACCGGTAATCGACGCGGTACGCGTGCCGCCGTCCGCCTGCAATACGTCGCAATCCAGCGTAATGGTGTACTCGCCCAGCGCTTTAAGGTCGATGGCCGCCCGCAGCGAACGGGCGATCAGACGCTGAATCTCCAGCGTGCGCCCGCCCTGCTTGCCTTTTGCCGCTTCACGCGCGTTACGGCTGTGCGTGGCGCGCGGCAACATGCCATATTCGGCGGTGACCCAGCCCTGGCCCTGCCCTTTCAGAAAGCGCGGCACGCCCTCTTCAACCGTGGCATTACATAAAACCTTGGTATCGCCGAACTCAACCAAAACGGACCCTTCGGCATGTTTTGTGTAATGACGGGTTAATTTCAGGGGGCGTACTTGCTGTGCACTTCGGCCTGTAGGGCGCATGACTTATCTCCGGCGGGAAAATGTTAACTGGCGCGCATTATACGGCCTTAGCGGCGCAATGCCTACCGGCCGGCGGCGGCTTATATTTTCCCGCCTGGTTCGAACGTAAAACATCTGCGCCGGAGCGATAATCAAAACGCGACGCAGACCGGCGCATCAACCCGCATCACCGAATCCTGCTTAAAGCGCTGTTTATACCCTGAACGCAGCGCCTCGATTTTCGTTTCGTTCGCCGCATCCGCCGCGTGGATCAACAGCAACGCCTTGCTGTTTTCCCGCGCCAGCACGCCATCGTCGCCCAGCCATTGCCCTTTGGCGTCAAATACCGATAACCCCTCTTGAAAGCGCGGCGTCACCTCACGATCGAGGAAGGATTGCCATTCGCTGGCGCTAATCGCCGGGCCGTCGGGACGGTTGAGGCCGAAATAGAGGGTGGTTTGCGTCATGCTCTCGCCGGTTACGCACCGGGCCGCGGCCGACTCCGCGGGTTTACCCGGCGAAACGCAACCCGCCAGTACCAAAGCCAATGCCAACGCGGAAAGTCTGCTGCCTGTTTTCATTGTCATTCCTTGCCTTAATCATCATATTCAGAACGTAAAATAACAAAATTTATGCCGCGCCGGGGCATAACCTCAGGCAGTGCCATAGTGATGATATTTCAGCGCTTAACGTCGACGAGCGCTTGACGCATCGCATAAAAGCGTCGCATCACGCATTCAGGCTGCTTATCATATTAGTTCAGCGTTCCGGCGTGCCGATTATCGAGAAGAGAATTTATTCCATGACAAAACCCGTGATCGTGATCCACGGCGGGGCCGGCGCCCTGACCCGATCCGCCATGAGTAGCGAAAAAGAGCAGCGCTATCTGGCCGCGCTGGCCGACGTTATCGCCTGCGGGCAGCAGATTCTGGCGCGCCACGGCAGCGCGCTGGACACCGTGACCGAAGCCGTCCGGCTGCTGGAAGAGTGCCCGCTGTTTAATGCCGGACGGGGTTCGGTGTTTACCCATGATGAAACCCACGAACTGGATGCCAGCATTATGGATGGGCGCACGCTGAATGCGGGCGCCGTCAGTTGCGTCAGCCATATCCGTAACCCGGTGCTGGCGGCCAGGAGCATACTGGAACAGAGCCAGCATGTGATGTTTACCGCTGAAGGCGCGGAAGCCTTCGCCCGCCTGCACGGCCTTGAAATGGTCGAACCGGCGTTTTTCTCTACCGAGGAACGTCGCCGACAACTGCATAATGCACAGGCCAGGGAAGGAAAAGTTGTGCTGGATCATGACGGTCAGGATGACGGCGGCCCCATTGACCCCGACCGTAAGTTCGGCACCGTTGGCGCGGTAGCGCTGGACAGCGCCGGAAACCTTGCCGCGGCCACCTCCACCGGCGGCATGACCAATAAACAGGCCGGTCGGGTCGGCGACAGCCCGATCGTTGGCGCGGGCTGCTACGCCAATAACCATAGCGTGGCGGTTTCCTGCACCGGCACTGGCGAAATCTTTATGCGCACCGTTGCCGCCTATGATGTCTCCGCGCTGATGGAATATGCCGGGCTTTCCCTACAGCAGGCCACGGATCGGGTGGTGATGGAAAAGCTGGCGCGCCTGGAGGGCAGCGGCGGGCTGATCGCCGTCGATCGCCACGGCAATATCGCGCTGCCGTTTAACAGCGAAGGGATGTATCGCGGTTACGGTTATGTCGAAGAGGCCCCGCAGACGAGGATTTACCGCTAACGGGTTTATAAACCGCCGGAACAGCCGGACGATTTTGTCCTACCCTGCCCGCAGACACGACGCTATAATCCCTGCATCATTTGCTTTACAGGTATGCACCGATGATTCGCAGTATGACCGCTTACGCCCGGCAGGAAGTCAAGGGCGACTGGGGCAGCGCAGCCTGGGAACTGCGTTCCGTTAACCAGCGCTATCTGGAAACCTACATCCGTTTACCGGAACAGTTCCGCAGTCTGGAGCCTGTTATTCGCGATCGCATCCGCTCCCGTCTGACCCGCGGTAAAATTGAATGCAACCTGCGTTTTGATCTCGACCCGCGCGCGCAAAGCTCGCTGATTCTGAATGAAAATCTGGCAAAACAGCTGGTCAGCGCCGCCAACTGGGTAAAAATGCAGAGCGACGAAGGGGAAATCAACCCGGTCGATATTCTGCGCTGGCCCGGCGTAATGGCCGCGGAAGAGCAGGATCTGGACGCCATCAGCGCCGAGCTGCTGCAGGCGTTGGACCGCACGCTGGATGACTTTATCAGCGCGCGGGAAAGCGAAGGCAATGCCCTAAAAGGACTGATAGAACAGCGTCTGGCGGGCGTCAGCGGCGAAGTCGCCAAAGTGCGCGCGCAGATGCCGAATATTCTGCAATGGCAGCGTGAACGGCTGCTCAGCAAACTGGAAGACGCGCAGGTACAGTTGGAAAATAACCGGCTGGAGCAAGAGCTGGTCATCATGGCGCAGCGCGTCGACGTCGCGGAAGAACTCGATCGTCTGGAAGCTCACGTGGCGGAAACCTATAAAATCCTGAAGAAAGAAGAAGCCGTAGGCCGCCGTCTGGACTTTATGATGCAGGAGTTCAACCGCGAATCCAACACGCTGGCGTCTAAATCCATTAACGCCGACGTCACCGCATCCGCCATCGAACTCAAGGTACTGATTGAGCAGATGCGGGAGCAGATCCAGAATATCGAGTAACGTTTCACACGATCTCGCATTGTCTCACCCAGTCTCAAAGGCACCGGAAGGTGCCTTAACCTTTGGATTATTCTAGGGTTCCCGCGAAATCGCCTATCTTTTCATCAGCACTATTCAATCGTACAATGACGCGATTTTAGATTATGCAGAGGGAAGATTAATGAGCAAAAGAGGGGATTTGATAGAGCTTTCAGATGTATTGACGGCTACATACGGGCTTGTTTACTCTGAAATTTTAGGATGGATCGACCTTGGCCATGCAGCCGGCAATGACATCCGCATTATTCTCGACCAAATGGATGCTGGCGAAAAGCGATCTGAATCCTACTACAAAATCGTGTATTCACAATCAATGTACAAATTTGGGCATAGGTGTTCACGCACGTTGGAATGTGAAGAAAGGCAGAGATCTAGCAACTAGGCATAGCATAGCTCTCGCTATGATGATGCGCACGGCACTACGATTTGAGAATCTACAGGCATCTATTCCGTTTAGCTGGACTACAGATAGCGGTTTTAGCTCAGAAGATTTAGTGTCTGACCTCTTAGGTTTTTATCGTGTAGTCCGTCCAATGAACTATTTCGCACAACTCCGTTTAATCAGCAAACAAAACGCTCTAAAGCGCTGGGATCACTACGGCCCGATCGGTAATTACAAAAACAAATTATTCCGCCCGATGCTCTTCCCAGATCCGGAAAAAAATAAATCGGCAAGACCGACATACGGAGAACTACCTCAGTTCATGAAAGCTATTACACCGTATAACAACTTTAGTGACGGTACGGTTAATGTCATCACCAACGAAGGCATCCATATGAATATTGCTGTGGAACCAATGAAGGATTACCGATGACTAAAATTGTTAAAATTGCTTCAGTTGTAGTCATTGCTGCACTGATATTCGGTTCTTACAAAACTGCATCCATCGCTCTTACCGACAGCGCAGATTACTCACGTTCTGACTGGTTAACGTATAAACTGATCGCCCCAGACGAGATTAAGGGTGCCCCGCTTTTAACTGACGATACAATCATCCATTTCAGAGCGACTGATGGAAATGCGCCTCAGATTGATGAGATCGAGTACAGCAAAGACACAGATGAGACTATGTTGGCCGATTACCTCAATTCTTTAGGGTACAGCCAGGTTGAGGATCCTGTGTTTGGTATGCGGTGGGCGAAAGAAGACTCAAACAAAAGCGCATACATAACCAAAACTGAAAACGCGGTGAAACTGACCTTCACAGATTAATTTTTTTGTATTGATTACCTATGTGTCAGTGGAGTACTGTCATTCCACTTCAATAAGAGCAGCATTTGAAGGCAATAGCGACGATGTAATTGAGCAAATCCTGTTAGGTCATGGGTTTTTAAGAGTTCGCAAAATCGAAGATGGCAGTTGGATAGGTGTTCTTTGTCCTGTTTTTACCATGTTTGTATGAAATATCGCCTTTCCGATACCGCGCACAGGAGGCATATCACTTTTTTGACACTGCTACCTACTTGGCCGCAGCAGCAATCTACGCGGGAAGGAACAGTATTGCGGTATCCGGGAAGTTTGCCATAGCCACGCCCGGGACATCTTGGGCATCAAAATTGGCCCGGCAGCGATTGCAAAAATATAAGTTACCATTTCCGTTACCAACGATCATTGGTAACCCTTTCAAGATGAAAGTCATCATGACGCACAAACTGGGAACGTTTGTTGGCCGCACAATACCGATTGTCGGCTGGATGGTGTTGCTGATATATCGCAGATTACATGGAAAGTGACAAATCGTTATAACCTGATAGCCAGCAAGGAGGACAAAATCTGGTGAGCAATGATATTGAAAAAGCCGTCTTTGACCTTGTCGAAGAGTATAACGGCTACTGGTTTTGGTTACGTAAACGCTACCCACTGAAAAAGGAAACCGATCTGAATGCGGATTTCAGGATGGCGCCGGAAGATGCTGCCGAACTACTGGAAAACTATGCCGAAAAATTCTCTATCAATCCAAAAGAAATTAATTTCGATAAGTTTTTTCCACCCAATCTGAGCACACCGCATCAACCTCTAACAATCAGCATGTTGATCGAATCAGCGCGAGCCGGTCATTGGCTATACTGAAAGAGTAAACGTCCGAATTGATCGTGAAACGTTTTATCACTGCCGTCGGCCTGGCGAGCAAGTGTCAGCATTCCCCGGCTTAAGCGTGATATATGTTATCCCCCACTTCAGTAACCTCTGTTCTCCGGCGCACGGCGATTTACGGCTCGGGGAACCATGCCGCACTGAACAATACCTGCGCCCCGGAGCGGCAGCAGTTGAGGTGTTGATAAGAATTGGCGCAGAAAATATGCGGCAGATGACAGGTCGCGCCGGAAAGCGCTGTGGCGTAAGGGCTGGCCTGATGATACCAGGAATAAGGCCTATAAGGCTTATGCCGAGGAGAACTCCCGCGTCAGGAAATAACGTTCGCTCCGCCACAGGAGGGCGTACGGCCAGGCCGCCGGGCTGCTATACCTAGAAGTGAATGAAAGCGTTCTGTTCTGCGATCAAAAATGGGCAGCGGCGATTTATCCTGGCCCGTTGCCTGATACCATTTCATAAAGGGGAATTCGAATGGAAAAACGAAAACTGGGTAATACCGGTCTCACCATCGCACCACTGGTATTCGGCGGTAATGTGTTTGGGTGGACAATCGATGAAAAGACCAGCTTTGACGTGCTGGACGCTTTCGTCGATCACGGTTTTAACGCGATTGATACCGCCGATGTCTATTCAGCCTGGGTGCCAGGCAACAAAGGCGGAGAGTCGGAAACCATTATTGGCAAATGGCTGAAAGCAAGACCGGGCGCGCGCGAAAAGGTGACGCTATTTACCAAAGTGGGCGCCGATTTAGGACAACCCGATCAGAAGGGGCTGTCGGCACGCTGGATCGCCCAGGCCGTTGAAGACTCCCTGAAACGGCTGGGCATTGACGCCATTGACCTCTATTTCTCGCACTGGCCCGACGCGGAAACGCCTTATGAGGAAACGCTGGGAGCGTATGAAAAACTATTGAAAGCCGGAAAGGTGAAAGCGATCGGCGCGTCCAACCTCAATGCCAGCCAGTTGTCCGATGCGCTCCAGGCGGCCAGAAACGCGGGGCTGCCCAGCTATCAGGTGCTTCAGCCTGAATATAATCTTTACGATCGCGGCGCCTATGACGGCGCGTTGCGCGACCTGTGCATCAAAGAAGGACTTGGCGTGGTCACCTACTACAGTCTGGCCTCGGGTTTTCTTTCCGGTAAGTATCGCTCGAAGGACGATTTGCCGCAGTCCCAGCGCGGCGAGAGCGTGGCAAAATACCTGACTGAACGGGGGAGCGCGATCCTTGATACGCTTGATACGGTATCCGCCCGTCAGAACGTCCGTCCGGCGGAAGTGGCGCTGGCATGGCTGATACAGCGCGAAGGCGTTACCGCGCCTATCGCCAGCGCCACAAGCACGGCCCAGGTCGAAAGTTTTGCCAGAGCGGTCTCGCTGACGCTTTCCCACGCGGATATTGCGGAGCTTGATGCGGCAAGCGCCTGAACTGACGGGAAACTCCAAGGTAATATATACCGTCATACTTCGGGTTGCAGGCGCGCTGGCTTTCCTGTAACCCGAATGATTTAGCGATACCCTGCCCGCCTCCAATATATCGGGGTCGGGCGTAAAGGCAGCGACTTACAGGAGGACGTTATATTCATAAAATCCTCCACAGCGGATAAATTGTAATACCTCCTCCTTAGTCCTCCTCCTGAGATTTAGTCCGCAAGGATGAGGGGATATTTTTCGCGCTGATTACACTACATTCATCCCAGCCAAAATAATGCTTCCTGCCTCGCGTAAGGAGAGCCATGAAACGTCTGACACTGCCTCTGTTATTGTTAGCTTCACCTGCCGCACAGGCCAACTGGACGCTGCAAGGTTTTCCCGACTTTTCTGAGCATTCCAGCGGAATACTGACCAGCAGCGCCACTTTGCCAAAAGGCCAGCGCACGCTGGAACTTTATCAGGATCACCAATGCTGGCAACCGGCTGGCGACGTAAAGCTTAACGTCATGCTGTCGTTGCGCCCCTGTGAAAACAAAGCGCCGGTTAACTGGCGCCAGTTTCGCGCAGGGGATTACCAGGTGCGGATCGACACCCGCAGCGGGACACCGACCCTTCAGCTCAGTCTGAAAATGCAACAGGAAGCCGTCGCCGCTGCATCGAAAACCTGCCCGCGCTGGAATGGCAAACCGCTTTCGGTAGATGTAACCGGGACATTTGCCGAGGGTGAAAAAATCCACGACTTTTATTCCGGCCAGACCGCCACGGTAACAGAGGGACACGTTAAGATAATGCCCGATCCTTTCAGTGGCGGATTACTGTTACTTGAATCTGCCGATCTTAAAATACCCGCCGCTTTTAGCTGGCAAAACGCCACGGTATATTTCGTGCTCACCGATCGCTTCAAGAATGGTAATCCTTCCAACGATCACGGCTATGGCCGTCGCAGCGACGGGATGCAGGAAATCGGCACTTTCCACGGTGGCGATCTAATCGGACTGACGGAGAAGCTGGATTATCTGCAACGGCTGGGAGTTAACGCGCTGTGGATCAGCTCGCCGCTAGAGCAGATCCACGGCTGGGTCGGCGGCGGTACCAAGGGCGATTTCCCGCATTATGCTTATCATGGCTATTATACGCTCGACTGGACAAAACTTGACGCCAATATGGGCACCGGTGAGGACTTACATAAACTGGTCAGTGAGGCGCACAGGCGTGGGATCCGTATTCTGTTTGACGTGGTGGTCAATCACACCGGCTACGCAACGCTGGCCGATATGCAGACTTTCCATTTTGGATCGTTATATCTTAAAGGCGATGAAATCGAAAAAACGTTCGGTAATAACTGGACCGACTGGAAACCAGGTCCTGGCCAGAACTGGCACAGTTTTAATGATTATATTAATTTCGGCGACAAAGACGGCTGGAGCACATGGTGGGGTAAAAAATGGATCCGCACCGATATCAGCGATTACGATTCACCCGGTTATGACGATCTGACCCTGTCGCTGGCATTCCTGCCAGACATCAAAACCGAATCGACAGAAGCCAGTGGTTTGCCGGTTTTTTACCGGTATAAACCTGACACGGCCGCCAAAGAACTCCCCGGTGCGACACCGCGTGAATATCTGGTGACCTGGCTCAGCCAGTGGGTTCGGGATTACGGCATTGATGGTTTCCGCGTGGATACCGCCAAGCACGTTGAAAAAACGACGCTGGCGCTGCTGAAAACGCGCGCTGTCGACGCGTTGAAACAGTGGAAAGCGGCTAATCCTTCGCAGGCTCTGGACAATGCACTGTTCTGGATGACCGGCGAAGCATGGGGCCACGGCGTGATGAAAAGCGATTATTACCAGAACGGTTTCGATGCGATGATCAACTTTGATTTTCAGGATCAGGCCGCCGCCGCACTGAGCTGTTTTGCCAATATCGATGCGACTTATCAGCAAATGGCGGAGAAAATGCAGGATTTCAACGTACTGAGTTATCTCTCTTCGCACGATACGCGACTGTTTTTCGACGTTGACGCCAAAGGCGCGCTGCCTTTGCAACAGCGGGCGGCAGATTTGTTACTGCTGGCGCCAGGTGCGGTACAGATATACTACGGCGATGAAAGTGGACGTCAGTTTGGCCCGACGGGCTCGGATCCTTTACAAGGAACACGCTCGGACATGAACTGGAATGAGCTGACCGGTGCGAAGCAATTTTTGCTGGCACACTGGCAAAAGTTGGGAAAATTCAGAGAGCAACATGTTGCAGTGGGTGCAGGAATTCAGACAACGCAGCACACACAGGAGTATTATGCATTTAGCCGTCAGAAAGGCGACGATAAAGTGATGGTAGTCTGGGCAGGAGAATCAGGGAAATAGAAGAAATTCCACATCGTAGGTTTCGCTGATGGTTTTACGTGGTAATTTGCCTGGTTTGCGCGCGGAACAAACACACGCCCGGAATCAACGCAACCGGTGTGCCAAACAGGAAACCGCGTGTTTTGGCGCCGACCACTTTTGGCGGCGGACAAAAGATACCGTTTTAGCGAGGTCGCGCGGATTTTGGTTCTTACTCATCCCCATCCTCATACAGCTGTTTCAACGCCGCCGTATTAACGATCAGGATTTTCCCGTATTTGGCGTCGATCCATCCCAATTTTTCCCAGGCGACCAGCCGTTTGTTAATGGTCTGTCGGGTGGTGTTGATAATTGTGGCCAGATCGTCCTGTGTTAAATACAAATTGATCAGAACGCCTTTTCCATGGGGTTCGCCGTACCCCTCCGCAAGGCTAATCAGCCGTTTGACCAGCCGCGCGGACACCGACAGCAGCGTACTGTCGTGCAACATCGTGAAAGCGTTGCGGATCACTTTGCACAGCAGGATGGCGAGAAACTGATAAAAAATCGGATAGGTCTTCAGCAGGTACTCCACGTCTCTGGGCGCCAGGGTAAGCAGCAGCGTTTTGCTGATAACCCTGGCGTCATGGGTGCGCACCGACTTATCGATCATGCCGATTTCGCCTTTATCGTAATGTCGGCGTGTGTTCCGGTATATCCATAGCCCACCAGACCACATTCGGTTTCAATCATGACGCCCGGCATACCCCAATGGGTAATTTAGCAGTACGGGAACAACAGATTCAGATTTCCATCCCGCCGCCTGCGGGCAAACCGCAGATTCCGGCGCGGGTAAAAAGCGGGGCTGAACAGCATCGCTAAGGGTTGTTTCTCCCATATGACCGTTCTATTAATGGGGCATAATTAGAAGTTATGCTCCATTAATAGAACAAACCACTTGTTTTTAACCACGCCAATAAGCGTTCCGCGTTTTTCAAATCGTCGCCGCACCGCCCACACTCTCTTATGATTTTTTTTCCTTTGCTTTGCCACTAAACGCATTTCCCTCCTTGTCATCAAAATGTCATTAATAAAAAAACCTAATTCATTGATGTTGTTGAAAATGGTGAAAAAACGCGTCACGGCGGCCATCAATGCCGTACCTGCCAGAGTCTTATGATAACCACGCTGTTGTCGCTGCTGCCGATAATGTTCCTTATCGCCATGGGCCTCCTGCTACGCAGCAGGAACCTGATTGACGTCGGCTTTTGGTTGCCTTGTG
The DNA here is from genome assembly GCF_023347575.1 of Brenneria tiliae. NCBI lineage: Bacteria > Pseudomonadati > Pseudomonadota > Gammaproteobacteria > Enterobacterales > Pectobacteriaceae > Brenneria > Brenneria tiliae. The sequence goes on along the minus strand of NZ_JAKPCB010000101.1, from coordinate 307,234 downwards.
AAAAACTGAACTATTTTTACCTTTTCCCCGCCCTGATGTTCGCCCAGGTCGGCAAAGCCGATCTCAGCCAGTTCGCGGTTCAACCTATCGCATGGTCTATTCTTGGCGCCGTTTTTATCGGCGGGGGAATACTCTGGCTGTGGCGACTGTGGTTAAAACAGCCCGGTCCGACCTTCTCTTCCGTGATCCAGGGCGCTTTGCGTCCCAATACCTATATCGGGGTGGCCACGGCGGCGGCAACCTACGGACATACCGGATTAACCGTGACCTCCATCAGTATTGCGGTCGCCATACCGCTGCTGAATGTCGCTTCCATCGTTATTCTGATGCATTACGGGCAAGGCAGCAGGCCCGGATGGTTGCCGATTGTCAAAGCGCTGGTTAAAAATCCGGTGATTGTGTCCATACTGGCGGGATTACTGTTTAACTACAGTGGATTGCCGTTGCCGCAAACGGCCGACAATATATTGAAGATTCTTGGCGGCGCTTCCCTGCCGTTGGGGCTGCTTGCCGTTGGCGCCGGCCTGAATATTCAGGCTGCCCGCTCGGCGCAATGGACGGTCCTGCAATCCTCTTTCGTCAAACTGCTGCTGGTTCCCGGCATAACATTACTTATCGGGACCTTTCTCGGCATATCGGGACCCGTACTGGCGACGGTGGTTCTATTCAACGCGCTCCCCTGCACTCCTTCCGCTTACATCATGGCGAAACTGCTTGGCGGCGACCATCAATTATCCGCCGGCATTATCACCATCCAGACCCTGCTTGCCGCCATCACCATTCCTTTGATGCTGATGCTCACCCAGTTATATTCAGGCTGAGACACGTCTTATCCGTTTTGTATAGCTATTTGTATCGGGAACGTAGGGTAATTGGCGAATATAATAATGGCGAAAATAACGAATCCCTATTTCTCCACCATTCTATTATTCGCGGCAAGTTTATAATAGCGTCGGCATTAGTTTTTCGGCGTTCAAATATCGTTGGTGCCAATCACCTGCCAATCCAGATCGGCCGATTCTATCCCCATCATCTGCTGTATCTTTTCGTAAATTTCAGCCGCGGACAGACCGTTATATATTCCCTTGCTATAAAAGCTGAACGCATCCGTATTATCGCCGTCAGTCTCCCGCCCTATCCGTATGCTCTCTTCGGCCGTCACCGGCTTACCGGAAAATGCATCAAAGGCTTCCCAACTGCCGTCTGGGTAATTAATCATGGATACCAGCGTGCCGCCGTACAGAGGAATACCGTTGATCATTTGCAGAGAACGTTCCGCAGACGCCGTCTGCCGCTGCTCCCGTTCCTCTTTAGCCTGCTGCGCTTCGCGGGCGGCCTGCCGCTTTTCAATATCCGTCTGGCTGTCGCCGGACTGCGCTATACCGGATTGCCTTTTTCCATCCGTCGATAGCGTGACCTGAGTACTGACGCCCGGCAGACTATTCTTCTCCAGCGAATCACTTTCCGTACCAGCCGTTGATGAATCTGTATTACCCTGGGTGCTAATGGATACAACAGGATAAAAAGGCTTTATATTTTGACTCTGTATTTCGATACCTGCTATATCCACCATGCCGCTCCTTTTTATATTTCATGTAATACCAGATTCTGTTCTATAAGATATAATATTGCGAGTTCCACCACATGATAAAGACAGTTGATGCCAGCATTAAAAAGAGACTGTTCAGTAAAAATTATCGGCAATTTTATTTTTTCATTAATATCAAAAAAGAATAAGGATAGGGCGATAACTGGACTCCAATGAATAGTCCGCGCATAAAAAAATCTGCCGACATCCAGCTGGCGGTCAATCCGGACGTCTGGTCGGCGCGGCGCGTTCAGGCGACGATTTCGGCGATAAGCGATTGTTTTAAAACCCCAACCTCATCAATTAACGATTAATGTCCCGGAACAAGACGTCGTCGCTCCCCGTGATCCGATTAAATCGAGCAATCCGCCATAATTTGCGCCAGCATACTCTGGCAGGTTTTGATGGCGATGGATGACGTCCTCTGCCGGGGCAGACACAAATCGACCCGTACGCGCTCAATCAGCGGATCCAGCAACGGGACGGCGACCAGGCCATCCCCCAGATCCCGATTCTGGCGCGCGGCCTGCGGCAGCACCAGCAAGGCGATACCGGCCCGAGCCAGGGATTTTTGTACTTCCACCGAACTGGTGGTGTAGGCGACATTAAGCTGAACGCCCTCTTTTCGTGCCGCGGCTTCGATGATTTGCCGGGTGGAGAAGGTGGAATTGGGTATCGCCAGCGGCTGGCCGGCAAGATCCCGTATGGTGATGGAGTGGCGTTCGGTGAACGCATGTCCTTTCGGCACCAGAACCCGATGCCATACATCGCAATGGTGGGTCACTTCAATTTCGGCGCAGGGCGGCATGTAGAAGGTCAGCCCGATATCCGCTTCTCCGGCGCGAAACGCATCCGCAATACGGGGCGCGCTGCCGGTTTCGATTTGAAACTGCACTTTGGGGTACCGTTGGGAAAATTTCGCCAGCACCGGCGCCAGCATGCTGGCGATTAAACTCTCGCTGACGAACATCCGAATAGTGCCCGCCACCACCCCCTGACTGTTGGCAATATGTTCCTTCACATGATCCAGTTCGCGCAACGTGGCGCTGACCGCCTGCGCAAGAAACTCGCCTTCTCGTGTTAAACGGATGCCGCGCGGATTCCGTTCAATCAGCGAAGCGCCATAAAAATGCTCCAGTTGTTCAATCTGGCGGCTTACCGCACTGGGCGTCACATAGAGTCGGGTGGCCGCTTTACGTAACGACACGCATTGCGCCACTTCATTAAAATATCGTAATGCCCTGAGTTGCATGACGACTCCTGCAAATAACGGTTCTATTCCACTGCTTCAGCAATAAATATGCCATTCTCCGTTTATCTTGTTTTATTCCGGCTCAGACCTTTTCATTGCTCGCTTTAGGTAAAAAAACGAAACCCCATTTAATACAGTCTATTTTCTTATGGCTAAAAAAACAGCCAAATTGCACTATGTCAGTGCAACTTAGCATAGGAAATCAGTGCATCACGCCAGGATAAAGAATAAAACAATGAACGACGGCGCCTGCGTTTATCAATTATTAATTAAAAACATCCATTTACTATGAAATTCCTATTCATAACTAATAATAATATCTCTTTTCACACTGCACTACGATGCGGCACCGCCGCCATTATGCGTCTTATTGGCTACCTTTTGCCTGCACAGAATCGCAGACAAAAACAATAATAAACTGATAAATAAAGATAATGATTTTAATTCCCTGTTTGATGAACGCAGCCAGGCGTCTACTTTTTATCAACACTGAGTCGCTGATGTTGTGATAGTCTCGTGAATCAGACTTTTGTAGTGTTTTTAGCAGCAGGAGGAGATCGTTTTATTTTATTAGCGGCGCGCCATGCCAGTAATGCTTTTTGCTTTCCATTCCACTTAACCTGTTATACCCAATAAATTTTAAGTAACAGAACGGCCGCAGGCGACTTAAAACATGACGGGTATTGATATCATCGGGGATATTATGAAATTAATAACGGTTAAAAATGCATTTATCGATAAAATAGCCACAAAAATAACCTCGCATCGAATTATTTGCGGCCTGCTGACAACGTTTTTCAGCCTGTCGTCTTTTGCCGAAACCCCTGCCGACGTATTGAAAATCATCCCCAGCAGCAACCTGGTCTCGCTCGATCCCATATGGACGACCGCCAACGTGACCCGTAATCATGGCTATATGATTTACGACACACTGTTCGGCACCGATATCGACGGCAACATCAAGCCGCAGATGGTAGAGAGCTGGAAGGTATCTGATGATAACCTGACCTGGACATTCGTCCTGCGCGACGGGCTGAAATTCAGCGACGGTACGCCGGTGACCAGCGATGACGTGATCCCTTCCCTGCAACGCTGGTCCACGCGCGACAGCTTTGGCAGCGTACTGGCGTCGTTCGTCGAGCGCTATCAGGCGGTGGATGCGAAAACCTTTACCCTCACCCTGAAAGAGCCCTTCGGCATGATGCTGGAGGCGTTGGGCAAACCCTCTTCCAACGTGCCGTTTATCATGCCGAAGGCGGTCGCCCAGACATCCGGCGACGTGCAGATCCGCAGCACCCTCGGTTCCGGCCCCTATATGTTCAAGAGCGACGAGTTCAAATCCGGCGAACGGGTGGTCTACGTGAAAAACCCTTACTACGTGCCGCGCGATGAGCCGCCTTCCGGCACCACGGGCGGGAAAAAAGTCTACATTGACCGCGTGGAGTGGCTGATCATCCGCGATCCGCAAACGCAGTTTAACGCGTTGATCAACGGTGAAGCCGATATTCTGGAACAGCCGGCGTTCGAACAAATCCCCGCATTAGGTAAAACCCCCAATATCAATCTGGTCAAGGCGCAGCCGATCGGCATGTTGCAAATCATCCGCTTTAATTTCCTGCAACCGCCGTTCAACGATGCGCGTATTCGTCGCGCCGCCATGCTGGCTCTGGGCGAACAGCAAATGCTGCGCGTGCAAATCGGCGTGCCGGAACTGCAAAAATTCTGTAAAAGCATGTATCCCTGCGGCACTACTTTCGCCTCGGACGAGACCGGCGAGTTCACCGGCGTAGCCAATCCGCAAAAAGCCAAGGCGCTGCTGCAAGAGGCCGGCTACCAGGGCCAGCCGGTTGTGTTGATGCGCCCCACCGACTCCCCGACCATCGCCAAACTGCCGCTGGTCGCCAAACAGCAGCTTGAGCAAGCCGGCTTCAAGGTCGATTTGCAGAATATGGACTGGCAGACCCTGGTGGCCCGGCGCGCCAAAAAAGACGCGCCTTCAGCCGGCGGCTGGAATGCGTTTATGACCGCCTGGGCGGCGGAGGACGTCCTCAACCCGCTAACCATGGCGATGATGAACGCGCGCGGCGAAAAAGGCTGGTTCGGTTGGCAGGACGATCCTGAACTGGAAGCGCTGAAAGCCCGCTTCGCCCGCACCATGGACGAAGGAGAGAAGAAAAAACTCGCCACGCAAATTCAGCTACGCGCCTTTGAAACCGTCACCCATGTGCCGCTGGGCCAGTACGAACTGCGGGCGGCCGTCCGGTCCAACGTAACCGGGCTGGTGTCTTCCGGCGCTCAGGTGTACTGGAATATCCGCAAGCAGTGATCCCGACGGGCGCGCAGGCGCCTGTCGACCAGTTGGCTAGTCGCAACGAGGAACGAGGAACGAGCATGTTGACATTTACCGGCAAACGCCTGCTGGCGACACTCCCTGTTCTGCTGGTGGTGGCGGTCGCCATTTTTATGATCGTCCGGCTGATTCCCGGCGATCCCGCCGCGGTTATCGGCGGCAACAGCGCCACCAACGAGGATATCGACCGCATCCGCGAGCAACTGGGCCTGACCCTGCCGCTGTGGAAGCAGTTCGTCATCTGGGCGCAGGGCGTGCTGCACGGCGATTTCGGCTACTCATTTTTCATGAATCAGCCGGTGACCTCGCTGCTGATGCAGCGCATGGAACCCACCCTGTCGCTGACGTTCGGCACGCTGCTGTTCACCGTGCTGATCGCGCTGCCGCTGGGCGCGCTGGCGGCCTGGCGCATGGGCGGCTGGCTGGATCGCTGCGTGATGTCCTGTTCCGTGGTCGGCTTCTCCATACCGGTGTTTGTGATTGGCTACCTGCTGATCTATGTGCTGGCGCTCAAGCTGCAATGGCTGCCGGTGCAGGGCTATAACCCGCTGTCAAAGGGCTTTCTCCCCTGGTTGAACAACCTGATTCTCCCCTGTCTCACGCTGTCGGTGACCTATGTGGCGCTGCTCGCCAGGGTAACGCGCGCGGCGGTCAGCGAAGCCTTGACCGAAGATTTCATTCGCACCGCGCGCGCCAAAGGCATCACCGAACTACAGGTGCTCAGGCATCACGCGCTCAGGGTGGCGGCGGTGCCGGTGGCGACGGTAATCGGCGTCAGCGCCGCCCTGCTGCTTGGCGGCGTGGTGGTGACGGAAACGGTGTTTGCCATTCCCGGCCTGGGACAGCTCACGGTGGACGCCGTACTCAACCGGGATTTTCCGGTCTTGCAAGGCGTGGTTCTGTTCTTCGCCGTGACCTATATCCTGCTGAATTTCCTGATAGATCTGAGCTATCTGTGGCTGGATCCGCGCATCCGGGATGAATAATGAATACAGCTAAACGACTCTGGCGTAATACTTCGGTAAAAATCGGCGTGCTGACCCTGACGGCGTTAGCCATGATGGGGATCGGCGCGCCCTGGCTCGGGACTTTCGACCCCGGCGTGATGGACATGAATTTCATTTCCGTCAACGCCGGCACCCACGGCCTGGTAACCCTGCTGGACGGCACGCAAATCCCGCATACCTTCTGGATGGGCAGCGACAGTCTGGGACGCGATATCTGGAGCCGCGTGCTTTATGGCGCGCGCATCTCGCTGACCGTCGGCCTGATGACCGCGCTGACCGCCATTCTGGCCGGCTGCCTGCTCGGCATGCTGGCGGGCTATTTCCGCACGCTGGATATGCTGCTGATGCGCGTGATGGACGGCCTGATGGCGATCCCCTCGGTACTGGTGGCCATAACGCTGGTCGCCATATTCGGCGGCAATCTGACCACGGTCATCATCGCCATCGCAGTACCCGAAGTGCCGCGGGTCACGCGGCTGGTGCGCTCGCTGGTGCTCAGTCTGCGCCAGGAAGCCTTTGTTGAAGCGGCGCGCGCGCTGGCGACCAGCAATATGATGATCCTGTGGCGCGATATTTTACCCAACGCCATGGCGCCCCTGATTGTACAAGGCACCTTTGTCGCGGCGTCGGCGGTGCTGACGGAAGCGATCCTCAGCTTTCTCGGCTTAGGGCTCCCCGCCGACATTCCCACCTGGGGCAACATCATGGCCGAAGGCCGCGTGATGTTCTCGCAACGTCCGGGGGATGTGCTGTTCCCCGCGCTATTCCTGGTTCCCTCGGTGCTGGCCATCAATCTGCTCGGCGATGGCCTGCGTGATGTCCTCGATCCCAAATTCTCAAAACGGCTGTAGGGGAAATCTGATGAACAAGCTTGAACATAACGCCCCGGTGTTGCAAATCGTCGACCTACAGGTCGCTCTGCCGGCGGATGCCGACCGTCCGTACGCCATTCAACGGCTCGATCTGGCGATCGAGGCAGGAAAAACGCTGTGCGTAGTCGGCGAATCAGGTTCGGGAAAATCGGTTCTGGCCACCACCATCATGGGATTGATGGCCAAAGAGCTGCGCATCAACAGCGGCACGATCAGGCTGGCGGGCAATACGCTGCTGGATTCAGGCCATTACGCCAGCAATCGGCGGATGCGCCAGCTGCGCGCCACCAGTATGGGGATGGTTTTTCAGGAGCCGATGACCGCGTTGAATCCGGTTCATAGCTGCGGAGAACAGGTTGACGAGCTGCTGCGCGCGCATACCCACTGGTCCGCCGCCGAACGCAAGGCCAGAATATTGGAGATGTTCGAGCGGGTGCGTCTGCCCGACCCGGCGCGTATCTACAAAAGCTATCCGCACCAGCTCTCGGGCGGCCAGCGCCAGCGCATCGTTATCGCGATGGCGATCGTCCTCAAACCTCAGTTGCTGATTTGCGATGAACCCACCACCGCGCTGGACGTCACCACACAGGCGGAAATCCTTAAGCTGATCCGCGAACTCCAGGCGGAACAGGGCAGCGCGGTGCTTTTCATTACCCACGATATGGGCGTGGTCTCGGAAATCGCCGACCACATCCTGGTGATGTATCGCGGCGAGACGGTGGAACAGGGCGCCTGCGAACAGGTGCTGCGACATCCCGCCACCGACTATACCCGCTCACTGCTGGCGGCGGTGCCCGATATTACGCCGCCGCCGCCGCGCCAGCCGCCCGGCAATCGCCTCCCGCCGCTGCTGGTGGGCCAGTCGGTCGGCAAAACCTATGTCAGCCGCGACTGGCTGGGGCGCAGCAAACGCTTCGACGCCCTGCGGCAGGCCAGCGTCGCGGTTCACCGCGGCGAAACCGTCGGCATCGTGGGGGAATCCGGCTCGGGGAAATCCACCTTCGCACGCTGCATGATCCGCATGATCGCGCCCAGTTCGGGCAAGATCCTGTGGGGAGACCGCGAAGTACAAACCTTGCCCGAATCCCAGGTGCGGACATTGCGTTCGCGCGTTCAGGTGGTTTTTCAGGATCCGAACCGATCGCTGAATCCGCGCCGCACCATCGGATCCTCGATCATGGAAGGCGCGATGAATTTTGGTCAGAGCCGGCAGCAGGCCCGCCACACCGCCGAAGCGTTGATGGATCGCATCAACCTGCCGCGCGCGTCGCTCGATCGCTATCCGCATCAGTTTTCCGGCGGGCAACGGCAACGGCTGGCCATCGCCCGCGCCATCGCCTGCGATCCTCAGGTGCTGGTGGCGGATGAAGCCGTCTCCGCGCTGGATGTGTCGGTGCAGGCGCAAATCCTCGATCTACTGCGCGAATTACAGCGGGATTTGGGGCTGGGGCTGCTGTTCATCACCCACGATCTGCGCGTCGCGGCCCAGCTTTGCGATCGCGTCATCGTGATGCATCAGGGAGAAGTGGTTGAACGAGGCATCACCGCCCAGCTATTCGGCCAGCCCCGGCATGATTACACGCGTCGTCTGCTGGCTGCGGCGCCGCGTTTGGCGTTGATGAAATAACCGGCTTATTTTTCGGGCATATCACGTCATTTTCATAGCGGACGCTGCCCTTAATGTTGCAACCTGGAGTGGTATATGAAGTCACAAGTGATGGACTGGGATGAATGGTCGGCCTATGACGCGGTGGGACTGGCGGAATTGATACGTAAGGGCGACGTCAGCGCGGCAGAGCTGGCCGCACAGGCCGCGCAGGCCATTGCCCTGCTGAATCCCACGTTAAGCGCGGTGGTTGAGGTATTCGACGATGTGGTCGCCGATCCGCTGAAAGACGGCATGAACCCGCAGGGCGCCTTCGCCGGCGTGCCTTTTCTGATGAAAGATCTGGGGCCGACCCTGAAAGGCCGTTTGCAAGAGATGGGATCGCTGCTGATGCAGGGCAACCGCTCGCAGAGCGACAGCTTTCTGGTCGGCAAAATGCGTCAGGCCGGGCTGAATCTCATCGGCCGCACCACCACGCCGGAATTCGGCGTATGCAGTTCGGCGGAAAATCCGGCGCTCTATATCACCCGAAACCCCTGGGATCCGGACTACACCACCTGCGGTTCCTCCGCCGGTACTGCGGCCTCGGTGGCGGCCGGCATCGTACCGATGTCCCATGCGACCGACGGCGGCGGCTCGATCCGCATTCCCGCCGGATTTAACGGCAATATCGGCCTGAAACCCTCGCGCGGGGTGTTCTCCATCGCGCCTTACGCCTCCGATCTTACCGGTCTGGTGTCGATTCAAGGGTGTCATACCCGCACGGTGCGCGACACCGCCGCCTTTGTCGACCACTGTCGCGGCGGCGCGCCGGGAGAGTTCATGCCCTACTGGACGGCGGCGGAAAGCTACCGCGAGCTGATTGCGCGCGACCCCGCGCCGCTGCGCATCGCGCTTTCCCACGAATGGGGCGACTATCGGGCCACGCCGCATTTTGTCGCCGAATTGGAGAAAACAGGCCGTTTTCTGGCCGATCTGGGCCACCATGTGGAATGGGTGACGCCGCAGGTGGATTTTCGCGCCGCCTTTGCGGCGCAAACCACCTGTTATATCAGCAACTTTGCGCAGACGATTTCCGCCATGCTCAAAAATCTGCGGCTGGACGCGCCGCCGTCGGATCGGATCGAACCCATCAATATTCGCATCTGGCAGGCCGGCAAAGATATTTCCTTCAGCGAACGCGCGGCGATGCAGACCGTATTCAACAACACATCGCGCGCCTTTGGCGCTTTCTTCCAGTCCTGGGATATTATCCTCACCCCCATCACCGCGCTGCCGACGCCGAAGATCGGCACCATGAAGTACCTGACGCTGAGCGATAACCCATCGGTGACGGACTGGTTCGCTCACTTATGGGAAAATTTCGCCTATACGCCGTTATCCAATCTGTGCGGCATTCCGGCGATCTCCCTGCCGCTGGCCGCGCAGGAGAACGGGCTGCCGTTCGGCATTCAGGCGCAAACGCGCCAGGGCGACGACGGCCTGCTGCTACAGCTTGCCGCGCAGATTGAACGCGCCATCGACGGTAAGTGGAACGGCGGCAGAAGGCCCGGCGTACATGTGACCCACGCGCCGCTGGCAGCAAAAATCGCCGGGCAGGGATTGCCCGCCATAAAAAATCGCCGGGAGCCTGGGGAATCCCAGAAAATAATGATAAATCATCTTAAATGTTAGCGGAGAGCGCCAACTGCGCCATCTCCTCGTCGGAAAGCCGGGTAATTTGCTGGACCTGCTCGCGCGCCATGCCGGTCAGCAGTAACTGGCGCGCAATCTGCCGCGCGCTGGTTTTCATGCCTTGCTCTCTTCCCTGTATTACTCCGGCCTGCAACCCCTCTTCAAATCCAATTTGTTTCAGCTGCTGTGCAATCGTCATTATCTCCTCCCGATCCGTTGACAACGGCTCCGCCACCATTTCGATAAAATCGGCTGGTCTGGATGTATTGCCGGTTTGCGCGATGTAATACAGCAATGCCCGTTTCTGCCTCAGCGGCACCTGCCAGCGTTCAAATAATAACCCGATATCTCGCGCCAGTTCCAGCATATCCCGCGTACGGATATGCTTTTGCACCAGCTCCAGCAACGCCGCCCGCCGATGGGTTTTAATCTCTTCATCGGGAATAACGGTAAGGTCGATCAGCGTAAAAGCATTGCCGTAAATTTTCGCCGCCAATTCGGGGTCATCAAAGGCATCCAGCCAGCGCAGGCTGTACGGATACGGGCTGCGTTCTCCCTGATAGAACAGCAACGGCACCACCAGCGGCAACTGCTTATGGCCCTGTTCAAGATGTTGCTGCATCGCCGCCAGACAGTAACGAATCATGCGGAATGCCATCATGTTTTCCGGTTTGCTCTGATGCTCAATCAAACAATAGATATAGCCGGTTCCGGCGGTGGTTTGCAGCGAATAGAGCATATCGATAGCCGGGCGCGCAGCGCTTCATCTACGAACGAGGCCGACTCCAGTTGCAGCGTGTTGAAATCGCAGCGTTCACCAATATCCGGCGGCAGATGGATGGACAGAAAATCCCGCGCCACATCAATATCGCTGAGAAAAAGTTTGAATACCTTATCATGTGATTGCATGTCGTCCCTGGCGAATGGCGTTCCCTAAGAACTCACGATAACGCCTGCCGCTTGCGGGTAAAGATAATACGCCCCACCCTGCAAACACGCTCGCAAGAAAAAATTGCCAGGAGCAATTTTTAACGTCGCCTGCGACGACCCGAAGGATGGCGGGCAGGGACAGCCCGCCATAAAAAATTTCCGGGAGAAATTTTTAACGTCGCCTTGCGACGGCCCGGAGGGGGGCGGGCAATCCCTGCCCGCCATAAAAAACCCGGCGACGAAAACGCCGCCGGGCTTCCATACCAGCTAACCGTCGAGTCGCTGTGAATTACTTTTTGGTTTTATCCTGTAACTGCTCTACCTGCGGCAGCCCGGCGTTGGCGGACGAGGACAGCAGCCCGGTTTCAACATAGTTGAACAATTTTTCACGGGTGTCGGTGATATCCAGGTTACGCATGGTCAGCTGACCGATACGGTCGTCCGGCGAGAATACGGAATCGCCTTTTTCCATCGTCAGGCGCTCCGGCTTGTAGGTCAGATTATCGGAAACGGTATTCATGATGGAATAGTCGTTGCCACGGCGCAGCTCCAGCGTGACTTCGCCGGTGATGGCGCTGGCGATCCAACGCTGGGAGGAGTCGCGCAGCATCAGCGCCTGCGAGTCGAACCAGCGTCCCTGATACAGGAAGCGCCCCAGCTGACGGCCGTTGGCATGATACTGTTCGATGGTATCTTCGTTATGGATGCCGGTCAGCAGACGTTCATAAGCAATATGCAGCAACGCCATTCCCGGCGCTTCGTAGATACCGCGGCTTTTCGCTTCAATGATGCGGTTCTCGATCTGATCGCTCATGCCCAGACCGTGGCGTCCGCCGATACGGTTGGCTTCCAGCATCAGTTCCACGTCGTCCGAGAAGGTTTGGCCGTTCAGCGCCACCGGGTAGCCGCGATCAAAACGGATGGTGACTTCCTCCGCCGCGACTTTGACGTTTTCATCCCAGAACTTGACGCCCATAATCGGGTTAACGATTTTGATGCTGGAGTTCAGATATTCCAGATCTTTGGCTTCATGGGTCGCACCCAGAATGTTGGAGTCGGTGGAATAGGCTTTCTCTGCGGACATCTTGTAGCCGAAACCCGCCTGCGCCATAAACTCGGACATCTCCTGACGGCCGCCCAACTCATCGATAAAGTCGGTATCCAGCCAAGGTTTATAGATTTTCAGTTCGGCATTGGTCAGCAAACCGTAACGATAAAAACGCTCGATATCGTTACCTTTATAGGTACTGCCGTCACCCCAGATATTGACGCCGTCTTCCTTCATCGCCGCCACCAGCATGGTGCCGGTTACCGCCCGCCCCAGCGGAGTGGTATTAAAATAGGTGACGCCGGCGGTGGTGTTATGGAAAGCGCCGCACTGGATCGCCGCAATACCTTCCGCCACCAGTTGCTTACGGCAATCGATCAGGCGGGCATTTTCAGCGCCGTATTCCAGCGCGCGGCGGGGGATCTCATCGTAATCATCCTCATCCGGCTGACCAAGATTCGCGGTGTAGGCATAAGGAACCGCGCCTTTTTGACGCATCCAAAGCAGCGCGGCGCTGGTATCCAGACCACCGGAAAAGGCAATACCAATACGCTGGCCGACCGGAAGGTGTTTGAGAATCGTTGTCATAAATAAAATCCCTGCTCGAAGATCGATGGGTAGCAGCTTAGCAGCTACGCCATTATGTTACGCCATACATTGATGAGAGGTGATGCCTTCGCCGGATAGGGGATGGCCCGGACGGGGTTTATCGTCAAAACCGACACTCTCAATAAATGCATATTTATGCAAAATAAGTGAGTGATAATTTAAACATCTTTTTACTGGGACGGGAAGAGTAGAGTGGTATTTTATGCAAAAAAATTCGCCCTCAACAGTAACGGGGCGCCGGATGCCAATTATAACGCTGCACATGATGACATACCAAATCAGCCATTTTTTGTGCCGTATGGGTCAATGGGCGCGAGCGCGCGTAAATCAAGCTATAAACCGCATCCGGCAACCTATCCTGCACCGGAATAATCCCTAATCGCTGATTAAAATCGTCCGATGCCACCCGTGCCAGCGACAGCACCGTCAGGTAGTCTTCATGTAGCACCAGCTGTAACCCGCAAATACAGGAGTCCGAGCGCACCGGCGCCTGGGACATATCAGAAACGCCACACAAAATCTGCTGTTCTATCTGCTGATAGTATCCCATATCCGTCTCCGGCATAAACCAGCGGGCCTCTTTCAACTGAACCAGCGAACGACAATGCGCCAAGGGATGCCCGATACGGGCGACCACACCGAATGGCGCCACAAACAGGGGTTCGATGACAAACTCGGCGACTGGCACCGTCGGCGCAATTGTTCCTATCGCAAAATCAAGCTGCCCTTCGCGTAATGCCGACAATAGCGTTGACAGCTGAGCCTCTTTTATCGCGATGCCGGCTTGAGGAAGATCTTTTTTAAAGTCATTAAGAACCGAGGATAATATCGTCACGGCCAACAGTGATGAAATCCCAAACGCCACGCTCCCCTGAGAGCTCTGATTAATCTGTTCAATTTCATTGGCTGCCCGCCCTAACTCCTCCAAAATCAAACGCATTCGTACCGCGAAAGCCCGGCCTGATTCCGTCAGCGTAATACCATTGTTACTTCTTACCAGCAGGGTCGCCCCCAGCGTTTGCTCTAACTCCCGCAATGCGCGGGTCAGTGCGGGTTGCGATTGATTCAGCGCCCGCGCCGCCGCACGAATACTGCCGCAGCGAATGACCTCGTGAAAAATTCTGAGCTGCTGCAATTTGGGTAAATACTTCATCTATTCCCTCTATCAACTTTTGGCATCACCTGCAACTTATCATCATCTCCACACAGCCGGCATGGTTATGTTAGATAGTATTTCATCCTGTCATTTTGACTCGTTACGATGGTGCTTACTCCATGCTACAGCTCATTTTAGGTATCCTGATTTTGCTCGCGACACTCTGGCTGCTAATAAAACGCCATGACACGCGCACCGTACTCATCGGATCCGGCCTGCTGCTTTGCCTGGTTTCATTTTCGCCAATGGATGCCTTTGCCGCGTTCAGTAAAAGGATGACAACCGCCGGTTTGATTGAGGCAATCTGTGCCAGCATGGGGTTTGCCTATGTCATGAAATATACCCGATGTGATGTCAGCCTGGTGCGGATTTTAACCAAGGGACTCAGCCGACTGGGGATCTTCCTGGTGCCAGTGGCCGTCATGGTCACCTTTATCATCAGTATTGCCATCCCCTCGGCGGCTGGGGTTTCTGCCGCCGTAGGGGCAACGCTGATCCCATTGCTGATTGCCGCCAAGGTGCACCCGGCGATTGCCGGCGGAGCCGTTTTATCCGGTACGCTGGGCGCGGTACTCAATCCCGGAGTCGCGCATAATGCCTTTATCGCCAATATAGCCAACATGAAAGTCATGGATCTGGTGTTCTACCATGCACCCATCAGTATCGCCTGCGGGATAATTTGCGCGGTAAGTCTGATGACCGTCGCGATGGTTCGCAAGGAGTTGAATTATCAGGCAGAGCCAGGGCCGTCGGCAAAAACCACACCCCGCGATACTGAAAACACACCCGCTGAAAAACCTCATTATCTCCATGCGATAGCGCCTTTTATTCCGGTGCTATTATTGGTTGCTTCAAGCGCGGGGTGGTTGGGTAAAACCGCGATGAACGTCCCTGCGGCAATGCTGATCGGCTCGATTTATGCCTTATTCATTACCCGTTCCAGCGCCAGCGAGTTAACCAGGGAGTTTTTCAACGGTATGGGTTCCGCCTATGCAAATATTCTCGGCATTATCATCGCCGCCGCCGTATTTATTGAAGGCTTACAAGCCTGTGGAATTATCAGCAGTTTCATCACTCTGTTAACGCAATACCCTGAGTTTGCCCGCTGGGGCGGCACCCTTGGCCCGTTTATGATGGGATTGATCACCGGTACCGGCGACGCCACGGCCTTTGCATTTAATGAGGCGGTCACCCCGCATGCCAACGCTTTTGGCTATGAAATTCCCAACCTGGGCGTCGGCGTCATGCTGGCGGCCTGTCTCGGCCGCAATATGTCCCCGCTGGCCGGCGCGGCTATCGTCTGCGCGGGGTTAGCCGGTATTAACCCGGTAGAAATGGTAAAAAGAACCGCCCCGGGGATGATCATCGCGGTCATCGCCGTGGCGCTTTTCTTCCTGTAATCCGCTTTTCCCGCCACAAAGGAGCAGCCATGAAAAACATCACGTTACAACAGTTAATCCACTGGCGCAGAGAGTTTCACCAGTTTCCGGAGGAAGGCTGGACGGAGTTTGTTACCACAGCCAAAATAATTACCCGCCTGCGCGCAATGGGATTCGAGGTGCTGGCTGGTAAAAAAATCATCAACGAAGCGTTCGTTCGGGGCAGAAAAGCTGACGTGGTGAAAAAAGGACTCGCCGCCGCCCGGACGCAAGGTATTGATAGTGCGCTACTGGAGGAAATGGAGGCGTTGACGGGGTGCGTGGCCCTGTTGGATACCGCTCGCCCCGGCCCGACCATTGCCTTGCGCTTTGATATTGACTGCGTACTGGTGCAAGAAACCTCTTCCGCCGACCATGTTCCCAATCAGGAGCATTTTGCGTCAACCAACCCGGGGATGATGCATGCCTGCGGTCACGATGGACATACCGCCATCGGTTTGGGTCTCGCGCAATGGCTGATACAACAAAAAAACACCCTGCCTGGCCGCTTCAAACTGATTTTTCAACCGGCGGAAGAGGGCGTGCGCGGGGCCAGGCCTATCGCTGAAAGCGGCATTGTCGACGATGTGGATTATTTTCTGGCGCTGCATCTGGGTACGGTGGCCAAAAGCAATGAAATTCTGGTGGATCCGCAGGGTTTTCTTTGCACCACCAAGCTTGATTTTCGTTTCCATGGCGTACCCGCCCACGCCGGCGCCGATCCGCAAAAAGGACATAACGCCTTGGCGGGGGCCTGCCATTGCGCCGTCCAGCTGCTGGGAATAGCCCGACATGGCGACGGTATGTCACAGGTAAACGTTGGGGTAATCCGCGCCGGTGAAGGCCGCAATGTGATCCCTGCCAAGGGTGAGTTGCTGGTGGAAGTCAGGGGCGCGACCAAAGAAATCAACGATTACATGACCGATCGGGCCATACGCATTGCCGAAGGTGCGGCACATGGTTTTGATTTACGACTGGAAACAGAAATCACCGGGGAGGCGGTCGATTTACATAACGACCCGGAATTAATTGAGGTATTAAAGCAGGTAATTGCCGAGCATCCATCGCTGACGGTGGTATCACGCCACTTTGGCGGCAGCGAAGACGCCACAATCCTTGCCAGACGAGTGCAGGATCACGGCGGTAAGGCGCTCTATTTTATTCTGGGAGCGGATCTTGCCGCCGGGCACCACCAATCCGACTTCGATTTTGACGAGCAATCGCTGCTGACCGGCGTCGAACTGTTCGCCGGATGCATCCAACGCTTATGCCAGGCTTAACCCGATGTTGCCGGCGACGCCCCGACGTCATACCGAAATCAAATTAGCCGGATCATTCTCCGGCCCAAGCGTACGAGTATAACGCGATTTCCCCCTCGCGCTAAGCGCTAAAAACGGGTTACGCGACGCCAGTAACAATAATAAAACATCGTTTCATTTTAATATATATTCTTTGCTATGCTTTCATACCCCCTCTGCATGTTGCTGGAGATGCTATGTCTAAAAAAGTCGCCATTCTGCTGGCCCCCGGGTTTGAAGAAGCGGAAGCGATTATGGTGATCGACGTACTGCACCGCATGAAAATAGATGTCACCATGCTGTCGTGTCACGACAGGCTGGAGCTAAGCAGTTATCACAATATTCGTATGTTTGCCGATGCCTTACTGGAAAAAAACATGGATGAGCTGTTTGATGCCGTGATCGTTCCCGGCGGGCCGCAGGGAACGGTCAATCTGGCGGCGAATCCGTTGGTTGTTGAATTTATTCGCCGCCATGATGATGCCAACAGGCTGATTTGTCCGCTTTGTTCCGCCGCCGCGCGCGTGCTGGGCGGCAATAACCTGCTGAAAGGCCGCCGTTATGTCTGCTCCGGTGAGCTGTGGCGCAACGTTACCGACGGCGTCTACGTCAACGAGAAAGTGGTCGAAGACGGCAACCTGATCAGCGGTAAAGGACTGGGCGTGGCGTTTGATTTCGCCTTTACCATCGCCTGCCGCCTGACGGGCGATAAGGAAGACGCGAATTTTCAGGTTGAACATATCGATTACGATTACTGGCGCGTACCGGCGTAAGCCACGTCTTCAGCGCGGCGTCGTCCGCCGCGCTTGACGGCTCATCCCCTCAGAAAACCCGCCTCACCGTAGCGCTCGCGATACTCTTTGGGCGTAATGTCATAACCCTTTTTAAATACGGCATAAAAATAAGGCAGCGAGGGATAACCGCACATCAGTGAAATTTCGCCGATCGAAAGCGAGGTGGAAATCAGCAGATTGCGGGCGCGATCGAGTTTCTCCGCGTGAATAACCCCGTGGATGGTCTGTCCCATTTCATCTTTGAAGCGCTTTTCCAGATTTGAGCGCGACATCCCTACCGCATCCAGCACCTGTTCGACTTTAATGCCCTTGCAGGCGTGGTAACGGATAAAGTGCATCGCCTGGATGACCGCCGGATCGTGCACCGAGCGGTAGTCGGTCGAACGGCGTTCCACCACCCGGATAGGCGGCACCAGAATACGCTGCAGGGGCAAATCGCCGCGGTTCAGCAATAGCCGATGCAGCAGTTTCGCGGCGCGATATCCCATCTGGCG
Source organism: Brenneria tiliae (assembly GCF_023347575.1). Lineage (NCBI taxonomy): Bacteria > Pseudomonadati > Pseudomonadota > Gammaproteobacteria > Enterobacterales > Pectobacteriaceae > Brenneria > Brenneria tiliae. Next base: position 289,138 of record NZ_JAKPCB010000101.1, on the reverse strand, counting down.
GGTTCCCTGCGCCACGGACGACAGCGCCACCCGTGAAAGATAGCGGATCAACTCTTCATTATCGATACCGATAACGCACAGCTTTTCCGGCACAGGGATGTTCAAATGTTCGCATACCTGCAGCAGATGGCGCGCCCGGGAGTCGGTTACGGCAATAATGCCGGTCTGCGGCGGTAATGCCCGTACCCAGTCAGCCAGGCGATTTTGCGCGTCCTGCCAGTTATCCGGCGACGTTTCCATTCCCTGATACACCACGCCCTGATATTGCCCCGCGGCGACCAGCTGACGAAATTCATGTTCGCGTTCCTGCGCCCAGCCTTTCCCCCCCGACGCCGGCAGACCATAAAACGCAAAGCTATGCAGCCCCTTGTTTTTAAGGTGCATAAACGCGCTCTCCACCAGCGCATGGTTATCGGTGGCGATATAATGCACGGGGGGATAATCAGCCGGATTATGGTAAGACCCGCCCACGCCGACCAGCGGAACATCGACGTCCTGCAATAGCCGCATGATTTCCTGATCGTCAAAATCGGCGATAACGCCATCCCCCAGCCAGTCTCTGATGTTATCGATGCGGCAGCGAAAATCCTCTTCAATGAAAATATCCCAGTCACACTGCGAGGCCTGCAGGTACTCGCCGACGCCCTCGACAACCTGCCGGTCATACACTTTGTTGGCATTGAACAGCAACGTAATGCGATAGCGTTTTTCAAACATGGCGATGAGCGTCCGTTCGTGGCGATACCTTTGAATAGCATAACCATTCAGGAGGCCAAAATAATTTCCCTATTATTGCGAACCACCACCGGTTTCCGCCCCTTGCTCAGTACCCTGTCATACCCTTCGCTTGGTTGCGGTATCCATCCACACCGCCAGCAGTAAAATGCCGCCCTTGACGACATACTGCCAAAATGTCGGCACATCCAACATACTCATGCCGTTATCCAGCGAGGCCATAATAAATGCCCCCATCACCGCGCCGGCTACGCTGCCGATGCCCCCGGCCAGGCTGGTGCCGCCGATCACGCAGGCCGCTATCGCATCCAGCTCGGCAATGTTCCCCGCTGACGGCGAGCCCGCGCCCAGGCGCGAACTGAGGATCAGCCCCGCCACCGCCACCATCAGCCCGTTCATCGCAAAAACGATAAGCTTGGTGCGTTCCACATTGACCCCCGACAGGCGGGCCGCCTCGATATTGCCGCCAACGGCATAGATACGGCGGCCAAACGCCGTGCGCGTCGCCAGGAAAATACCGCCCAGCATCAACAGCGTAAGAACCAGCACCGGCGTCGGTACGCCGCGATAGTCATTCAGCAGATAGATCGCGCCAAGCACGATCACCGCGGTAAACGCCTGACGGCCGATATCGCCGGCCGGCGGGCTGACGGGCAGCCCCAGCCGGGCCCGGTTGCCGCGTCGCCGCCATTGCCACAGGATAAACGCCATCAGCCCCAGCGCCCCGCAGATAAAACCCACGCCGGAAGGCAGGTAGCTTTGACCAATCTGCGACATGGCCGCAGAGGTCGGCGAAACCGTGGTGCCGTTGGTAATGCCGATAAGAATGCCGCGAAACGCCAGCATGCCCGCCAGCGTAACGATAAAGGAAGGCACTTTCTGATACGCCACCCACCAGCCGTTCCAGGCCCCCAGCAGCAGCCCCAGAACCAGCGTCACCACGATGGTCAACGGCAGCGGCCAGCCGAACCACACATCGAAGATCGCCGCCGCGCCGCCGAGCAGCCCCATCATCGACCCGACCGACAGATCGATTTCCGCCGAAATAATCACAAACACCATACCGACCGCCAGGATGCCGGTAATGGCCGTCTGACGTAACAGGTTGGAAATATTGCGCGCGCTGAGATAAGCGCCATCCGTCATATAGGTGAAAAAGAGCATGATCGCGATAATGGCGGCAATCATCACGTAGACCTGGAGATTAATGTTTTTGAGCCGTTGCAGTAAGGGCGCCGGGGCGGCAACGGCATTTTGTCGATCAGACGGCGATATTTTCAACACGATGTTCACTCCTCAATGCAGCTTCCATAACCTGTTCCTGCGTTAAATCACGATTAATCAAATCCGCTTTGACGCGTCCCTGATGCATCACCAGCACCCGATCGCTTAACCCCAGGACTTCAGGCAGTTCGGAAGAAATTACGATGACGGCAATTTGTTGTTTTACCAACGCATTGATAAGTTTGTAGATTTCGTATTTCGCCCCGATGTCGATGCCGCGCGTCGGCTCATCCAGAATCAGTATCCGCGGATTCAGCAGCAGGCATTTCGCCAGCACCGCTTTTTGCTGATTGCCGCCGCTCAGCCGGGCAATCGCCAATTCCGGGCTCGGGGTTTTGACTTGCAAATTCGCCAGCGATTGGCGGATAACATCCAGTTCGCGCGCGTCGTCCAGCGTTGAAAACAGGCCGGAAAACCGATCGAGCGCGGCCAGCGTAATGTTGTGCGCCACGCTCATCACCGGCACAATGCCGTCCTTTTTGCGATCCTCCGGCACCATGGCGATACCCAGCGCCATCGCCTGCTGGCAGTTGTTAATCTCCACGCGTTCGCCATCAAGAAACAGCTCGCCTTGCCAGCGCCCGTGGTAGGCGCCGAACAAACACTGTACGGTCTCCGTGCGCCCCGAACCGACCAATCCGGCAATACCCAGAATTTCGCCCTGATGCAGGGAAAAGGAGACGTCGTCCACCCGGCGGATATGCCGGTTCACCGGATGCCAGGCCGTCAGGTGCTCGACGCGCAGGACCTCTTCGCCGATGGTATGCGCTTCGCTGGGGTACAGCTCCGTAAGCTCCCGCCCCACCATCATCGCGATGATTTGATCTTCGCTAAGTTCCGCTGCCGGACGCGTGCCGATGTGCTTGCCGTCGCGGATAACGCAAATCACGTCGGAAATCGCTTTCACTTCGTTGAGCTTATGGGAGATATAAATGCAGGCGATGCCGTGATCGCGCAGGTCATGGATGATATCGAGCAAAATGGCCGTTTCCCGCTCGGTCAGCGACGCCGTCGGTTCGTCCAGCACCAGCAGACGCACCTGCTTATTCAGCGCCTTGGCGATTTCAATCAGCTGCTGCTGCCCCAGCCCCAGTTCCCCCACTTTGGTATTGGGGTCGATCGTCAGCTTGACCTGCTCCAGCATGCGCTGACAGCGTAAGTACATGCCGTCGTAGTCCATTATCCCGAAGCGCGCCCACTCATTGCCCAGGAAAATATTCTCCAGCACCGTCATTTCCTTAACCAGCGCCAGCTCCTGATGAATAATGGCGATGCCTTTTTGCTCCGTATCACGGATATGGCCGGCCCGCAGTTCGTCGCCGGAAAAAATAATCTCTCCGCTGTAACTGCCGTAGGGATAAATGGCGCACAGCACTTTCATCAGGGTGGATTTGCCCGAACCGTTCTCGCCGCACAGGGACAACACCTGCCCGGCCTCCAGCGTCAGGCTGACATTGTCCACCGCTTTCACGGCGCCAAACGCTTTAGTGATATTTTTCATTTCCAACAGGCGCGGCATCATAACCTCCGTGATTCACTCTTACTCGCCGTAAGAGACAGCGAATACTCACGAGCCACGGCATAGCGTGGCTCGGGGCAAAGAAAACGGGGGTTAATAGACATCCGCTTTTTTATGAAAGCCGTCGGCAATCACCGTGGAATCAATATTGTCTTTATCAACGGGGATCGGGGTTAACAAAAATGCCGGAACGTTTTTCAGACCGTTATGTAACGAGGCGTTGGACTCAGGGGTCTTGCCCGCGCCCAGGGCAACCGCGATATCGGCGGCGTCTCTGGCCAGTTTGCTGATGGGTTTATAAACCGTCATGGTTTGCGTACCGGCAACGATGCGTTTTATCGCCGCCAGATCCGCATCCTGCCCGGAAATGGCCACCTTGCCGGATAATCCCTGCGCGGCGAGCGCCTGAATGGCGCCGCCCGCCGTCGCATCGTTCGAGGCTACCACCGCGTTGATATTGTTATTATTTGCCGTCAGCGCATTCTCCATGATTTTCAGCGCGTTCTCCGGCAGCCAGGCATCAACCCACTGATCGCCCACCACTTTGATTTTACCATTATCAATCAACGGCTTTAATACTTTCACCTGTCCCTGGCGGAACAGTTTCGCATTATTATCCACCGGCGAACCGCCCATCAAAAAATAATTTCCTTCGGGGACCTTATCCACCAGGTATTGCGCCTGTAACTCTCCAACCTTTTCATTATCAAACGAAATATAAAAATCCACGTCCGCATTGTTTATCATACGGTCGTAGGCCAGGACCTTTATTCCTTCACGTTTTGCTTCAGCAATAACGTTACTTAACACCTGACCGTTGTAGGGAATAATAACCAGGACGTCCACACCGCGGTTAATCATATTTTCTATTTGCGAAATCTGCGTTTCTTCATTGCCGTTTGCCGATTGTACAAAAACGCTCGCGCCATGCTCCTTGGCCTTTTCCACAAAGATATCCCGATCTTTTTGCCAACGCTCAAGGCGTAGGTCATCAATCGCCATCCCTATTTTTACTTCTTTGCTTAACGCGGGTTGGCTTACTAAAGCGAGTGCGGCACAGGCTGACAGTAAAAAGTGTTTAACTTTCATCGTAGAGTACCTTTTTTGATTTTTGAAATGCGGGGCGGAGAACTCCGATAACCAGCAGAGTATTGTCGTTAAACCATACATCAGCAATTACAGATTTTTATCATCCGATTATGTTTTTTGGTTTAATTTCTATTTTTTGATACCCGTCATATTTTATTGTTCAGCGTTATTTTTCTATTTTTATAAACTGCGAAGCATATTCAGATTAATCCGTTAATATTTTTGCGACCCAGCGCACATTTAATAATTCTCTTAATTTCAGTGTTAAATAACGTAATTGAGTAAATCGCTATCCGGACTAAATATAAAACCTATACCTCTCTTCCCTCGGGAAGGCCGCTAAGGAGTCAAACGATGCAACCCTATTTTCCCCAGATCGAAAAAGTCCGCTATGAAGGCGGCCAGAGCGACAATCCCTTCGCTTTCCGCCACTACAACCCCGAGCAGGAAATTCTGGGGAAACGCATGGCGGACCATTTACGCTTCGCGGTCGCTTACTGGCACACTTTCTGCTGGAACGGCTCAGACATGTTTGGCGTCGGCGCCTTTGAACGCCCGTGGCAGCAAGCGGGAGACGCGCTGGCGCTGGCCAAACGCAAAGCCGACATCGCATTTGAATTCTTTCAAAAACTGGATGTGCCCTATTACTGTTTCCACGATGTGGATGTGGCGCCCGAGGGCGCTTCGCTCAAGGAATACCTGAATAACTTCGCCGCCATCACCGACGTATTGGCGGAAAAACAGCAGAGCAGCGGGGTCAAGCTGCTGTGGGGCACGGCAAACTGTTTCACCAACCCCCGCTACGGCGCCGGCGCGGCGACCAATCCGGACCCCGAAGTTTTCGCCTGGGCGGCCACGCAGGTGTTCAGCGCCATGAACGCCACCCAGAAGCTGGGCGGCGAAAACTATGTACTGTGGGGCGGGCGCGAAGGTTACGAAACCCTGCTTAACACCGATCTGCGCCGGGAGCGCGAACAGATTGGCCGCTTTATGCAAATGGTGGTCGAGCATAAACACAAAATCGGCTTCCAGGGAGCCTTGCTGATCGAACCCAAGCCGCAGGAGCCGACCAAACACCAATACGACTACGACGTAGCCACGGTTTATGGTTTTCTTAAACAGTTCGGATTGGAAAAAGAGATCAAGGTCAACGTGGAAGCCAACCATGCCACGCTGGCGGGCCATTCGTTCCACCATGAAATCGCCACCGCCATCGCGCTGGGCGTTTTTGGATCGGTGGACGCCAATCGGGGCGATCCGCAACTGGGCTGGGATACCGACCAGTTCCCCAACAGCGTGGAAGAGAATACGCTGGTGATGTATGAAATCCTCAAAGCAGGCGGCTTCACCACCGGCGGCCTGAATTTTGACGCCAAAGTCCGCCGCCAAAGCACCGACCGCTACGATCTCTTCCATGCCCACATCGGCGCCATGGACACCCTGGCGCTGTCGCTCAAAGCCGCCGCCCGGATGATCGAAGACGACCAACTGAATCAGCTGGTTGCCAAACGCTACGCGGGCTGGAACGGAGAGCTGGGGCAGCAGATCCTGCAAGGCAAGGCGTCGCTGGAATCACTGGCCGGCTATGCGGAAAGCCGCCAACTGGCGCCGCAGCACCAGAGCGGCCATCAGGAATTGCTGGAGAATATCGTTAACCGTTATTTATTTGGATAATACGGGCTTATCGGCTCATCCCTTATCCGGCGTCCCGCTAGCCTGCGCGGGCATGACGGCGGTATAAGGCGTAGCCCGCATCCCTTAACCGTTCCAGGAGTCCTTCATGTACATCGGTATCGATCTCGGCACCTCTGGCGTTAAAGCCATTTTACTGAATGAAGCGGGAGAGGTTATCGCCAGTCACAGCGCCGCATTAACCGTATCCCGCCCTCATCCGTTGTGGTCGGAACAATCGCCCGATGCATGGTGGCAGGCGACCGATAGCGCATTGCAGGCGCTGGCGGCGCAGCACGACCTGCGGGCGGTTAAAGCGCTGGGGCTGACCGGGCAGATGCACGGCGCCACGCTGCTGGATGCGCGGCAGCGAGTGCTGCGGCCGGCCATTTTGTGGAATGACGGACGCAGCGCGCCGCAGTGCCGGGAATTGGAACAACAGGTGCCGACCTCGCGGCAGATTACCGGCAACCTGATGATGCCGGGCTTCACCGCGCCCAAGCTGAAATGGGTACAGGAACACGAAGCGGAGATCTTTCGTCAGATCGACAAGGTGTTACTGCCCAAGGATTATCTGCGCTGGCGTCTGACCGGCGAATTCGCCAGCGATATGTCCGACGCGGCGGGAACGCTGTGGCTGGACGTGGCGCAACGCGACTGGAGCGAGGTATTGCTGGACGCCTGCTCCCTGACGCGGGAGCACATGCCGGCCCTATATGAAGGAAATCAGATCACCGGATATCTGCGGCCGGAGACGGCGCAGCGCTGGGGAATGAACAGCATCCCGGTCATTGCCGGCGGAGGCGATAACGCCGCCGGGGCGATTGGGGTCGGACTCTATCAGGCCGGACAGGCGATGTTGTCGCTCGGCACATCCGGCGTTTACTTTGCCGTCAGCGACGGTTTTCTCAGCAATCCGCAGCGCGCCGTCCATAGCTTTTGCCACGCACTGCCTGATACCTGGCACCTGATGTCGGTGATGCTGAGCGCCGCCTCCTGTATTGACTGGGTGGCCCGCCTGACGCATGCGCCCAGCGTTCCCGCGCTGCTACAGGAGGTTGCCGAGACGCCCGCGGATGACACTGCCACGCCGCTGTGGTTCCTGCCCTATCTCTCCGGCGAACGTACGCCGCATAACAATCCCCACGCCAAAGGCGCTTTCTGGGGGCTGACGCATCAGCACGGCCGCACTGAACTGGTTCGCTCGGTACTGGAAGGCGTCGGCTTCGCCCTCGCCGACGGCATGGACGCCCTGCATATGACGGGGTTGCAGCCCAGCCGCATCACGCTGATTGGCGGCGGCGCGCGTAGCGCCTACTGGCGGCAAATGCTGGCGGATATCAGCGGGCACGAGCTGGAATACCGCACCGGCGGCGACGTGGGGCCGGCCTTGGGGGCCGCACGCCTGGCGCAGATCGCGATAAACCCCGAGACGCCGCTGGACGCGTTATTGCCCCAGTTGCCTTTGGAACAGGTCCATCAGCCTGATGCGCAACGCCACGCCTACTATGCGCAGCAGCGAGAAACCTTTACCGCGCTATACCGGCAGCTTCGTCCGCTGATGTCGGACCATTAGCGCGGCGGGTTATGTAAAGTTCAGCGACGCCAGCACCTGTTCAATCAGCGCCTGATGGATATCTCCGCGGTTGGCCGGGGTGTTGATTTGCAACGTCACTATTTTCTTCTGCCACACGGCGTAGAGCAGCATCGAGTTCACCGGCTGGCCGCCGACCTGTAGTTCATTATCCATGCGCTGCAGGGGTAGCTTGCCGATGGTGACGGGCTGCTGCCGTATCCGTTTTATATGCTGATACTGCCCCTGCATATTGGTGAAAATGTCGTTTCCCAGGCTCTCCAGCCCCGCCTCGGTCGCGCGCAAAATCTGCCCCGCCGGCGGCGGCACCACGGAGAACACCACCTGCTGACGCGAAGCGCTATTGATAAACAGATGCGTTTTGCCCGCGTCGCCGTTGTTGACGTCATCCGGCGGGGTTTGATCGGAAAAGGCATCCGGCAGCATAAAGCTGATTTTGCCTTTTTGCAGCGAAATCTTGTGCGCCGGCGCTTCAGGCGCGGCGGGCGGCTCAACCGGCGCGACGGGTTTATTTTCCGGCGCCTGCAACGGCGGCGGCGTTGGCTGCGGATCCGGCTTGTTGTTATCCGACGGATTATCACAGGCGCTTAATCCGCCGATTAACCAGCCGATAACGAATAACTTACCCACTGTCTTTAACATCTCTGCTCCGCTTTCTGCTGCCTATGAGATAAAGGTTTACGTCATTCCGGTAAATGGTCCCGATTTACCCCTATCATGTCCCGATTCGGCCTTCTTTGTCACTTCATCTTAGCTGACCAGGCGCCGGGTATCGATTTTCTGCAGCGCCATCGACAGCAGCAGGCTACTCAGTAGCGCAACGATAAAGATATAGAAAATATCCAGCAGCGGGCGGGTCGAGATCGCCATATCATGGGTACGCAGGTAATGGATAATCAGCGCATGGAAACCGTAAATCGCCAGCGAATGGCGCGATATCAAGGCTAATCCGGGCCAAACCCGGTGGTTCATCCAGCGTTTGAATATCGCCAGCAGACTGACCGCCGCCAGAAACACCAGCGGCCCGCAGTAGATATAAAACAGCTGGGTAAAATTATCGTTCAGCAGCGTGTGGTGCTTGGTGCCTATCGCCACCAGCAACACGCATAAAATAAACAGCGGAATAGCGGCCAGCGCCACGCGGCGGGGGATATCCAGCATCCCTAACGCCCGCCCGACCACCGCGTACAGCAAATAGTAAAAGGTATCGCCGTAGATATAGAGATTAACCGGCAACAGTTTGACGCCGGCAAATTCAACGCTGCCCGTATTGGGGTTGGCGATCGCCGCCAGCACCACGATAAAAATAGCCAGATACTTTCCCGGCGCCGGCTTGACGCGGATAAGCGGCGAGAACAGGTAGATCACCGCAATGGCGTAGAAAAACCACAGGTGATAAAAAATCGGCTTTTGCAGAACCTGCCTGACGGCGTTCAGCGGGTTGATTGGCGTTAACGCGGCGATATAAATCAAGGCGATAGCGCTATAGAACAGGATGCATAAACCAACGCGCGTAAAATGTTTCCGCCGGGCGCTGCGCTCGCCGAAAAACAGATAGCCCGAGATCATAAAGAACAGCGGCACGCAAACCCGCGAGGCCGAATTAAGGATATTCGCCACATCCCAGTGGACATCGCCCGGCGCGCCGCCGGCGGTAATGTAATAGGTGGTGCTGTGGATCAGAACGACCATCATGCAGGCCACGGCGCGTAAATTATCAATCCAGCCGATCTTATCGGTCATGCACCGCCTCTTAAAATAGGGTGTTTATTCAATAGGTAAAAGTAGCGTAGTGCCTGTTCCGCGTCGGCACAATCGGCGGAGGGCGGAATCGGGGGAAAAATCGCGGCGGGGCGCTGTTGGAAAAGGCCGTTAGTCTCCTAACGGCCCATAATTGAGAAAGGAATCAGAACAGCCCCATCGGCTTATCCGAATAACTCACCAGCAGGCATTTGGTTTGCTGGTAATGCTCCAGCATCATCTTGTGGTTTTCACGCCCGATCCCCGACTGCTTGTAACCGCCAAACGCGGCGTGCGCCGGGTAGGCGTGGTAGCAGTTGGTCCAGACGCGTCCGGCCTGAATGCCGCGCCCCATGCGGTAGGCGACATTGCCGTTGCGGCTCCATACGCCCGCGCCGAGCCCATACTCGGTGTCGTTGGCGATTTCCAGCGCGTCGTCCATGGTTTTAAAGGTGGTTACCGCCAGCACCGGCCCGAAAATCTCTTCCTGGAAAACGCGCATGCTGTTGTTGCCGAACAGAATGGTGGGCTCCAGATAATAGCCCTGGGACAGTTCGCCCGCCATCTCTTTGCGCTGGCCGCCGGTCAGCACGCGCGCGCCCTCTTTCTTGCCGATATCGATATAGTTGAGGATGGTGTCCAACTGCCCGGCGGACACCTGCGCGCCCATCATGGTGTTGCCGTCCAGCGGGTTGCCGATGCGGATGGACTCCACGCGTTTAATCGCTCTCTCCATAAAACGATCGTAGATCGACTCCTGCACCAGCGCCCGGCTCGGACAGGTACAGACTTCACCCTGATTAAAGGCAAACAGCGTGAACCCTTCCAGCACCTTGTCAAAGAAGCTGTCCTCTTTGTCCATCACATCCGCAAAGAAAATATTGGGCGATTTACCCCCCAGTTCCAGCGTCACCGGCGTCACGTTCTGGGCGGCATAGCCCATGATTTGCTGGCCGACCTCGGTGGAGCCGGTAAACGCCACTTTGGCGATACGCTTCGACGTCGCCAGATATTCGCCAATTTCGCTGCCCGACCCGTTCACCACGTTAATCACGCCCGGCGGCAGAATGTCCTGAATCAGCTCCATCAGAACAAGCACCGACAGCGGCGTCAGCTTGGCCGGTTTCAGCACAATACAGTTTCCCGCCGCCAGCGCCGGCGCCATCTTCCAGCAGGCCATCAATAGCGGGAAGTTCCAGGGGATAATCTGCCCCACCACGCCCAGCGGCTCATGGAAGTGATACGCCACGGTGTCGCCGTCGATCTCACTGATCGCCCCCTCCTGAGAACGGATGCAGGCGGCAAAATAGCGGAAGTGGTCAATGGCCAGCGGGACATCCGCGCCGCTGGTTTCACGGATCGGTTTACCGTTATCCCAGGTTTCCACGCTGGCCAGCAGGTCGAGGTTTTGCTCCATCCTGTCGGCGACACGATTCAGAAGCAGCGCGCGCTCCTGTACCGGCATGGCGCCCCATTCGGCCTTCGCCTGGTGGGCGGCATCCAGCGCATAATCAACATCCCGCGCGGTAGAGCTGGCCACCTCGCATAGAGGTCGGCCGGTAATCGGCGTCAGATTAACAAAATACTCACCTCCGTCGGGCGGAACCCAGGCTCCGCCGATAAAGTTGTCATAGCGTTTTTTCAGATTAGGCGCGCCATACTCATCGGAAATAAGCCGGCCTTCAGGTGTGATATGTGCCATTTCAGTCTCCTTTTCGCGGTTGGGGTACGCGGCGGAACCGCAGTGGAAATAGAGGCTATAGGAAAACGGTCGCTGCGCGGTGAGCATGGTTAAATCGTATGCGGGGATAGCGCGTTATGACAGCCGCCGGTCAGAGAGAATGGCAACTTTTCGAAGCAAGTCACAATTTAGCAACCATCAATCAACAAATTCACAACCATGACGCGGGCACGATCGCTGTTTGCAGAGAAAAGTTCGCATCCGCGGGGAGGCGGTGAAATAATAGCGCCATTGATTAAAAGCGATTAACTTGCAGGTATTTCAGGTGAAAGGCGTTATCCCACAAACGGTTACTCCCCCCGCGGGAGCCTGTCAGCGTACCGTCAGCCATCAGGGCGCGCTGACGCAGCCGCAGGCCGACTGGCTGGCGGAAGAAGTGCCCGTGGCGCTGGTCTACAACGGTATTTCACACGTGGTGATGATGGCGTCGCCGAAAGACCTGGAGCTGTTTGCGCTGGGGTTTTCGCTGTCGGAAGGCATCATCGCCGCACCGCAGGATATCTACGGCATCGATGTTCAGCCGGTATGCAACGGCATTGAGGTGCAAATCGAACTTTCCAGCCGCCGCTTCGCCGGTTTAAAAAACCGCAGACGGGCGATGGACGGCCGCACCGGGTGCGGCGTCTGCGGGGTGGAGCAGTTGGCGGAGATCGGCAAACCGGTTGCGCCCCTGCCATTTACCCAGACCTTTTCGCTCAGCCGCCTTGAATCGGCGCTGGCGCAGCTGCAGCAGGTACAGCTGGCGGGCCAGTTAACCGGCTGCACCCATGCCGCGGCCTGGATTACGCCGGACGGCGCACTGCGCGGCGGCTGTGAAGACGTCGGCCGCCACGTGGCGCTGGATAAGCTGCTCGGCATGCGGGCAAAACAGCCGTGGCGGCAGGGCGCGGTGCTGGTTTCCAGCCGCGCCAGCTACGAGATGGTGCAAAAATCCGCCATGTGCGGCGTGGAGATCCTGTTCGCGGTTTCCGCCGCCACCTCGCTGGCCGTCGAGGTGGCCGAGCGCTGCAACCTGACGCTGGCGGGGTTCTGTCGTCCGGGGCGGGCCACCATCTATACTCATCCGCAGCGTCTGAGCGAGTAGCGCGGCGGCGGAAAATCATACCCCGGGCGCCCGCCGAGCTTAGACCGATTTGTTTTTACCTCATACCCTAACCACATAAGCGCTTGTTATATTGGGTTAAACGCCGGCAGATGACCGCGTTTGGACGAGAATAATCATTTTCAATATCATTTAATTAACTATAATGAACGTAGTGCTTACGCGGTGCTAACAAAATCAGCGCCGCATACTGTCCTTGTACCGGACCTAGGAAATTGTGAGCAAGGTCGCGTTTCGGTACGGCGCAGTTCACCACTACAATTACTCAGCACTATAACCACGGAGATGCTAAACATGAGTTATTCACTGCCATCCCTGCCTTATGCTTATGACGCACTGGAACCCCATTTCGACAAGCAAACGATGGAAATCCATCACACCAAACACCACCAGACCTACGTCAATAATGCTAACGCGGCGCTGGAATCCCTGCCTGAATTCGCCAAGCTGTCCCCAGACGAGCTGCTTACCCAGTTGGACAAAGTGCCGGCAGAGAAAAAAACCGTTTTACGTAACAACGTCGGCGGGCACGCCAACCACAGCCTGTTCTGGAAAGGCCTGAAGCTGGGCACCACGCTGGCTGGCGATTTGAAAGCCGCCATTGAGCGTGATTTCGGCAGCATCGATACTTTCAAAGAAAAATTTGAACAGGCCGCAGCAACCCGCTTTGGTTCCGGCTGGGCCTGGCTGGTGCTGAAAGATGACGGCAAACTGGCGGTGGTATCCACGGCCAATCAGGATAGCCCGCTGTCGGGCGAAGCTATTTCCGGCGCATCCGGCTACCCTATCCTGGGTCTGGACGTGTGGGAACATGCCTATTATCTGAAATATCAGAACCGTCGCCCGGATTACATCAAAGCGTTCTGGAACGTCGTAAACTGGGACGAAGCGGCCAAACGTTTCGCGGAAGCGAAAAAATAAGCCGTTTCCCGCCGCCGCCCTGCCCGGGCGGTCGCAAAGCAAACCGGAATAACCGTCGTTATTCCGGTTTTTTATTATAAATTATCGAATATTCCCCCTCTCCCAGACTTTATTTGCATATTGATAAGCAATAGAGATATACCCTAAATAATTCGAGTTGCAGGAAGGCGGCAAGGGAAGGAATCCCGATGAGCTTACTAAAGTAAGTGATTCGGGTGACTGAGCGCAGCCAACGCATCTGCAGCTTGAAGTATGACGGGTATAGTAAAGATTCTCCATAAATTGCCGATAAATTAACTGTGATCCTATCGTATGATTTTTATACCGATATGTTGTATCTCACACGACAATCTCGTGGCGCCGTCCCCCGTCATTCGCAATACGGGGACGAAACCAGAGTCAGTATTCAGTTCATAAGATAGTGGAAGAAACAAAATGGCTATAAAATTTGAAAATATCAACGTCGGTAAGAAATTAGGCTTAGGCTTCTTCCTGATCTTAATAATGACGGTAATTATTGCCGGCGCAGGCGTCATGCATATTGAAGAATTAAAAGGAAGTATTGATAAAGTCAATTTAAGCAACAATATCAATAATGAAATTAACCAGGCGAAATATTATCGGGTACGCTATAGCGCCACATACTCCCCGGAAGATATAAAGCAAAATATTACTCATATTGATAATATCAATAAGTATGTATCTGATGCCAAAGGCTGGAACTGGCCGGAAAAAGCCAGAGAACAATTCACCCATATCGAAACCGTTATCGCCGAATATCAGCAACGGCAGAAAAACTACGTTGATGCCATTCACAAAAAGGACGACGTCAGGAAAAGCTGGAATATTTCCGAAACGGGAAAACCATTAAAAGAACTGGGCGATCAATTAAATGCCGACGGTTATAATCTGACGCTTCAGTTGCTGCTTGCCGATCTGAACCTGAAACTGACGGCGGTTCGTTATCATGTCCGCGGCATGCTGTTATCCCGGGATAAGGAATCCGCGGATGAACTCGCCGCCGCCATTGACGAGGCGCAAACCTCGTTGACCACGCTGCACCAGAGCCTGCCCGCCGAACAACAGGCGATACTCGCGCCGGTCCTGAACACCATGAATAGCTATGAAGAGCGGGCCAAGGCTTATATGCCGGCCTATCAGGAAGAGCTGACCCAGGCGCGGCAAATGGCGGCCAGCGCCGACGAACTCAATGCCATCATCCAATCCCTGCTTCAGGATCAGCTACAGCTCACCCAGCAGGATATTCGCGCTTCCGAGATCCAGATGGGCGTTACCGCGCTGATTACCCTTATCCTCGGGTTACTGATCTCCTGGTTTATCTCACGCCAGATCACCACCCCGCTGAATACCACGCTGGATATGGCCGAACGCATCGCCACCGGCGATCTGACCATGACCGTCGAAACCACCCGCCGCGATGAACTGGGGCAGCTGATCCGGGCGATGGCGAAAATGAATGCCAATCTGCATAACATGATCGACGAGATCCGCATCGGCGTCAGTCAGATCTTCACCGCCGCGGGGGAGATCGTCGCCGGCAACACCGACCTCTCCTCCCGTACCGAGCAACAGGCGGCCGCCGTTGAGCAGACCGCCGCCAGCATGGAGCAGCTCACCGCAACGGTCAAACAGAACGCCGACAACGCCCACCACGCCAACACCCTGGTGATCGGCGCATCCCAGACCGCGAAACAAGGCGGCGAGCAGGTGAACAACGTGGTGAAAACCATGAACGATATTGAACACAGCTCCAAGCGTATCGCCGAGATCACCTCGGTGATTAACGGCATCGCCTTCCAGACCAATATTCTGGCGCTGAACGCCGCGGTTGAAGCCGCCCGCGCCGGCGAGCAAGGCCGGGGTTTCGCCGTGGTGGCCGGCGAAGTGCGCAATCTGGCGCAGCGCAGTTCGCAGGCGGCCAAAGAGATTGAGGGATTGATTGCCGAGACGGTCAGCCAGATCGGGCACGGCGCCACGCTGGTCGGCAATGCGGGTAAAACCATTCATGATGTCGTCACGTCCGTGACGCAGGTGCATGACATTATGGGCGAGATAGCCACGGCTTCCGATGAACAGAGCCGCGGAATTACCCAGATCAGTCAGGCGATTGTGGAAATGGACAGCACCACCCAGCAGAACGCCGCGCTGGTACAACAATCCTCGGCGGCGGCGGACTCGCTCGAAGAGCAGGCGACGCTGCTCAAACAGGCCGTTTCCGTCTTTCGTCTGGCGACCTCACAGGACGAGACAACGCCGGCCGGCATCGCGTTTTCCCGTTCATCGCCCCAGTTGGGCTATAAAAAGTAATGGCGGTAAGCAAGAGAGGTTGCTGACAAAGCCGCTCAGGCATAGTCATCCCGCGACGGTCATCCCCGCCACTGCCCGTCATTCCCGCGGCAGCAGGCGGGAATCTGCGGACATGACGGAGGAGAAGGACGGGAGGCGCGGCCTAAAAGGGTTTTGGCGCGTAGCCCGTCATCTCTTTCAGGCCCATTTCACGCCCCAGCGCCGTCATGGGGTGCACCACCACCAATCCGCGTACGCTTTTCTTCAACGCGCCCAAATTGGCCTGCTCTTTTTTGCTGATGGCGCGGCTAAACGGCAGACGGGTCAGCTTTTGCGCTTCCAGGCTGAGCTTCTGCTCTCTGACATTACGCAGGCGCTCAATTTCCGCCGCCAGCTTCCCGCATGCTTCCTGATTAAGGGTTATCGCTTCCGCATCCCCTTGTTCCAGCAGCGTGACCTGCTTACGGTTCAACTTATCCAACTGATCGCTGAGGCGTTTTATTTCTGCTTTTTCCTGCTCTTTCATAACCTAATAAACCTATGTACGGGGAGAATCATGCGGGGGCACAAGCATACACTAAACCGGTTGCCGGTGCAGTGGACGAGGGAGGAGAAACAGCGGTCAAAAGGCTTTTTTCAAGCTGATTTGGGAAATCAGCTCCGTGAGCGACAGCACCAGCGTGGAGCGAACCATCTGCTGATAACGCTGTTGGCGCATACTAATCAGCAACCGATCCCCCGGGTCGCCGCCGGCGGGCAGGGGCGGCTCGGCGGGCAGCGCGCTGACGCAGTGCAATTCGCCAATCGGGCCGAGAATTTCATCATCGGTAAAGCGGTAATCACGCTCGTCGTGCGCCAGCTCTTCACCCAGCGCCATCAGCAATTCGGCATCCTCATACTCATTACGGCTGATCATCCCCAATCCGTAAATCAGCTTGAGGCGCACGGAAAGCGCGCCCAGCGGACCGCTTCCCGTCATCAGCGGCTCAACCGCATATTTTACCGCATAGTCATCCTTGCGAAACACCTGCAACATCAGGATGCCGGCCGCCTCGGCCAACAGCTCAACGGCCCGCAGCATAAAGCTGCGCACCGTCGTCGCCGCATTCAGCGCTTCCAGCACCCGGTTTTCAAACGCCTGTGTTTCTTCCATCGTCCCTTCTCGTACCTTTAGCCCGCGCACAGATCGGTCCCACCTCCGGTAATATGGCTCGCCGGCGAGTGCGGCGACATCGGTTATATCCGACATCGCCTGCTCCCAACATCAAGGTTGCGAACGCCCGCGGGAATCAGGCCAAGGCAAAACCTGCCTTGTGCCGAGACGCGCCGATCACCGCATGGCGTTATACACATTCACCGCCTGCGCGACAACCTTACTGTCGGCGTCCAGACCGGAAATCTGCGCCAGCGCGGCCTGCGGCCCCAGTTTTTGCAGCAGTGCGGCCAGTTCCTGCGCCTGCGGATCCTGCTCGCTGCGGTAATGCATCGCCGCCGCGATACCGATAATCAGGTTGTCGTGCGGCAGTTGATATTCCAGCGTCCCCAGCAGCGGCTTAATCAGCCGGTCGCCGGCGCTCAGCTTACGCAGCGGCTGGCGCCCCACGCGCTCCACGTCATCGTGCAGGTAGGGATTTTCAAAACGGCCAAGAATCTTATCGATATAGGCGGCGTGTTTATCGGCGTCAAAACCGTAGCGTTTAATCAGCACCGCGCCGCTCTCTTCCATCGCCCCTTTGACCACGGCGCGCACCTGCGGATCGAGAATGGCGTCGCGGATGGTCTGATGTGCGGCCTGCCGGCCCAGATAGGCGGTAATGGCATGACCGGTGTTCAGCGTAAACAGCTTGCGCTCGACGAACGCCATCAGGTTATCGGTCAGCTCCATACCGGGGATGGCCGGCGGCTCTCCGCTGAACTGGGTCCGGTCGACGATCCATTCGCTGAAGGTTTCCACCGTCACCGCCAGCACATCGCTGCTGCCGGCCTCGGAAGGCGGCACGATACGGTCGACCGCGGAGTCGACGAATCCCACGTGCTCCGCCACCCACTCCAGCTTATCTTGCGGCAGCAGTTTCAGCACGTGCTGCTTAAGCTGGCTGGTGCCGCGCACCATATTTTCACAGGCGATAATATTCAGCGGCCGCGCATTGCCGTTATCCTGACGTTTCACCAGCCCCTGGGCGATGGTCCCGGCAATCTTTTCCAGAATCTGCGGCCCGACGGCCGTGGTAACCAGATCGACGTCGGCAATCAGCGCCGCCGCTTCCTGGCCGCCGCTGTGAACCGCGCTCACGTTACTGACGGTTTCGGTCTGCGTTTGCTCTCCCACAATACGCACCTGATAGCTTTTGCGACTATTCAACGCCTCCAGCAGCGGCTGGCTGACGTCGGCGAACGTCAGTTCGATATTGGCGTCGGCCAACAGCTTGCCGATAAATCCACGGCCGATATTACCGGCACCGAAATGTAATGCTTTCATTATACTTACCCTTTTAGAACGAAGAAAAAAGAGGCCGCCCGCGGGCGGCGCTACCCTATAGTCAGGCGTTCTTTTTACCGGACAGCAGGTCAAGCACTTCCTGCGCGTCCTGGGTATGCGTCAGGCGTTCAATCACCGCTTCATCATCCAGCGCATTGGTCAGGCTGGTAATTACCTGAATGTGCTCGTTATTACGGGCGGCGATACCGATAACCAAACGCGCGACGTCATCCTCGCTCTCGCCGAAACGCACGCCGTCGGGGTACTGGCAGAACACCACGCCGGTTTTCAGTACCTGGTCTTTCGCTTCGATGGTGCCGTGCGGCACCGCAATGGATTCGCCCAGATAGGTGGAAGTCAGCTTTTCACGCTCCAGCATGGCATCCACGTATTCCGGCTTGACAAAGCCGCCCTGCACCAGCTGCTCGCCGGCAAAACGAATGGCCTGTTCTTTATCCGCCGCGTGCTGATTAAGGAAAATATTCTCGGCGCCGAGCTGGAACAGATTTGGCGCTGCAGCGGCGTCGGCCGGCGGGGCAACCGCCGCGGGCTGGTCAGAAGCTTCGCCCTGCGCCGCGGCAAGACGCGCCACCAGATCGCTGTACAGTTGGCTGTCGAGGAAATTGGTCAGCGAGATATGCTGCGCCTGCGGCGCATGGCGCAGGGCGCGTTCGGTGAGATCGCGGTGGGTGATCACCAGATCGACATCGTCCGGCAGGTTGTTGATGGCGTTGTTGGTCACCGAAATATTGCTTAGCCCGGCATCCTGCACTTTTTTGCGCAGCACCCCGGCCCCCATGGCGCTGGACCCCATGCCGGCATCACAGGCGACGATGATTTTACGTACCGTGCTCAGGTCGCCGCTAACGCCGCCATTGGCGCGGCTTTGGCCCTTGGAGGTCGCTTTCATATCCTGCACCCGGCGGGTGGCCTCGCCAATATCTTCCTCGCCCTTGTTTTTACCGCTTTTCAGCAGAACGGCGGCAACGACGAAGGAAACCGCGAAGGCCGCCGCAATCGCCACTACGTTGGCGAAATAGGCGCCTTTCGGCGTCATGGCCAATACCGCCAGAATAGAACCCGGCGACGCCGGAGAGATCAGGCCGCCGTTCAGCAGGCTCAGCGTAAATACGCCGGTCATCCCGCCCAGGATCACCGCAATAATCAGCCGCGGGTTCATCAGCACATAAGGGAAATAAATTTCGTGGATGCCGCCGAAGAAGTGGATGATCGCCGCGCCCGGCGCGGACTCTTTCGCATTGCCGCGGCCAAAGAACATATAGGCCATCAGCACGCCCATACCGGGGCCTGGGTTAGCCTCGATCAGGAAGAAGATGGATTTCCCGGTCTCCGTCGCCTGCTGAATACCCAGCGGCGAGAAAATGCCGTGGTTGATGGCGTTGTTGAGGAACAGAATTTTTGCCGGCTCAACGAAAATAGAGGTCAGCGGCAGCAGGCTGTTCTGCACCATGATCTTGACGCCGGCGGCCAGAACCTGGGAAAAGACTTCGACCAGCGGACCGATGGCCAGAAACGACAGGATCGCCAGCAGCATACCGATAATGCCGGCGGAGAAGTTGTTGACCAGCATTTCAAAACCGCTTTTGATTTTGCCGTCAACCAGGCCGTCGAAACGTTTAATCGCCCAGCCGCCCAACGGGCCGACGATCATGGCGCCGAGGAACATTGGAATATCCGTACCGGCAATCACCCCCATGGTGGTGATCGCCCCGACCACGCCGCCGCGTTCGCCGAACACCAGGCGGCCGCCGGTATAGCCGATCAGCAGCGGCAGCAGATAGCTAACCATCGGCCCGACGAGTTTCGCCAGCGTCTCGTTGGGGATCCAGCCCGTAGGTATAAACAGTGCGGTAATAATACCCCAGGCGATAAATGCGCCGATATTGGGCATCACCATGTTGCTCAGAAAGCGACCAAAGTTCTGAACTTTGATCTTGATATCTGGTGAAAGCATAAAAACACACCCCTATTGAAACGCGCTGACAATAAGAGCGCGTGATAATTATTGTGAGACGGTATAACGCCTATCCGCCGGTGTTACTGTATGTAACGCGGACTCTAGCACTCCGTTTCAATAGCGCAACATGGCGGCATTTTTGTGACATAAATCACACAAACACCCCACACCAACGATACAAACAGGTGACTCAGTTCACAAAAAAAGATAAAAAATTAAAAAAATGGCAAGTTTGGGGATGGCGTTCACGCCATATATGTGATGAACGTCACATTTTAGAGATGGGTGCTTGTTTGTTTTATGCGACGCAAATCACAATTTATTTTCATTGCGTCGCCGGATTAGACGTATGGCGGGGTAATTATGGACGGAGAACGCCGTTTACTCCTTTCAGCGCGGTCATTAAATTCCGTTGCTGAATCGGCAGGTTGGCGACCATGCTGTTGTATTGCGCCACCTGCTGGGGCGTATGAAACTGCACCGTTGCTTCACCGAACACCACCCGATCGCCCTGGGCCTCAAGGTAATCCCCCACCTGAATCAGACTTTGCGCAAAGGCGATGGCGCTGGGGACGAGCGGCAGCAATGCATTGGTCGGCTGCGTGACGGTCCGCGTATACAGCCGTTCATAGGCGACCTGTAATTCTTCCGGCTGTTTGAGCGCGCGGCGGGCATTATCCGCCTGGGCTTTTGCGGCCTGTACCTGCTGCCCCAGCAGATTCAGCGCCCCGATGGACTGTCGCAGGTTGTCGCGCTGCGACAGATAATCCCGCGGGACGCGAATACGGGAGATCTGCTCCAGCAGCGGCGTCAGGCTCCCCGCCACCGCTTGATTCACCTGCTGGGAAAAGGTGGTCAATACCGCGTAGTCATTGATAAAAGGGCCGAAGCTCTTCTTTTGTTCTTCGGTGAGCGCCGGTAATTTGCCATCCTGTTGCAGTTGGACGCTTTGCAGAAAATCGGTAAACGCCCGGCGTTGATCGGCCTCGGAGTCACCGCAGCCGGCCAGCTGCAACGCCATAAAAAACATCAGTGCCGGCAGCAGCCAGCGTGAACGATATTCCATCAATCCTTTCATTCCATACCCCTGTTTTGCATGCTTGTCGATGGTCGTGGTTAGCGCATAGAGAACACGCCGCAAGCGTGTTTCGGATAACCGTAAGCATAGTCGAATCAGTCAGTTCATGCCGCAGCGCGAAAAGCGGCGCCCCCCCGACACGCTTGCCGCAACGGCCTGTCAAGATGATGGCGGACGGGAGCATTGCTTCAAAAATGAGCAATTCATCTATATTGGTGCAGCGGAAAAGAGGGTTTTATGCCGGCATAGCGAGAAAAATATATTTAAACCTTAACCAGGCCTGATTTAAAAATCAAAATCCCGCTATTTCTTATTTGAAAGATAAAAATTCTGCCAGATTTCGATATTTTCCTGGCTTGATTTTTGCTGATCTTTGTTACCCTCTTTTCAGGTAAGGACAGATTATGGAACTCACTTCTTATTCCAGTCAGCAGAATGGTTTCCGTTGCGCCTCGCATATTCAAGAGCTGGCCCAGCATAGTCAACTCCTTACCGACTGGTCATTACGCTACGACCAGATTTCGCAGGGCCGATTCGAAGGCGAGATTAAAGAAGCCTGGCTGGACGGCGTGCAATTTTACGAAGAGCGGCTGTCGCAATCGGTGTTTCAAAGCGGTGAAGGCCGCGCGGATACGCTCTGTTTAGGGGTATTCAACGCCCTGTCGGGCGACACGCGCTGGATGGGTAAAAATCTGACGTTGCAGGATGTCACCTGGTCTTACAAGCGCGGCGAATTGATGCTGCAAACGCCTGAGTACTCTTCATTGCAGGTATTAAGTATCCCGCTTTCCCTGATCCCGGACATAATCGATGAATTACCGCATGCGGTTTACGCCGTCAGGAACGACGCGTTGGCGTCACGCATCAGGCAACAGATAACGGCAATGCTCCACAGCATGATAGAGCATCCGCTACAGATGGCGGAAAAACAGGCCAGACTTCAGTTCAAGAGCGACATCAGAGGATTGGCGTTCTCCTTTTTTGACGTGATCGGCAAACATCCCCCGGCGGTAAAACATTCGCGCCAGAAAGCGCAGCGCGTTGTGGCCAAAGCGCAGGAAGCGCTGATAGCCAACCGGGACCGGCCGCTGACCATGGATGAGCTATGCCTGATGACGCACACTTCCCGCCGCACGTTACAGAACTGTTTTGAGACGGTGACCGGGCAAAGTCCGGCGGTTTTTCTCAAAAACATGCGGCTGAACGGCGTGAAAAGGATGCTGGTGATGGGTAATGAAGCCTCGAATATCAGCGAGATCGCTTCAAAATGGGGATTTTGGCACCTGTCTCAGTTTACCGTCGATTATAAACGTCTGTTCGGCGAACTGCCGTCCCAGACCCTTAAAGCCATTCGCTGCCCCGGCTAAAATGTTTGCCAGATTTCGATAACGGCAACGTCCCACTGCTTCATAGACTGGCCATGATCCATCAGCAAGGGGACGGGAACATGGCAAAGCACAATTTTCCGCAACAAAATCGGTATCCGCAAAAAAATCAGCTTCAGAAAGGCAGTCTGGGACTGTGGTCGATCATCTTTTTCGTCATTGCGGCCGCCTCGCCGTTAACCGGGGTTATCGGGGGACTGCCCGTCGCCTTTATGGCGGGAAACGGCGCCGGCGTACCGGGCGTATACGTTCTGGCGGGGATATTGCTGATCGTTTTCAGCTTCGGATTTATTGCCATGAGCCGCTACGTGGTCAATGCCGGCGCGTTTTACGCTTATATCGCCCAGGGACTGGGCACCCGCTGCGGCATCGCCGGATTAGGCATCGCCCTGCTGGCCTATACGGCGATACAGCTTGCCGTCACGGCCATGTTTGGCTTCTTTTTCTCGCAGTTCCTCCACGTTCAAACCGGGATGGCTATTCCCTGGTGGCTGTTTTCACTGGCCATGCAGATTCTGGTGGTGGCGCTCGGCATCGCCAAGGTCGAGCTGGGCGGCAAGGTGCTCGGGGTATTGATGCTGCTGGAAGTCGGTATCGTGCTGCTGGCGGATGTCGCTATCTTCACGCGGCCGATCGCCTTCGAGTTAAGTTCGTTCAGCCTGGCAACCGTATTTCATGGCGATATCGGGATCGCCATGATCTTCGCCATCTGCTCTTTTGTCGGATTCGAAGCCACGGCGATTTACTCGGAAGAGTGCCGTGAACCGGGAAAAGTCATCCCTCGCGCCACGCTGCTGGCGGTGACGTTGATTACCGCCTTTTTCGCACTGACCGGCTGGGCGTTCGTGCAGTATGCCGGTTCGGCAAATATCGCGACAATGGCGGCACAGGATCCGGGCATGTTCGTCTTTAGCGTGACGGAGAGCGTACTGGGTCCCTGGGCGATCCATGTGATGTCCATCCTGCTGCTGACCAGCCTTTTTGCGGCGGCGCAGGCGTTTCACAATACCCTTTCACGTTATTTATTCGCCATCAGCCGCGACGGCCTGGCGTGGTCGAAAATGGCGAAAACGCACCCGAGGCACCAAACGCCCTATGTGGCAAGCATTGCTCAGGGCGTCTTTATGTTTTGCGCAACGGCGCTGTTTGCCCTCGCCCGGCTCGACCCGATGGCGCACGTCTTTTCCTGGGCGTCGGCACTGGGCAGCATGTCGATTCTGCTGTTGCAGCTTTGCGTTTCCGTCGCGGTGGTGGTGTATTTCCTGCGCCACGCATCGCTGCGGGTTTCCCTGTGGAGCCGGCTGATCGCCCCGGTTATCTCAGCGTTCGGCATGTCGGCGGCGCTGATCATGGTGGTCGGCAACCTTGACGTATTGAGCGGCTCCGCCTCCCCCGTGGTTTCATCCTTGCCTTATCTGGTGCTGATCGTCGCATTGGGCGGCTTTCTGGGCGCGCATTTTTTGCGCCGTCTGAATCCGCAACGCTACTCGCGAGTAGGTCAAATCGTCGAAAGCCTTTAATAACTTTTCACGGAGTATTGCTATGACTATGCCGAACACCTCCGCCGGGAATAGCGGCTACCGCTTCTGGCACCCAATGGCCCACCCCAACGACTGGTCGGGCCGCGATCCGCTGCGCATCGTCAAAGGCGACGGCGTGTTTATCTGGGACGACAAAGGCCGGAAAATGCTGGATGGCTTTGCGGGATTGTGGTGCGTCAACGTCGGCCATAACCGCCCGGAAGTAAAAGCCGCCATCGCTAAACAGATGGATGAGCTGGCGTACTACCAGTTGTTTGACGGCGTGAGCCACCCCGCGGCGGAAAAGCTGGCGAACAGGCTCGTCCAACTGACCCGGCAGGAAGACATGAGCCGCGTACTTTACGGCCTGGGCGGGTCGGACGGCGTGGAGACGGCGCTAAAGGTCGCGCGTCAATATTGGATATTGCAAGGCGAACCTCAGCGCACCCGTTTTATTTCGCTAAAAAACGCCTATCACGGCGTCCATATGGGGGGAACCTCGGTCTCCGGGCTGCCGGTTTATCGCCTGAACTACGGCCCCATGCTGGAGGGCTGCACCCAGATTGAATCACCCTGGCTCTATCGCAATCCCTGGAACTGCGACGATCCCATTGAGCTGGGCAAGCTGGTCGCCGCACAGTTGGAGCGTGATATTCTTTACTACGGCCCGCAAACCATTGCGGCCTTTATCGCCGAGCCGATACAGGGCGCGGGGGGCATCATTGTTCCGCCGGCCAACTTCTGGCCTTTGGTGCGGGAAGTATGCGACAGGTACGGCGTACTGTTGATAGCCGACGAAGTGGTGACCGGCTTCGGCCGCAGCGGTTCGATGTTCGGCTCCCGCGGCTGGGGCGTCAAACCCGATATCATGGTGTTCGCCAAAGCCCTGACGGCGGGCTATGTACCGCTCTCGGCCACCGTGTTCAACCAGCGTATTGAAGCAGCCTATCTGGAAAACCGTGATGCCCGCGGCCTGCTGATGACGGGTTACACCTATGGCGGTCATCCGCTGGCCTGCGCGGCCGGGCTGGCGGTGCTGGACATTGTGGAGAACGAAAACCTGCCGGCTAACGCGGCGCATATGGGGGAATATTTACTGGGTCGGCTGCAATCCTTCGAGCAGCGCTTCCCCTCCGTCGGCGACGTGCGCGGCAAAGGGTTGATGATCGCGCTTGATCTGGTTGAAGATAAAACGACCAAAGCCTCCCTGGCGGCCGATAATAATCTGGCTTTTCGTATCGCCGAGGCAACCCGCGATGCGGGGGCGGTGGTTCGTCCGGTTGGCCCGAAACTGGTTTTGGCGCCGCCGCTGGTGATTGATAAAGCCGGTTGCGATCTGCTGGTATCGGCGCTGCAAACCGCTTTTGAACAGCAGGATAGATAAACAAAAAAACGTCCGCGAGCGGAAAGCGGCTCGCGGACGTTAACCGTACGGGGTTAATTGCCGTAATAGGAGACGGTATACAGTTCCTTCATATCCTCCACTTGCGGATTGCCGGGATTGGTCAACGTACAGGGATCGGCCAGCGCATTGCTGCTCATGCGGTCGAGCACCTTATTGAATTTCTCTTCGCTGAAATCCACTTCATCGCACTCGCGCAGCGTGTCGGGAATATTTAGCCGGTGATTCAGATCGCGGATGGCGGCGGCCAGATTGATAATGCCGAAACGTTTTTCAATCAGCTGATATTTATTGGTCCAGTGGCTGTTGTACTGAATCACGTACGGCAGCATTATCGCGTTGGCCAGACCGTGGGTAACGCCGAATTCGCCGCCGAGCTTGTGCGCCAGCGAATGGATAATCCCCAGAGAGGCGTTGGTAAAGGCGATGCCCGCCAGCGCCGAGGCGTTATGCATATGAAAACGGGCCTGCATATTGTCCGGCGACAGGTAAGCGGTTTCCAGATTCTCAAACACCAGCCGAATGGCCTCCAGCGCGTAAGGGTCGGTAAACGAGGTGGCGGCGGTGGACACATAGGCTTCCAGCGCGTGGGTCAACACATCCATGCCCGAATGGGCGGTAATGTGCGGCGGACAGGTTGCCGGAATGGCCGGGTCGAGAATGGCGATATCCGGCACCATATCTGCGGCGACGATGGGGTATTTAATATGGCTTTCCGTATCGGTAATCACGGAAAAGGCGGTAATTTCCGAAGCCGAACCGCTGGTGGAGGGAATGGCGATGAATTTGGCCTTGTTGCGCAGCGGCGGCATCGAGCCTACCGGCAGAATATCCTCCAGCGTCAGATGCGGATGCTCATAGAAACACCACATGACTTTCGCCGCGTCAATCGCCGACCCTCCGCCGATCGCCACGATCCAGTCAGGGTTGAATTCCAGCATGGCTTTGGCGCCGCGCTGCACCGTGGCCACCGAGGGATTGGGCTCCACGTTATCAATCAGCAGGCTCTCCATTCCCGCCTGCTTGAGCAGTTGCTCGGTTCTTGCCAGGAAACCGTGCCGTTTCATCGAGCTGCCGCCGGTCACAATCGCCGCTCTGCTTCCCCGCAGAGTCGCCAGCCGCTCCAGCGCATTTTCACCGTAGGTGATATCACGCGGAATAGAGAAATTAATGAAGCTCATAACAATCTCCTGTAATTGAAAAACTATTAGATTCAGAAAAATAAAATAGCGTTACAGTCGACCTACAAGCGTTAACGTTTTCACCACAGACAAGGATGGCGGGTTATTTTATATTTTTATGCGCCATATAAAGTCGAAAAACTATGCGTTATGAATATAAGCCGACAGTAACTTTACCCTTTAGAATAGTGTGGCATCCAATTTTATCGCCGAAGATAAACGCATCGGATTGTATTTTATGCGCGCTGCCATATGGGTATTATAAGCATAGACAGAAAAAATGAATTGTGACCTTGATTGTGTTTTAATAAAAATGAAAAGGTGGAATTTATACACAATACACTGATTTATAATGTTATTTAAATAAGTAACTTAAATGAGATTAATTAAAATCCGCAAAAAAAAAAGAAATAATGCCCAGGGAAAGTATTATTCGACGATGGGAAGAGGTTAATTTTATGCTGTTAAAGGGAAAATTTAATGTTAATAAACCTATCCTGAACATTTAACTAACGCCAATGCTCAGGACAGGTTTTAATTATGACG
The DNA here is from genome assembly GCF_023347575.1 of Brenneria tiliae. Taxonomy (NCBI): domain Bacteria; kingdom Pseudomonadati; phylum Pseudomonadota; class Gammaproteobacteria; order Enterobacterales; family Pectobacteriaceae; genus Brenneria; species Brenneria tiliae. Next base: position 261,866 of record NZ_JAKPCB010000101.1, on the reverse strand, counting down.
GCTGCTAATTATTGCAGCACAGAGATATCCGCCACTTTCAGGAACAGGTTTCGCAGCTCATTAAGCAAGGTCAGGCGATTAATGCGCACCCGTTGATCCTCGGCCATCACCATCACCTGCTCAAAGAACGCGTCAACCGGTTCACGCAGCGCCGCCAGCTCCGCCAGCGCTTCCTGATAACGTCCCGCGGCGAACAGCGGCTCCAGCTTGTCGCGCAGCACCACCACATGCGTCGCCAGCCTGATTTCCGCCGCGTCTTTCAATACCGACGCATCAACGCTCGCTTTCAGCGTATCGCTGGATTTCGCCAGAATATTGGACACGCGTTTGTTGGCGGCAGCCAGCGCGGCGGCGGCTTCCAGGGTACGGAAATGGCTCACCGCCTTCACCCTGGCGTCGAAATCCGCCGGACGGGTCGGCCGGCGCGCCAGCACCGCCTGAATGGTGTCCACACTGTGGCCCTCTTCCTGATACCAGGCGCGGAAGCGGCCGAGCATAAACTCAATCACCTCGTCCACCGTCCTGACATTGGTCAGCTTGTCGCCATACAGGCGCACCGCTTCTTCCGTCAGGGTTTGCAGATCCAGCGGCAGGCGCTTCTCGACGATGATGCGCAATACGCCTAACGCCGCGCGACGCAACGCAAACGGGTCTTTATCCCCTTTCGGATGCTGGCCGATGCCGAAAATCCCCGCCAGCGTATCCATCTTGTCGGCGATCGCCAGCGCGCAGGCCACCGCGGAGGAAGGCAGGTCGTCGCCGGCGAAGCGCGGCTGATACTGCTCATTCAGCGCCACGGCGACGTCTTCCGCCTCACCGTCGTGACGCGCATAGTGCATGCCCATCACGCCCTGGGTGTCGGTGAATTCAAACACCATATTGGTCATCAGGTCGCACTTGGACAACAGCCCGGCGCGGGTGGCGTGATTCACATCGGCGCCGATCTGTTCGGCAACCCAGCCCGCCAAGGCCTGAATACGGTCGGTTTTGTCTCGTAATGAACCGAGCTGCTGCTGGAACAGCACCGTTTCCAGACGCGGCAGATGATCTTCCAGCCGTTTTTTGCGGTCGGTATTGAAGAAGAACTCGGCGTCCGCCAGACGCGGCCGCACCACTTTTTCATTACCGGCGATAATCTGCTGCGGATCGCCGGATTCAATATTGGCGACGAAAATAAAGTTCGGCAGCAGCCTGCCGCCGTCGTCATAGACCGGGAAGTATTTCTGGTCGCCCTTCATGGTATACACCAGCGCTTCCGCCGGCACGGCGAGGAATTTCTCTTCAAATTTGGCGGTCAGCACCACCGGCCATTCCACCAGCGAGGTCACTTCCTCCAGCAGGCTGTCGCTCAGATCGGCGTTGCCGCCGATGTTGCGCGCGGCCTCTTCGGCATCGGCTTTGATTTGGGTTTTACGCCGGTCGTAATCCGCCACCACCTTGCCGCGCTTCAGCAGAATGTCCGGATATTGATCGGCATTGTCGATGGTGAATTCCGCCTCGCCCATAAAGCGGTGGCCGCGCAGGGTGCGGGCGGAATCAATACCCAGCACCCGCCCCGGGATCAGTTCGTCCCCCAGCAGCAGGGTCACGGTATGCACCGGACGCACAAACTGGGTTTCTTTGTCGCCCCAGTGCATCAGTTTCGGGATCGGCAGCTTAGCCAGCGAGGCGTTGACCATGCCCGCCAGCAGCGCCTGGGCCCGTTCGCCTTTGACATGCGCGCGGTATAACAGCCATTCGCCTTTATCCGTCGTCAGCCGTTCGGCCTGATCGACGGTGATGCCGCAGCCGCGCGCCCAGCCCTCGGCCGCTTTGGTCGGCTGGCCGGCGGCGTCAAACGCCTGGGCGATCGCCGGGCCGCGTTTTTCAACGGTACGGTCCGGCTGCGCGGCGCTCAGGCCGGGCACTTTCAGCGCCAGACGGCGCGGCGCGGCAAACCACTTCACGTCGCCGTGAGTCAGGCCGGCGGCATCCAGTTCCGCGGTGAAATTGGCGGCGAAAGATTCCGCCAGATTACGCAGAGCCTTCGGCGGCAGCTCTTCCGTGCCGATCTCCACCAGAAAAGTCTTGTCAGTCATGGCTGCCTCTTAGCTCTGTTGCTTATTGCACACGTTCTTGTTACACAGGGGGAAGCCCAGCGCCTCGCGGGAGGCGTAATAGGCTTCGGCTACCGCTTTGGTCAGGGTACGAATACGCAGGATGTAGCGCTGACGCTCGGTAACGGAAATCGCTTTACGCGCATCCAGCAGGTTAAAGCTGTGCGCCGCTTTCAGAATGCGTTCGTAGGCCGGCAGCGGCAGCGGTTTTTCCAGCGCCAGCAGGCGCTGCGCCTCTTTTTCGTACTGCTCGAAGCAGTAGAACAGGAAATCGACGTCGGCGTGTTCAAAGTTGTAGGTGGATTGCTCCACTTCGTTTTGATGGAACACATCGCCGTAGGTGGTTTTGCCCAGCGGACCGTCGCTCCACACCAGATCGTAAACGCTGTCCACGCCCTGAATATACATCGCCAGACGTTCCAGACCGTAGGTGATCTCGCCGGTGACGGGCTTGCACTCCAGACCGCCGACCTGCTGGAAGTAGGTGAACTGCGTCACTTCCATGCCGTTAAGCCACACTTCCCAACCCAGCCCCCAGGCGCCCAGCGTCGGGTTTTCCCAGTTGTCTTCCACAAAGCGGATATCGTGGATCGTCGGGTCCAGTCCCAATTCCTGCAGCGAGCCGAGGTACAGTTCCTGAATATTGTCGGGAGAAGGTTTAATAACGACCTGAAACTGGTAGTAGTGCTGCAGACGGTTGGGGTTTTCGCCGTAGCGGCCGTCGGTAGGACGGCGGGACGGTTGCACATAGGCGGTGGCCATGGGTTCCGGGCCGAGCGCCCGCAGACAGGTCATCGGATGAGAGGTGCCGGCGCCGACTTCCATGTCCAACGGTTGAACAATGGTACAGCCCTGGCGCGCCCAATAATCCTGTAGCGTCAGGATCAGGCCCTGGAAGGTCTTGGTATCAAACTTTTGCATTTGGATTCGCACGCGATACAAGTGGATTTATAGTGAATGCGCCAGTATACCCTCTGAAAGCGAGATATACAGCCAGAATGCGGCAACAAGTTTATATCGGCGGTGATTTTTCAGGCCGGCGCAGGAAAAGCCGGGATGCCCGGCTTTATTGCTATACGCCCCTCGGAACGGACGCCTCAGCCGCTGAACACCGTTTGCAGCATCTTCAGGCTGAGCAGCAGCAGTAATCCCGCAAAGGCTTTCTTCAGGGTCGCCACCGGCAGACGGTGCGCCAGGCGGGCGCCGACCGGCGCGGTAAAATAGCTTACCGCCGAAATCAATACCACCGCCGGCAGGGAAACATAGCCGATGCTGTATTCGGGCACGCCGACCGCCGACCAGCCGTTGATCATATACCCCAGCGCCCCCGATAGCGCGATAGGCAGCCCCACCGCGGCCGAGGTGCCGATCGCCTGCTGAATACGCACGTTGCACCAGGTGAGAAAAGGCACGGTCAAGGATCCGCCGCCGATGGCAACCAGCGCGGAAATGCCGCCGATAACCAGACCGGCCAGCGAAAGGCCCGCGGTGCCGGGCAGATGACGCTGCGGTTTGGGCTTGATATTCAGCACCATTTGCAGCGCGATATAGGCCATAAAGCAGGAAAAGAAGATCGCCAGCGTACGCGTCGGCAGCAGCGTCGCCAGCCAGGTGGCGGCGAACGTCCCGATCAGTATAGCGGGGGTTATGCGCCAGACCACCGGCCACAGCACCGCCTGATGCTGATGGTGGGTGCGCAGGCTGGAAATGGCGGTAATCACGATCGCCGCCATCGACGTTCCCAGCGCCATATGCACCAGATGTTCGTTTTGCACCCCCTGAGCGGCAAACATCGCCGTCAGAACCGGCACCATAATGCCGCCGCCGCCAATCCCCAACAGCCCGGCCATAAAGCCAACCACCGTCCCTAAAGCCAGATAGGCCAAAATCCACTCAACCGCCATTCCCGTTCCCCAATCTGTTCGTTGTTATGGTTATCGTCGCCCCGCGCATCCCGGCGCCGGTTTCCGTGAACGTCGGCAGCAAAAGCTGGTTGCTTATACAGCGGCTTCAGTGCAATGATCGTGCGGCGTAATGAGCGACGCCACTATCAATATCAACAACGGTGCCGAATAACAACCGGCTCTCAGACCATTAACGATAGGAAAAGCCGATGAAACGTTGCGGCTGGGTTACCCAGGACGTCCTATATCAGGATTATCACGATAACGAATGGGGGAAACCCTGCACCGACGGCCAAAAGCTGTTTGAGCTGCTGTGCCTCGAAGGCCAGCAGGCCGGGCTTTCCTGGATTACCGTGCTGAAAAAACGCGAAAATTATCGCCGCTGTTTTTATCAGTTCGATCCGCATCGCATTGCGCGCATGACTCAGGATGACGTGGACGCGCTGATGCAGGACAGCGGCATCATCCGCCACCGCGGCAAAATCGAAGCCATTATCGCCAACGCCCGCGCCTGGCTGGAGATGGAAAGCCAGGGCGAAAGTTTCTCTCATTTCATCTGGTCGTTTGTCGACCATCGGCCTCAGCTTAACCGCCCGGCGTCGCTCGCCGGCGTGCCGGCCAAAACCGCCGTTTCCGACGCCATGTCAAAGGCGCTGAAAAAACGCGGCTTCAAGTTTATCGGCTCGACCATTTGCTATGCATTTATGCAGGCCGGCGGCCTGGTCGACGACCACACCGCGGACTGCTTTTGCCATCGGGACGCCGCGACATGATCCGCGCATACCGGCCGCAGGATCTGGACCCGCTGATGTCGCTGTGGCTGGAAAGCACTACGCTGGCGCACCCGTTTATCAGCGCGGATTACTGGCGGGAAAGCGCTCCGCTGGTTCGCGATATTTATATCCCCCGGTCACAAACCTGGATATATCAAGACCGGGAGCGGATGGCGGGTTTTATCAGCGTGCTGGAAGGCCGTTTTATCGGCGCCTTATTCGTGCGGCGGCATTACTACGGCCAAAATATCGGCGCGGCATTAATCCAATACGCCCAGCGGCAATTTTCACTGCTCAGTCTGGAAGTGTATCAACGGAATGGGCGGGCCTGCGCGTTTTACCGTAAACACGGCTTTGTCGTCGTGGCGGAAAACTTCAATCGGGAAACCCGGGCGACCACGCTGATTATGCAGTGGACCGGGCCGTTCGCCAGCCGCTAAGCCGTTTATCCGCCGGCGTTAACCTTCTTATCCCCCCCTGGCGCCGCAAACGTAAATAAACTTTCACATTACGCTCAACTAATGATTGTAAAGGTACTATCTTAATTCTATCTGGTGTTACGCTATGAACTAACGTTTTCCAGCGTGCCGATTCAAGCACGGCTTAAATATTGCTCAGAGAAACTTCACTAGAAAAATCAACCATCAATTACGATAAAGCCAGTCGGATGGCATCTCTTAATAACCATCAAGGAGAGGGGATTATCCACGTTTATTAAGGATGTACCATGCCATCAAATAAGCAGAACCGGATTAATGGCGCGTTATATGGGCAGATGCTGGGCGATGCGATGGGCATGCCGTCGGAGTTATGGCCGCGAACACGGATTAAAAAGCATTTTGGCTGGATTGACCGTTTTCTGCCCGGCCCGGCGGATAATATCGCCGCCTGCTATTTTCAGGCCGCGCAATACACCGACGACACGGCGATGGCCATCGCGCTGGCGGATGCCCTTATCGCCTGTGAAGGCCGCATCGATCCCAAGGTAATAGGGAAGCACATTCTGCACTGGGCGCTGGAGTTCGGCGCCTTTGAAAAAAATATCCTCGGCCCCTCGTCAAAAGCCGCGCTGACCGCGATACAGCGGGGAACCGATATCCGCGAACTGGAAAACAACGGGGTTACCAACGGCGCCGCGATGCGCGTCTCCCCGCTGGGTTGTCTGCTGCCGCCCCATTCACTGCATGATTTCATCGCCGACGTCGAGCTGGCTTCCAGCGTGACGCATAAATCCGATATCGCCGTCGCCGGCGCGGTCGTCATCGCCTGGGCCATCTCCAGAGCGATTGAAGGCGCCTCCACCTGGAGCGGGATCGGCGAGGAGCTGCCCGCGGTCGCGCAGGCGGCGCAGAACAGGCGCATTACCACCTACAGCGCCTCCCTGGCGTGCCGTATCGAACTGGCACTGGAGACCGTCAAACGCGTGAACGGAACCGAGCATGCGATGGCGCGTATTTATGACCTGATCGGCACCGGCGCGGAGATGATTGAATCGGTTCCCGCGGCCATCGCCATGGTGGAACTGGCGCAAACCGATCCTAACCGCTGCGCCATTCTGTGCGCCAATCTGGGGGGCGATACCGACACCATCGGCGCGATGGCCACGGCAATCTGCGGGGCGATAAACGGCGCCACCAGCATTGCCCCACACTTTAAACAGCAGTTGGATAGCGCCAACGGGATCGATATCGCCGGCTACGGCCAGCAACTTCTGCGGCTGCGTGCGCTGCGTGCGCTGCGTGAACCCTATCCTCCGCCATCGGCGCACTATCCGGGCGGCTAATCGCGGCGCCTGGCGCGAGGTCACGATGTATGGCTTGCAGTATCCCGTCGGCTACGCGATGATTCCATCCGTTATTTCCGCCTTAACCTCCCTAACCTGCCGGAGTTTGCGATGAAACCTAGCGTTATTCTGTATAGAAAGATCCCTGACGATTTACGCACCCGTTTAGATCAGCACTTCGCCGTCACCGAACTGGACGACTTTCCGCCGGAGCATCACCCGGCGCTGGCTCAGGCTGAAGGCATTATCGGTTCGGGCGGCAAAGTGGATAAAGCCTTTCTGCAACAGGCTCCGCGTCTGCGCGCCGCCTCCACCATCTCGGTGGGCTACGATAATTTCGACGTCGACGCCCTGAACGAGCAAGGCGTTATTCTGATGCACACCCCCACGGTACTGACCGAAACCGTGGCCGATACCGTGCTGGCTTTGATGCTGGCCAGCGCGCGCCGGGTGGTGGAAGTGGCGGAAAGAGTCAAAGCGGGCGAGTGGCGAGAGAGTATCGGCAGCGACTGGTTTGGCAGCGACGTCCATCATAAAACCATCGGCATTCTCGGCATGGGCCGCATCGGTCTGGCCGTGGCGCAGCGCGCCCATTTCGGTTTCAGTATGCCGGTGCTGTACAACGCCCGCCGTCATCATCCGCAAGCGGAAACGCGCTTTAACGCCCGCTATTGCGATCTGGATACCCTGCTGGCCGAAGCGGATTTCCTGTGCATCACCCTGCCGCTGACGGCCGAAACGCACCACCTTATCGGTCGCGAACAGCTGGCGAAAATGAAACCCGGCGCGATTCTGATCAATATCGGCCGCGGAGCCGTTGTGGACGAAACGGCGCTGATCGAGGCCCTCGCCAACGGGACCCTCCACGCCGCGGGCCTGGACGTTTTCACCAAAGAACCGCTGCCGGTCGACTCCCCGCTGCTAAAACTGCCCAACGTGGTGGCCCTGCCGCACATTGGCTCGGCAACCCATGAAACCCGCTACAATATGGCCGCCTGCGCCGTCGACAACCTGATCGCCGCCTTAAGCGGAGAGGTAAAAGAAAACTGCGTTAACCCGCAGGTGCTGAAATAGGGTTCGGCGCAGTTCTCCCTCCCCTGCGAAGGGGAGGGTCGGGGGTGGGGTATCGCCGGCGTTACTCAACGGCTATCGGCTTCTCCGTCAGCGTGGTTTTGTTGTCGCCCTGAATCGCTTTCACTTTTTGTTCCGTTTTCTGCACCGCATCCGTGCTGCTCAGCAGGCTGTAGGTCAGCTCAAATTCCGTGCTCTGTCCCGGCTGCAGCTGTTTTACCCGTCCCTGTTCGCGCTCAATGGTGACCGGATAGGCGTAGCTGGTGCCCGGTTCAATGCCGGTAACGTAGCCCTGTTTTAGCGTATCGGTGTTTTTCCACAGCGTCAGCACCGGCAGCTGACGGGTATCAAACTCAATCGAGACCCCTTTATCGCCGGCGCGGTTAACCAGCGCCGCCAGGGTTTTCCCCTGCTTGTCCGCATACGGCGTCAGGTTAAAGACCATTTCGTCAAAGTCTTTGGTCGGTCCCTGATAGGTTTGCCACTCTTTCAGGCCCGCTTTGGCGTAGTCGTTAAACGGAGAGATTTCTTTCACCGGCGCGACAAAGCGCGCGCCCTGTTCCAGAATCGGCGTGCTGAAATTGCTGTGATAAATAATCTGGTAATCGCGCGCATAGTCGGCTTGATTGGTCAGCACGTCATGCACGGTAAACGACTCGCTGCCGGGGATGTAACGCAGCTCGGTCCAGGTTTCCAGGTTCGATTTCTTAAAGCTGTTCTCCTTCAGCAGACCGCGCACGGTGATCTGGTAAGGCGCTTTTTCGCTGACGTCCACCACCACTTTCGAGGCGGGCGTATTGCCGGCGCGGCCGTGCAGGGTATAAATCATGCCGTTATCGACCACCGGATGGCCGGTCCATTCAAAACCGCAGCGCACCATCATTTCATTGAAACCTTCCAGCCAGCCCACGCCGCCGCGGCTTTCCAGATTGATGGTATTGGGGTTCACCACCTCGTCGACCGGAGAATCCCACCCCAGGCGAACGTCTTTCCCGGTGACGTGCAGCAAATTCATGCCGCGCGTCGGGCTAAGTACGATTTTCAACCCGTTCTGACTGGTGATGGTGATGATTTTACTGCCTTCCTGACGCCCGCCGCGCAGTACGCTTTGCTCGATGCTGAAGTGCTGATCCTTAATCTTCAGCGCATCGCTGCCAATCTGCCAGTTACCTTGCTCCACGCCGCCTTCAGCATCCGTCAGCACAAATGTCTGAGCCGATAATTGCCATGAAGTCAGCGCTAATGAAATGCTCAGTGCCAGTACTTTTTTCATCTCGTCGTTCCTTTTTGCTGAATTGATTTAGCTACTACACGACCAAGACTACAAATCAGTACGGCCTCAGAATGTGATACCCATCAACAGTTGAGGAAATAGCATTTCGCCAATGAATTTTTTCAATGCAGATCACAATAACGCTAGAAAAAGTAATGTTTATTACAAAATAATAACGTATGGATCGGTTAAAGTTGATATCGATTCAGCTTTAATCGAGTGAGTTAATCCCCGATCCGCCATCAGCATTTTATTCCGCCAAATAACAACGGATCAGAACAATAGATATTCGATTAACTTTGCGCCGCATTGCGCCATAGCGGCGCAAACGCTATGGTTGCCGTTCATTCATGTAATACCATCAATTGACAAACTATGAATTTTTCTCTTTTCGGCAACAAATTTACCCGTCATGCGGGCATTACCCAGCTAATGGATGACCTGAACGAGGGGCTCCGCACGCCAGGGGCAATCATGCTGGGGGGCGGCAATCCGGCGCACATTCCGGAGATGGACGCCTATTTCCGGCAGCTCTGCCAGGAAATGCTGGAACAGGGAAAATTAACCGACGCCTTATGCAATTACGACGGCCCGCAGGGTAAAGACGCCCTGCTCGGCGCCCTGGCCGAGCTGCTGCGCGAGGAATTTGGCTGGCAGATTGGACCACAGAATATTGCGCTGACAAACGGCAGCCAGAGCGCATTTTTCTACTTATTCAATCTCTTTGCCGGACGCCATGCCGATAGCAGCCTGCGCAAGGTGCTGTTCCCGCTGGCGCCGGAATACATCGGTTACGCGGATGCCGGGCTGGATGAAAACATGTTTGTTTCCGTTCGTCCGCAGATTGAGCTATTGGCGGACGGGCAATTTAAATATCACGTCGACTTTGATCACCTGTCGATTACCGACGATATCGGCCTGATCTGCGTTTCCCGCCCCACCAACCCCACCGGCAATGTGCTGACCGACGAAGAGCTGATGCGTCTGGATATTCTGGCGCAGCAGCATAACGTCCCGCTGCTGATTGATAATGCCTACGGCGTTCCCTTCCCCGGCATTATTTTCAGCGAGGCGACGCCGCTGTGGAACCCGAACATTATTCTGTGCATGAGCCTGTCCAAGCTGGGGCTGCCCGGTTCGCGCTGCGGTATTGTTATCGCCGACGAGAAGGTGATTTCCGCCATCGGCAATATGAACGGCATCATCAGCCTGTCGCCGGGCGCGATCGGGCCGGCGATGGCCTGCGAGATGATTCGACGCGGCGATTTGCTGCGCCTGTCCGATGAGGTTGTGCGCCCCTTCTATCAGCGGCGCGTAACGGAAACGATAGCCACCATCCGGCGCTATCTGTCGCCGGAGCAGTGTCTGATCCACAAGCCGGAAGGCGCCATTTTCCTGTGGTTATGGTTTAAGGATTTACCCGTCACCACCGAAGTGCTGTACCAGCGGCTGAAGAAACGCGGCGTGCTAATGGTGCCCGGCCGCTATTTCTTCCCCGGGCTGGATCAGACCTGGCCGCATGCGCATCAGTGCCTGCGGATGAACTACGTACCGGACCCGGAGAGCATTGAGCGCGGCATCGCCATTCTGGCGGAAGAGGTTGAGAAGGCGATGCGGGAAGGCAGGCGCTAACTAACACCGTTATGCCCGCGCAGGCAGGTCCCCGCCTACTGCCGCGGGGACGACGGAGGAAGGTAATGCCCTCAGGTCCCCGCCTACTGTCGCGGGGACGACGGAGGAAGGTAATGCCCTCAGGTCCCCGCCTACTGCCGCGGGGACGACGGAGGAAGGTAATGCCCTCAGGTCCCCGCCTACCGCCGCGGGGACGACAGAGGAGGGTAATGCCCTCAGGTCCCCGCCTACTGCCGCGGGGACGACGGCAGAAGGTAATGCTCGCAGGTCCCCGCCTACCGCCGCGGGGACGACGGCAATCAGCCCGCTCCCCGCCCCGCCACGCCGGCGGTCTCCAGCACCGCGTGCAGCAACACGTTCGCACCGGCCGTCACCTGCTCGGGCGATGAATACTCAATCTCGTTATGGCTGATGCCGTCTTTACAGGGAATAAAAATCATCCCCGTCGGCGCCAGCTCTGCGACATACACCGCGTCGTGCCCCGCGCCGGAAACGATGTCGATATTGGAATAGCCCAGCAGATTGGCGGCCCGGCGCACGGCGTCTTTGCAGTGCGGATGGAACGGCGCGGCGCGATACTGCGATACCTGGGTCAGTTGAATATCCAGCCCGGTTTCCGCGCTCAGCCCGGCGATATAGGCTTTCAGCGCCGCATCCATCTCATCCACCAGCGCATCGGTAAGGTTGCGGAAATCGATGGAAAACTTCACGCTGCCCGGCACCACGTTGCGGCTGTTGGGGTGGACCTGAACCATGCCCACCGTACCGCGGCCGTGCGGCGCAAAGCGGTCGGCAATGGCGATAACCTCCTGCATGATGCGGGTGGAAACCTGCAACGCGTCCTTGCGCAGCGCCATCGGCGTCGGCCCGGCGTGCGACTCCATCCCGGTGACCACGCAGTCATACCAGCGAATCCCCAGCACCGCCTGCACCACGCCGATGTCAACGTCCCGATCTTCCAGAATCGGCCCCTGCTCGATATGCGCTTCAAAGTAGGCGCCGATGGGGTGGTCGCCCGGCGTTTGCGCCCCGGCATAGCCGATTTTCCGCAGTTCATCCCCCACGTTTTTACCGTCCACGTCCTGCGCGGCATAGGCATACTCCAGCGGGAATACGCCGGCAAAGACGCCGGAGCCCATCATTACCGGCACAAAGCGCGACCCTTCCTCATTGGTCCAGAACACCACTTCCACCGGCGCGTCGGTTTCTATCTGCCGGTCGTTCAGCGTGCGGATCACTTCCAATGCCGCCAGCACGCCAAAGTTGCCGTCGAATTTCCCGCCGGTCGGCTGGGTATCGATATGGCTGCCCGCCACTATTGGCGGCAGGGCGTTATTGCGCCCAGGACGACGCATAAACACGTTGCCGATCTTGTCGATTTCAACCGACAGCCCGGCGGCTTTCCCCCAGCCCACCACCAGATCGCGCCCCTGACGATCCAGGTCCGTCAGGGTCAGGCGGCATACGCCGCCTTTGGGCGTGGCGCCGATCACCGCCAGATCCATCAGCGACTGCCACAGGCGATCGCCGTCAACGCGCAGATCGGCGATATCGATTTTATTTTTTGTTGCGGATAACACTTCGCTATTCATAACAGATTTCCTCATGGGTGGACGTCACCGTCTTACTGTCGGGTAGGTTCTTTAACGCGCCACGGCTTTCGGCGCCTGCAGGCTTTCCCGCAGGGCGCCGGCGCTGAAATCCGCGCTGAATGCCGGGCGTTTGATATAGCGGCCCGCCCCTTGCTGCGCGCGCAGATCGCCGTCGGCCCACACCAGTTTCCCCTGGCTGACCGTATATCGTGGAATGCCGCGCACCGTGCGGCCTTCAAAGACGTTGAAATCATTTTTCGAGTGATGCGTTTTGGCGGACAGGGTTTTGCTGCCCTGGGGATCCCACACCACCAGATCGGCGTCGGCCCCTACCGAAACCCGGCCTTTGCGGGGATAGATATTGAACAGGCGGGCGGTATTGGCCGAGGTAATGGCGACGAACTCGCTGGGCGTCAGGCGTCCGCTATTGACGCCGGCGTCCCAGATAACCGCCAGACGCTCCTCCACGCCGCCGCAGCCGTTGGGTATTTTGGTGAAGTTATCGCTGCCCGCGGCTTTCTGGCTGGTGCAGAAAGTACAGTGGTCGGTGGCGGTGGTGTGCAGCTGGCCGGACTGTAATCCGCGCCACAGCGCCTCCTGATGGCCTTTGGGACGAAACGGCGGACTCATCACGTGGGCGGCCGCGTTATTGAAATCGGGATCGCGGTACACGCTGTCGTCCACCACCAGGTGACCGGCCAGCACTTCGCCGTAAACCCGCTGGCCGCGCGCCCGGGCGCGGGCGATGGCCTGCGCCGACTCGCTACAGGAAACGTGAACCACATAAATGGGCACGCCCAGCACGTTGGCGATGGAAATCGCCCGGCTGGCGGCTTCGCCTTCAACCTCCGGCGGGCGCGACAGCGGGTGCCCTTCCGGCCCGGTGATGCCGCGCCTGACCATTTCCTGCTGCAGCAGGTAAACCATTTCGCCGTTTTCCGCATGCACCGTGGGCATCGCCCCCAGTTCCAGCGAGCGGCGGAAGCTGTTCATCAGCGTCTCGTCGTCGCACATGATGGCGTTTTTATAGGCCATAAAGTGCTTGAAGCTGTTGACGCCCTCTTCCCGCACCAGCGTGCCCATATCCCGGCGGACGCTCTCATCCCACCAGGTGATGGCGACGTGGAAACTGTAGTCGGACGCCGCCTTTTCCGCCCAGCCGCGCCAGTTGCGATAAGCCTCCATCAGCGGCTGCTGCGGATTGGGGATAACGAAATCGATAATAGTGGTGGTGCCGCCCGCCAGCCCCGCCGCCGTTCCGCTGTAAAAATCATCCACCGTGACCGTTCCCATAAAGGGGAAATTCATATGGGTATGCGGGTCGATGCCGCCCGGCATCACGTACTGTCCGCCGGCGTCGATCACCTCGGTTCCGGCGGGCGCGTCGCGGGCGGCATCTTCGCCCACCGCCACGATAACGCCGTCGGCGCAGAGCACGTCGGCACGAAATTCCCGATCGGCATTGACGACCGTACCGCCTTTGATTAACAGGTTATGGCTCATCATGTTCCCCTCGTTATTGCTGGCTAATAAAGTTAGGCGCGGTGCCGCTAATGCTCCCCTCCCGGCCTCCCCCCTGCCAGGGGGAGGAGCCAAACTCCCTCCCCTGCGAAGGGGAGGGCCGGGGTGGGGTAGGCCGACTCAGACGGTGCCGGCCGTTACCGCCAGCGGATTATTCGGGTGCGTCGTCCAGTTGGCGTACTCCCCGCTCACCACCTTGCCGGTGCGCAAATCCACTTCTCCCGGTTGCAGGCTGCGCATGGAAATGCAGTTTTCAACCGGGCAAATGGAGACGCACAGGTTGCAGCCGACGCACTCCTCTTCCTTGACCTCGTAATGGCGCTCCCCCTCTTTAAGGCTGGTGATCGCCTGGTGCGAGGTATCCTCACAGGCCAGATGACAGCGCCCGCATTTAATGCACGCAGACTGGTCAATCACCGCCTTGTCGATATGATTGAGGTTGAGATAACGCCAGTCGCTGACGCTGCCGACGGCGCGCCCGCGGAAATCCTCCAGCGTGCGGTAGCCCTGCTCATCCATAAAGTTGGACAGGCCACTCACCATGTCGCGCACAATCTGAAAACCGTGCACCATCACCGCGGTGCACACCTGCACCGTGCCGCAGCCCAGCGCAATAAACTCGGCGGCATCGCGCCAGGTGGCAATGCCGCCGATGCCGGACATCGGCAACGCGCGCGTCGGTTCGTCGCGGGCGATTTCCGCCACCATATTCAGCGCGATAGGCTTCACCGCCGGGCCGCAGTAGCCGCCGTGCGACCCTTTGCCGCCGGTATTGGGGTGGATAGTCATCTGTTCCAGATCCACCCCCATCACCGAGTTGATGGTATTGATCAGCGACACCGCGTCGGCGCCGCCCTGCAAGGCCGCCCGCGCCGGATGGCGAATATCGGCGATATTCGGCGTCAGTTTGACGATCGTCGGCAGGCGGCAATACTGCTTGCACCAGCGGGTGACCATGGCGATATATTCCGGCACCTGGCCCACCGCCGCCCCCATACCCCGCTCGCTCATGCCGTGCGGACAGCCGAAGTTCAGCTCGATGCCGTCCGCGCCGGTCTGTTCCACCAGCGGCAGAATGCTTTTCCAGGCCTCCTCCTCGCAGGGCACCATAATGGAGACGATCATCGCCCGGTCCGGCCAGTTGCGTTTGACGCGGGCGATCTCTTCCAAATTGGTATCCAGCGACCGGTCGGTAATCAGCTCGATATTATTCAGGCCGATGATGCGGCGATCGGCGGTGCGCAGGGTGCTGTAACGCGGGCCGTTGACGTTCACCACGTGCGGATCCTGCCCCAGGGTTTTCCACACCACCCCGCCCCAGCCGGCTTCAAACGCCCGCACCACGTTGTACTCTTTGTCCGTCGGCGGGGCGGAGGCCAGCCAGAAAGGATTGGGACTTTTAATCCCTAAAAAGTTACTGCTGATATCAGCCATGCAAAACCTCCCGCTCGGTCAGTGAAGAGTGACGGGCAACGGGGCGCAGCAGCGCGTCTATCGACGCCGCCGCCGCTTTGCCCTGCCGTACCGCGTCCACCGTCAGGTCAAGCCCGCCGGCGCAGCAGTCGCCCCCGGCCCAGACGCCGGGCAACGACGTGCGCCCCTGTTCGTCGGTGGCGATGCGTCCGTCTTGCAGCGCAATCGCCGCGCCGGTCAGGCCGGCGTCATAGGTCTGGCCGATGGCTTTGAGCACCATATCGGCCGGCAGCCGGAACGTTTCCCCGCTGGCGGCCAGCGCCCCCGACCGCGCCTGCATAACGGTAAAAGAAACCGCCGCGACGCGGCCGTCCTCGGCGTGGAGCGCCTGAGGGGCCGCCCAGTGGCGGATAACGACGCCATTGGCTTTCGCCCACTCCTGCTCATGGGCCGAGGCTTTCATCTCCGCGGCGCCGCGGCGATACACCATGGTGACTTCACGGGCGCCCAGCTTTTTGGCCTGCACCGCGGCGTCGACGGCGGTCATGCCGCCGCCAATCACCACCACGCTGCGGCCTATCGCCACCGCGGCGGGATCGGGCGCCTGGCGCAGCTCGGCGATAAAATCGACCGCCTCGCGCACGCCTTCCAGCGGCGCTTCCTCAATACCCAACGCGTTGACGCCGCCCAGCCCCATGGCGAGAAAAACCGCGTCATAATCGGCGCGCAGCGCATCCAGCGTGATGTCTTGTCCCAGACGGTGGTTAAGACGCAGTTCGATGCCGCCGATGGACAGCAGCCAGGCAATTTCGCGCTGGGCGAAATCATCCGTGGTCTTGTAGGCGGCCAGACCATACTCATTCAGCCCGCCCGGCTTTTCCCGGGCGTCGAACACCACGACGTGATGGCCGTGACGCGCCAGCCGGTGCGCCGCCGTTAATCCCGCCGGACCCGCGCCCACCACCGCCACTTTTTTGCCGCTGGACGTCGCCCGGCTAAACAGCGGCGTTCCCGGATTGGAGAGATAGGCGTCGGTGGCGTAACGCTGCAGCAGACCGATGCGCACCGGACTGCCGTCCTGCTGATTACGCACGCAGGCCTGTTCGCACAGGGTTTCGGTGGGACACACCCGAGCGCACATGCCGCCCAGCACGTTTTCGCTCAGAATTGCCTGCGCCGCGCCGCGCACGTTGTCCTGCGCGATGCGATGAATAAAGCTCGGCACGTCGATATCCGCCGGGCAGGAACGGGTACAGGGCGCGTCGTAGCAGTAGTAGCAACGCTCCGCCTCAATCACCGCCTGAATTTTCCCCAGCGGCGCCACGCTGTCGCTAAAGTTGTCCGCGTACTGCGCCTCGCTTAAGCGCCCGGCCTGAATACCCGCGGCATCGACGCCGAGCGGTAGTGACGTTTTCATGCGGCATGCTCCTCTGGCTGGTTCCAAAGATCTTGACCAAATGGTTAAGTTTTCCCTTCTAACCATGCGATTTATGTGCCATTTTTTTGCCAACCATCAATTGCGCTAAAAACAAGGCGTTAATCGGCCATAAGCTTTCACGATGGCGGATTTTGCGCCTCTTTTCGGTGCAAGTATCTCCAAGATGAACGATGATTGCGCCAATACCGGGCTTGAGGGCGAAGAGAGGGAGAAGAAAGCGGGAAGAGGGACAATAAACGCCGGGAAACGTTTTTCAACGTCGCCGGCGGCGGCGTGACGACGGCTTAACGCCGCTATCTATCCGTAAGGCCGCACATTCTAAATACGCTGGTCAGCACATGGGCGACGGCCCGCCGCCGCGCATCCGGCGCGCGGGACTCCTCGCCGAGCACCGCGGCGATCTGGATATCAAAATCCGCATAGGTCTGGGTGATCGCCCAGATAGAGAAAAAGAAGTGTTTGCTGTCCAGCGGCAGCAGCAGCCCCTGCGCGACCCAGCCATCCACCACCGCGGCCTTGCTGGCGACCAAATCATGCAGCTGCGTTTGCAATAGCTCATGCACCATCGGCGCGCCCTGCAGGATCTCATTGGCGAACAGCTTCGAGGCATAGGGGCGCTCAAAAGCCAGTACCATCTTTTGCCGCACATACTGCTCAATCACCGCGCGCGGATCGGCCTGCGGCAGAAAATGCTCCAGCGGCGCCAGCCAGTCATGCAAAATGTCATCCAGCACGCGTAAATAGAGGTTCCGCTTGTGGCCGAAATAGTAGTGAAGATTGGCTTTGGGCAAATCCGCCTGCTCGGCGATCAAGGCCATGGTGGCGCCCTTAAAGCCAAACCGGGCGAACACATGCTCCGCCGCCAGCAGGATCGCCGCTTCATTATCCAGCCGGATACGGCCTTTTGCCGCTTCCGCTTCATCGGTCAGCGCTTGTTTTAACATCGGCAGTTTCCCTCCCAGGGTTCACCCACAACCTTACCCGATTTATCAGGTGCAAGACACGCGCCAGGATCGCTAAAAAGAAACGCGGCCGCAGCGCGCCTGCGGCAACCGTTACTCCGCTCTTCTTCCCGAGTCGGCGCAAGAGACGGTCATAGAGGAAGAAATTGCCCTCTTTTCGGGCAGGCGGCGATTTAAGCGCACTCTTTTAGGGTCTTTTTAGCAGCACCCAACTCTTAACTCTTTGTTTTTATTTTATTTATAAACTGGTATACATCTTGCTTAAACCAGTGAACAGGGCAGCACAGTACTAACACGTCTGAGCGCACTAAATAATGGCTGGCTAGGGTTCCGGTTCACCGCGGGTGAATGACTGGTCCGAGAGCTGGCGACCTCCAGCGAGGTTACACGGCGGGACAAAAGCCCGGGAGACAGCAAACCTAAAACCTCTAGGTATTTTGCTGCTCCTGCCCCCGTAAACCTGACTGGAGATACCCTGATGAGAAAGTCTTTCCTTACCGCCTGCCTCCTGACCCTGCTGAGCTTTTCCGCCGCCGCCGAAACGAAAAAGAGCTTTAACGTCTGCTGGACGATTTATGCGGGCTGGATGCCGTGGGGCTATATCAGCACCGAAGGTATTATCGATAAGTGGGCCAAAAAATACGGTATTGATATCAAAGTCACCCAGCTTAATGACTACGTGGAGTCGATCAACCAGTACACCGCCGGCCAGTTCGATGGCTGCACCATGACCAATATGGACGTGCTGACCATGCCCGCGGCGGGCGGAGTCGATACCACCGCCCTGATCGCCGGCAGCTTTTCCGACGGCAATGACGGCATCGTCATAAAGGGCGAAAACAAGACGCTGTCCGATCTGAAAGGGCTGAATATCAACCTGCCCGAACTCTCCGTTTCCCACTATTTGCTGGTGCGCGGGCTGGAGAAGGCCGGGCTGGCGGAAAAAGATCTCAAAGTGGTGAATACCTCCGACGCCGATATCGTCGCCGCGTTCAATACCGGCGGCGTGCAGGCCGTCGGCGCCTGGAACCCGCAGCTCTCCGCCATCAAAGCCGTTCCCAATGTCACCGAAGTGTTCAGCTCCAGCCGGATCCCCGGTGAGATCATCGATCTGCTGGTGGTCAATACCCAAACGCTTAACGACAACCCGGCGCTGGGCAAGGCCCTGACCGGCGCCTGGTTTGAAATCATGGCGCTGATGCAAGCGGGGGATAACGCCGCGCTTGAGGCCATGGCGCGCGCTTCAGGAACCGATCTTCCTGGCTACCGGGCCCAGCTCAAAACCACCCATTTATTCCATGCGCCCGCTGACGCAGTACGCTTCGTCACCAGCGCCGACCTGCCGAAAACCATGCGGCGGGTAGCGAATTTTTCCTATGAAAAAGGGCTGCTCGGCGAGGGCGCGCGCAGCGCCGACGCGGTGGGAATGGCCTTCCCCGGCGAGGTGATTATCGGCGACGAAAACAACGTGAAGCTGCGCTTTGACGCCACCTTTGCCCAGATGGCCGCCGCAGGGCAACTCTAACCACCGCGGGGAATGGCCATGCGTTTAATCAATCGTCACCCGGGTCTCGGCGGACGGCTGCTGCTTATGCTGCTGCCGTTTGTGCTGCTGATCGCCCTCTATTTCACCAGTTCGGCCGTCCGGCTGGCGGACAACCCCAGCGACAAGCTGCTGCCCAGCGCCGCGCAGATGGTCGAGGCGATAGAACGCGTCGCGTTTACCGCCGACAGGCGCAGCGGCGAATATCTGCTGTGGGCGGACACCGCGGCCAGCCTGAGCCGGCTGGCGATCGGACTGGGCATCGCCTCGCTGGCGGGGCTGTGCCTCGGCATCGCCGCCGGGGTATTCCCGCTGTTCAGGGCGCCGCTCTCCCCGCTGATGACCGTGCTGTCGATGATCCCGCCGCTGGCGATACTGCCGATTCTGTTTATCGTTTTCGGCCTTGATGAGCTGTCGAAAGTGATGCTGATCGTTATCGGCATCACGCCGGTACTGGCGCGCGATCTCGAACAGCGCGCCCGCGAAATCCCTCCCGAACTGCTGATCAAGGCGCAAACGCTGGGCGCCAATAGCTGGACGCTGGTGCTCAGGGTGGTGCTGCCCCAGCTGCTGTCGCGGCTGCTGGTTTCACTGCGCCTGATGCTGGGCTCCGCCTGGCTGTTCCTGATCTCCGCCGAGGCCATTTCGGCCACCGCGGGCCTGGGCTATCGGATATTCCTGGTGCGCCGCTATATGGCCATGGACGTGATCCTGCCTTACGTGGTGTGGATCACGCTGCTGGCCTGGCTGATGGACTACGCCTTAAGACGTCTCAACCGCTACTTTTTCCCCTGGTCCGCGGGGGAAAAAGGATGAGTTTTATTCAAATAAACAATATCTGGCAGGAGTACGGCGACCACGTGGTGCTGGAACGCCTGAACCTCTCCATCGAGGAAGGGGAATTCTGCACCATGGTGGGCGCATCCGGGTGCGGCAAGTCGACGTTTCTGCGCTTGCTGCTGGGGCAGGAAAAACCGAGCCGGGGCAGCCTGCTGCTGGAAGGCAAGCCGCTGGCGGATGAACCCGACGCCAGCCGGGGCGTGGTGTTTCAGCGTTACTCGGTCTTCCCGCATCTGAACGTGCTGGACAACGTGGTCATCGGCCCGGAGCTGCTGCATGCCCGCGTCAGCGGCCGCTTCTTCGGACGCCGCAAGCGCCAGGCCAGGGAAGAGGCGACGCATCTGCTGCAGCGGGTAGGGCTGGGACAGGCGCTGGATAAATACCCCGGCCAGCTGTCCGGCGGTATGCAACAGCGCCTGGCCATTGCGCAGGCGTTCATCATGCGTCCGCGCATTCTGCTGCTGGATGAACCCTTCGGCGCGCTCGACCCCGGCATTCGCAAAGATATGCACCAGTTGCTGCTGGCGCTGTGGCAGGAAACCCGCCTCACCGCCTTTATGGTCACCCACGATCTGTCGGAAGGTTTCAATCTCGGCACCCGGCTGCTGGTGTTCGACAAGGTTCGGATCGACCCCCAGGCGCCGAACGCCTACGGCGCGCGCGTGACCTACGACATTCCCCTGAACGCCGATCGCCTGGCCGCGCGCCGCGCGCTTGCCACGCTGCCGCCGCACATCGCCCCGGCGCCGGCGACCGATCACTTATAAGGATTTTAGCCATGACCAACCCATTGATTTTACAGTCTGCTTTATATGAAGAAATCGTCCCCGGCGGCGGACACGCCTCGTTTGTCCTGCGCCGCGGCCAACTGCTGCGCATCACGGATATCGAGGGCGACGCCAACGTCAGCCTGATGCTGCTGAATGCGGCCCAGCCCAGCGAGCGGCTTAATCTGCCCGATACCCTGAAAGGCCAGCACACGGCAAAACTCACCGTCGGCCACTGTCTCTATTCGGATATGGGCCGGGTGCTGGCCGCCGTCACCGCCGACACCTGCGGCTGGCACGACAGCTTCGGCGGGGTGCTCAACGCACGGGAAGTCGAGGAGAAATACGGTCCGGGACGCTATCAGGAACAGCGCAACGCCTTTCATCGCAACGGCGTGGATAACCTGCTGGTGGAGATGGGGAAGTGGAACCTGAATCTGCAGGACCTGCTGATGGTCGTCAACCTGTTCAGCAAGGTGACGGTGGATGAAAACGGCGGCTTCCACTTCCAGCCGGGTAATGCCAAGGCAGGGGATTACGTCGAACTCTACGCGCCGATGGATACGCTGGTGATACTCACCGCGCTCCAGCACCCGATGGACCCCAATCCGCGCTATTCCCCCAAGCCCGTGCGACTGAACTGGCTGCGGCCAAACGGCGACGGCATCACCGAACTTTGCCGGCATTCGCGCGCGGAAAACGCCCGCGCCCTGCATAACACTGAACGCCAATACCTGTGAGGGATAATACGATGAGCTTAACCACCAGCCACCTTCAGCCGGAACAGGCGCTGTCGCGTCATGTGATCCCGGCGGGCGAACCCTATCTGTTCGAAGTTAAAACCGGCCAAACGCTGCGCCTGCTCGATCTGGAAGGCAACCAGGCCGTCGATACGCTGTTTTACCGCGCCGCCGACCCGCGGGAGCGCTACGATCCCCAGCGCACGCTGCGCCGTCAGAACAACGTCTATCTGACCACCGGCAGCGTACTCTATTCCAATCTCGGCAACCCGCTGCTGACCATCGTCGCCGACACCTGCGGCCGGCACGATACGCTCGGCGGCGCCTGCGCGCAGGAGAGCAACACGGTGCGTTATGCGCTGGATAAACGCTATATGCACAGCTGCCGCGACAACTTCCTGTGCGCCTGCCTGCACGACGGCCGTATGGATAAGAGAGACATCGGCGCCAACATCAACTTTTTTATGAACGTTCCGGTCACGCCCGAGGGAGGGCTGACCTTTGAAGACGGCATTTCGGCGCCGGGCAAGTACGTCGAACTGCGGGCGGAGACCGACGTCATCGTACTGATCTCCAATTGCCCGCAGCTCAACAACCCCTGCAACGGCTGGAACCCCACCCCGGCGGAGGTGCTGATATGGTCGTGACGAGGCGAAAATCAACCGCCCGGCGACGCGGACCAGGCAACGCGATAACCGCCGCGGCGCGCCACGAAGCCTGATGCCCCGGCACCCGCGCCGCGGACGACCCTGGCGCAGAACAGCAGAAGCAGGACGACCTGCCCATTTCCGAGAGCGTTTCACATGTTTGAAAACGTATTGATTGCCAATCGCGGCGCCATTGCCTGCCGTATTTTACGCACCCTGCGCGACCTGAACGTGCCGGGCGTGGCGGTCTATTCAGAAGCCGACGCCGCCAGTCTGCACGTCCGGCAGGCGGACGCCGCGGTCAGCCTGGGAGACGGCCCCGCGGCGCAAACCTATCTGATGGTGGATAAGATCCTCGACGCGGCCAGGAAAACCGGGGCCGACGCCATTCACCCCGGCTACGGCTTCCTGTCGGAAAACGCCGCCTTCGCCGAAGCCTGTGAAGCCGCCGGGATCGCCTTTATCGGCCCCACGCCGCAACAGCTGCGGGTATTCGGTCTTAAACATACCGCCCGCGCGCTGGCGAAGGCTCACAACATTCCCCTGCTGGAGGGGTCGGCATTGCTGGAGGATGCGGACGCCGCGCTGGCGGCGGCGAGCGCCATCGGCTACCCGGTGATGCTGAAAAGCACCGCGGGCGGCGGCGGCATCGGCATGCGCGTATGCTGGCGCGCCGACGAGCTATCGGAGGCGTTCGACGGCGTTCGCCGCCTGGGGCAGAACAATTTCAGCGATGCCGGGGTATTCGTCGAAAAGTATATCGAACGCGCCCGTCACCTGGAGGTACAGATTTTCGGCGACGGCGGCGGAGAGGTGCTGGCGCTGGGCGTACGCGACTGTTCGGTACAGCGGCGTAACCAGAAGGTGCTGGAAGAAACGCCCGCGCCGAACCTGCCGGCCGGGATGGATAAGGCGCTGTGCGACGCGGCGGTCAAGCTGGCCCGGGCGGTCGACTACCGCAGCGCGGGTACGGTCGAGTTCATCTACGACGGCCGGGACGAACGTTTTTATTTTCTTGAGGTCAACACCCGCCTGCAGGTTGAACACGGCGTCACCGAACAGGTATGGGGCGTGGATCTGGTGCGCTGGATGCTGCAACTGGCCGCGGGGGAACTGCCGCCGCTGGCCGAGCTGGCGCGGAACCTGGCGCCGCGGGGCCATGCGATTCAGGCCCGGCTGTACGCCGAAGATCCGGGGCGCAACTTTCAGCCCAGCCCGGGGCTGCTGACGGCGGTCGGCTTCCCCCACGCCGAGGGTAAATCGCTGCGCATCGATACCTGGGTCGAAGCGGGATGTGAGATCCCGCCCTATTTCGATCCGATGATAGCCAAACTGATCGCCTGGGCTCCCGACCGGCAAGAGGCCTTGAACGCCCTCGATCGGGCGCTGGCCGATACGGTTCTCTACGGGGTGGAAACCAATCGCTATTATCTGCGCCAGATCCTGAAGGATACGCCATTCGCCAGCGGACGGCCCTGGACCCGCTGTCTGGAAACGCTGGTTTATCGGGCCAGCACCTTCGAGGTAGTGGCCGCCGGCACGCAAACCACGGTGCAGGATTATCCCGGACGCATCGGTTACTGGGCCGTGGGGGTTCCGCCCTCCGGGCCGATGGATAGCCGCTCGCTCTGTCTGGGAAACCGCCTGCTGGGCAACGACGCGGGCATGGCGGCGCTGGAGGTGACCATGAGCGGCCCCACCCTGCGCTTCAATACCGACGCCGTCGCCGCGGTGACCGGAGCCGAACTGCCGCTACAGCTGGACGGCCGGCCGCAGCCGATGAACGCCGCCTTCACCATCCCGGCGGGCGGCACCCTGCGGCTGGGCACGATTAGCGGGGCGGGCGCACGCAGCTATCTGTGCCTGCGGGGCGGCATACAGGCGCCCGATTATTTAGGCAGCAAAAGCACCTTTACGCTGGGACAGTTCGGCGGCCACGCCGGCCGCGCGCTGCGCGCGGGAGACGTGCTGCATCTGCCCGCGCTGCGCGACGACGCCAGCGGCGCGCGGCTGCCCGCCGACCTGATCGCCACGCTGCCCGCAGTGCGCGAAATGCGGGTTATTTATGGCCCGCACGGCGCCCCCGAGTATTTCACGCCCGGCTATATCGACCGGTTTTTCGCCACCGAGTGGCGGGTCCACTTCAACTCCAGCCGTACCGGCGTGCGCCTCATCGGCCCGAAACCGGAATGGGCGCGGGAGAGCGGCGGCGAAGCGGGATTGCATCCCTCCAATATCCATGACAATCCTTACGCCGTCGGCGCCGTGGATTTCACCGGGGATATGCCGGTGATCCTCGGCCCGGACGGTCCGAGCCTGGGCGGCTTCGTCTGTCCGGTCACCGTCATCGAAGCCGACCTGTGGCAACTCGGCCAGCTTAAGGCCGGCGACAAGGTGCGCTTTACCCCGGTCAGTATTGAAACGGCGCGGGCGCTGGCCGCGGCGCGCCAAACGGAATACGCCGAATTGCGGGCGCAGGCGTTCGATTGGCGGCCGCACCCGCTGCAATCCCCGGTGGTGCTCGACTGCGGACAGGGCGACAGGCGGCTGGCGGCCCGCCTCAGCGGCGATACCTATCTGTTGCTGGAGCTGGGCGAAGCGGAGTTGGATCTGGCGTTGCGCCTGCGCGGCCACGTGCTGATGCAAATGCTGCAGGCGGACGACATTGACGGCATTATCGATATCACCCCGGGGATCCGTTCGCTGCAAATCCACTATCGCCCGGAAACGCTGCCGCTGCCGCAGCTGCTGCGCAGGGTGGCCGACCTGTGGCAGAAGGTCGCTGAAAAACAGGATTTGCGCGTCCCTTCGCGTATCCTGTACCTGCCGCTCTCCTGGGATGACCCCGCCTGCCGACTGGCGATCGAGAAATACATGACCACGGTGCGCAAGGATGCGCCCTGGTGCCCGAGCAATCTGGAGTTTATCCGCCGCATCAACGACCTGAACGATCTGGACGAGGTCCACCGCCTGGTGTTCGCGGCCAGCTATCTGGTCATGGGGCTGGGCGACGTCTATCTGGGCGCGCCCGTCGCCACGCCGCTCGATCCGCGCCATCGTCTGGTCACCACCAAATACAATCCGGCGCGCACCTGGACGGCGGAAAACTCGGTGGGCATCGGCGGGGCCTACATGTGCGTGTACGGCATGGAAGGGCCCGGCGGCTATCAGTTTGTCGGCCGCACCCTGCAAATGTGGAACCGCTACCGGGACGTGGCGGCGTTCGACGGCAAGCCCTGGCTGCTGCGCTTCTTCGATCAGATCCGTTTCTATCCGGTCTCCGCCGATGAGCTGCTGCAAATTCGCCGCGACTTCCCGCTGGGACGCTATCCGCTACGCATTGAACACGGCGAGCTGGCGCAGGCCGACTATCAGGCTTTTCTTGAGCGGGAAGCGGACGGCATCGCCGCGTTCCGCCGGCGGCAGCGGGCGGCGTTCAACGCCGAGCGGCTGCGCTGGGCCGACGCCGATCTGGCGCCTCTCGACGGCGCAGCCGAGCACGAGCAACCGCCGGAAAGCGCCCCCCTGCGGCCCGGCCAATACGGCGTCGAAAGCCCGATCGCCGGCAACCTATGGCAGGTGGCGGTGGCGGTGGGCGCTCAGGTCGCGCCAGGCGACACGCTGGTGGTGCTGGAATCCATGAAGATGGAAATCCCGCTCGCCGCCCCCTGCGCGGGAGTAGTTCGCGAAGTGCGGGTACAGCCGGGATCGCCCGTCGGCGCCGGGCAGTGCGTCATTGTTATTGAAGAAGAGTGAGGAAAATACCATGCAACCGACTTTCGATCTGCGCCTGGATACGCTGCGGGACGCCTACCGGCAAGGCCAATTGACGCCGCGCGCGCTGCTGCAGCGGCTGCGCGCCGCGGCAAGCGCGCTCAACCCTGAATTCCACCTGTTCATCCATCCGCTGAGCGCCGACGAACAGGAACCCTATCTGGCGGCGCTGGAACGGCAATCCCCGGCGTCCCTGCCGCTGTACGGCATTCCCTTCGCCATCAAGGACAATATCGATCTGGCGGGCATCCCCACCACCGCCGCCTGTCCGGCCTATGCCTATGTGCCGCCAAAGAGCGCCACTATCGTTGAGCAACTGATCGCCCTCGGCGCCATCCCCGTCGGGAAAACCAATCTGGATCAGTTTGCGACCGGCCTCAACGGCACCCGCTCGCCCTATGGGGAATGCCGCAACAGCGTCCGCCCCGACTATCCGGCGGGCGGCTCCAGCGCCGGCTCGGCGCTGGCGGTGGCGCTCGGTTTAGCCAGTTTCGCGCTGGGAACGGACACCGCGGGCAGCGGGCGGGTGCCCGCCGCCTTGAATAACCTGGTCGGATTGAAAGCCAGCAAGGGACTGATTTCCACCGCCGGCGTCGTTCCCGCCTGCCGCACGCTGGACTGCGTAACCTTCTTCACCGCCAGCGCCGCGGAGGCCAGCCAACTGCTGGAGCTAACCGCCCGGCGAGATCCCGACGACGCCTACAGCCGCGCCAATCCGCAGTGGAACGACGCCGGCGCCTTCGGCCTGCCGCGTCCCGGCTTCCGCTTTGGCGTGCCGGATAAGCTGGAATTTCTCGGCTGTCCTGAAAGCCCGGCATTATTCGCCGCCGCGGTTGAACGCCTGAAAGCGCTGGGCGGCATCCCGGTCGGCATTGATTTTTCCCCGTTCCTGGAAGCCGCCAAGTTGCTTTATGAAGGGCCGTGGACCGCAGAGCGTTACAGCGTGGCGGGCGAGCTTATCGAACGCCGGCCGGACGCCGTGCTGCCGGTGATCCGCGATGTACTCGCCGAAGCCCCCCGCCGCAGCGCCGTGGATGCCTTTCGCGCCCAGTACCGGCTACAGGCGTTGAAAACCCTTTGCGATCGCACCATGGCCGACGTGGAGTGCGTCCTGACCCCCGCCTATCCGCGCGCGGTGACGCTGGATGAACTGCACGCCGAACCGGTCAAACGCAACGCCGATCTCGGCTACTACACCAACTTTATGAACATGCTTGACTACGCGGCGGTGGCGCTGCCCGCCGGGTTCCAGGCCAACGGCCTGCCCTGGGGAGTGACCCTGTTCGGCCGCGTCTTCACCGACCAATACCTGCTCAGCCTGGCCGCGGCGTGGCAGCGCAGCCAGTCGCTGCCGCTGGCCGGCGGGCAAACGCCGAATGAAACGGCGCCGCAACGCGTTGCCCGCGACGACCGGACCCGGCTGGTGGTGTGCGGCGCGCATCTTGCGGGCCAGCCGTTAAACGGGCAGCTTCTGCGCCGCGGAGGCCGACTGCTGCAGGCGACGCAGAGCGCGCCGCACTATCGGCTGTATGCGCTGGCGGGCGGCCCGCCGCTGCGGCCCGGCATGGTGCGCGTGGATGACGGCGGCGCCGCCATTGAGGTCGAGGTGTGGGAACTGCCCAGCGCGGAGCTCGGCTCCTTTCTCACCGGGATCCCCGCGCCGCTGGGACTGGGGAAAGTTCAGCTGTCCGACGGCAGTTGGGAAACCGGTTTTATCTGTGAACAATACGGCTTAAAGGACGCGGAGGACATCACCCACCTGAAGGGCTGGCGCGCCTATCTGAACGGCGGCGCGCGGCAGGGATAAAGATAAGGCAGGCGGCCCGTAAACCCTGGATTTACGGGCCGCGATCAGCAAGCGGTTAGTGCGCCGCGGCGTCCCAGACCGCGTGGGTCATGGCGCCGTCGCCGGGGTCTTTTTTGATCACCGATGCGCCGCCGCCGCTCAGCAGCACCTCCACCGTACGCCGATAGGCCGCCGGTTCCAGATAGCCGATTTTCGGCGTGCCGGCATTGGTAATCAGCTTGGCGACGTTCTCCATCTGCCGTTGCTGTACCTCTAACGTCGCCGAGCCGGACATATCCTCATTCACCACGATCTCCGCCGCTTCGGCCGGGTTCTTCACCGCATCGTTCCAGCCCCGGTAGGTGGCTTTCAGGAATTTCGCCATTTTGGCGACGAACGCCGGATCCTTCAGGCTCGATTCCAGCACATAGAGGCCGTCCTCCAGGGTGGAGACGCCCTGATCCTCATAGGGGAAGGAGATCAGTTCGTCCGGCTTCATTCCCGCGTCAATCAGCTGCCAATATTCGTTGTAGTTCATGGTGGAAATGCAGGCCGCCTGATTCTGTAGCAGCGGATCGACGTTAAAGCCCTGCTTCAGCACCTTGATATCCTTATCCGGCTGGTAGCCCAGCTTGTGCATCCAGTTGAAGAAGGGATACTCGTTGCCGCCGAACCACACGCCCAGCGTTTTGCCTTTCAAGTCCGTCGGGGTTTTGATCCCCGTCGATTTACGGCAGGTCAGCATCATGCCGGAACGGTCGAAGATCTGGGCGATATTCACCAGCGGCACCCCGGACTCGCGCGCCGCCAGCGCATCCGGCATCCAGTTGACGATCACGTCCGCCGATTTGCCGGCGATAACCTGCACCGGGGAGATATCGGTGCCGCCGGGTTTGATGGTGACGTCCAGCCCGGCCTCCTGGTAATAGCCTTTCGCCTGCGCCACGTAGTAGCCGGCGAACTGGGACTGCGGCAGCCATTTAAGCTGCAGGGTGACCTTCTCGGCCGCCCGGACGCCGGTGGTCAGGGAAAGCGCCAGCGTGGCGGCGGCCACGATAAGACAGGAGCCAAAAGCGGAACGATCTCTCATCTGAGTATCCTCGGAGTAAAGTGGAACACACAACGACGAACGGACTACGACTCCCCGCGTACCGAGGGGTGCCAGAAATTGACCTTCTTCTCCAACCGCACCAGCAGAGCGTAAAACAGCGACCCCACCACGGAAGCCACCACGATCGCCGCCCACACCGTGGACATATGCATGCGCGCCGCCTCGGTTGAAATACGGAAACCCAGCCCGGACGTGGGGGAGCCAAAAAACTCGGCGACGATCGCGCTAATCAGCGCCAGGGCGGCATTGACTTTCAATGCGTTGAAAATAAAGGGTAATGCGGCCGGAAAACGCAGTACCCACAGCGTCTTGCGCGGCGTGGCGGCGTAGCAATACATCAGCTCGCGCTCCAGCTTGCCGCTGGCCTGTAGTCCCGCCAGCGTGCTGACCAGCGCCGGGAAAAAGGTCACCAGCACGATCACCGCCGCCTTGGAGGGCCAGTCGAACCCAAACCACATCACCGCAATCGGCGCCACGCCCACCAGCGGGATGGTGCTGGTCAGGTTGGCCAGAGGCAACAGGCCGCGTTGCAGAAACGGCAGCCGGTCAATCAGAATGCCCACCGCAATGCCCATGCCGCTGCCCAGCAGATAGCCCACCAGCACGGCTTTCACCACCGTCTGCACAAAATCGCCCGCCAGCAGCCCGGCGTTTTCATACAATGCCCGCACGATATCCAGCGGGGCGGGCAACAAAACCTGGGGCACCGCGAATACCGTGACCAGCAATTGCCAGAAGTAAATCACCCAGGCGCCGAACAGCGCGGCAACCGCGCCGTCCGGCAGGCGGCGGCCGTTGAGCGCGGCCAGCCGCTGCACGCTATGCCAGGCCAGCATCGCCAGCGCCGTCACCGCCAGCCAGTACACGGCGTCGATCCGCTCCAGCGTATCCGGCTGCATCAGCAGCGCGGCCGCCGCAACGACCGGCGCCATCAGCAGCGACAGAAACCACGGCGAACGCGACGGGTAAAGCGCCAGCACGGTCGCGCCCAGCAGCAGCAGTTCCACCATCAGCGCCCTCGTCGCGCCCGCGCCGCCGGGGATCAGTTGCCCCAGCCCCAGCAGCGTGGCGATCAGCGCCGCCACAATGCCGCCGCCGCCGGAAACATATCTACCCATCACCGTCCCCCTTTGCGGCGTTTCATCACGCCGTATTCCGTCAGGCTGACCAGCGCGGTCAGCATCAGGCCCAGTAACGACGCCATCACCAGCGCAGACCAGATCTGCACGGTATTGCCGTAATAAGAGCCGGTCAACAGGCGGGCGCCCAGGCCGGCCTGCGCCCCGGTGGGCAGCTCCGCCACCATGGTGCCCACCAGGCCGCTGGCGATGGCCACCCGAAACGCCGGGAAAAGATAAGGCAGGGCCGAGGGCAGCCGGACCATCCAGAAGGTATCGATGCGGCTGGCGGCGTAGGTATGCACCAGCTCCATTTCCAGCTTCTGCGGCGAACGCAGCCCCTGAACGGTGGCTATGGTCACCGGAAAGAAGCAGAGATACATGGCGATGGCGGCTTTGGGCAGCAGGCCGGTAATCCCCAGGCTGCCGAGAATAATCAGCACGATCGGCGCAATGGCCAGCACCGGCACCGTTTGCGAGGCCACGATCCACGGCAGCAGGGCTTTATCCAGCGTGCGGGAATGCACGATGCAAATCGCCAGCAGCAGACCGAACGCGACGCCCATCACAAATCCGCTCAGGGCGGCGCTGG
The DNA here is from genome assembly GCF_023347575.1 of Brenneria tiliae. NCBI lineage: Bacteria > Pseudomonadati > Pseudomonadota > Gammaproteobacteria > Enterobacterales > Pectobacteriaceae > Brenneria > Brenneria tiliae. Next base: position 231,490 of record NZ_JAKPCB010000101.1, on the reverse strand, counting down.
CGGTCACCCAGGTATGCAGCAGCAGGTTGCGCGGCGACGTCGGCGGCCATTTGGTCAGGCTGGTCCAGATATCCGCCGCAATCTGATGCGGCGTCGGCAGCACCGGGCGCGACATGTTCAGCGTGCTGCGCAGCAGATCGCGCCATCCCCAGTCGCCCGCCGCGGCAAGGGTGCGGTCGATGGCCCCCTGCGCGTTCAGCGCGATAGCCAGCAGATACCACAACAGCAGCGCCGCGACGAGCACCGTCAATACCGGCAGCGCCCGATAACGCAAGACGTCAATGTTCATGGTGTCCCTCGATTAGCGCTTCACGCACCTCCTGAGCCAGACGAATAAATTCCGGCGCATCGCGCAGGGACAGATCCCGCTCATGGGGCAAGGGCGAGTCAATGATTTTGACGATGCGGCCGGGGCGCGGCGACATAATGACGATACGGGTGGAGAGGTAAACCGCTTCGGAAATGGAGTGGGTGACGAACGCCATGGTGCGCCGTTCGCTGTACCAGAGCTGCTGCAACTGCTGGTTGAGGTTATCGCGGGTCAGTTCGTCCAGCGCCCCGAACGGTTCGTCCATCATCAGAATCTTCGGCTCGAACCCCAGCGCGCGGGCGATGGACGCGCGCTGCTGCATCCCGCCGGAAAGCTGCCATGGATACTTTTTCTCAAATCCGCTCAGGCCGACGCGCGCCAGCTGCTCGCGGGCGATCTCCTCGCAGCGCGCGGGCAATACGCCTTGCACCTGCAGCGGCAGCATCACGTTAGCCAGCACGGTGCGCCACGGCAGCAGGACCGGGGCCTGAAAAACGTAGCCATAGGCCCGCGCCAGCCGGGCCTCCGCGGGCGTCATATCGTTGACCAGCACTTCGCCGGAGGTGATGGGCTCCAGATCGGCGATCACCCGCAGCAGCGTGGTCTTACCGCAGCCGGAAGGGCCGATAAAGGAGACGAACTCCCCCTGGCGAATGGTCAGATTAATCTCTTTCAGCGCCTGTACCGGCCGGTCGGCCGCCGGATAAATCACATTGGCGTCGCGCACGACGATAGCCGGTCTGGCCGCGGCCGGAGCCGATGTCGTCGTTATGAGTGATGGCTCATCTGCATACAGTGGTTGGCTCATTCCGGCTCCCCATAGCGGCGGTTTCTGACTAGTTGGTTAGGTTTCTGATCAAGCAGATGCCATTTCCATGCCAAGGTTTGTTTTTGCGCCGACCTTACCAATAACAGGGGAATCGGTTTTTCAGCCGGGACGGCGTAAAACACATTTGGTGCAAATCGCCGCCTGTTTGCCTCCATTTGGCGCAATATCCATAGGAAAAACGTATATTTTGTTTTAATGGGGGTAAAAGGGGCTGAGTCGGAAGGAGCCTTTAGGATAAGCCGCGCAAGCGCGTCGCCGGCGGAAGGAGGTCCCCGCTGGCGCGAGGACGACGAACAAGTACGCCATGCGCCTGAAAGCGAGCATGGCGCATGAAAACGACATCAGGAAAACTTCGCGTTTAGCTCGGCGAGCGCCTCATCAATTATGCCCAGCGCCAGCGTCACCTCATCTTCGGTCACGATACAGGGCGGCACCGCGTGCAGGCGGTTTTCGGCGACGAACCCCAGCAACCCCTTCTCCAGCAGGCGGGTTTTAAATTCGCCCATCGCCGCCGCCGGCAGCGGCGTTTTAGCAATGGGGTCCGACACCAGCTCCAGCGCATGGAACAGGCCGATACCGCGCACCTCGCCGACGATGGCGTATTTCTCCCCCAGCGCCCGCAGGCCGGCGGCCAGCATCCCGTCGCCGATCCGCGCGGCGTTTTCGACGATGTTTTCTTCCTCCATCGCGTCCAGCGTCGCCACAATGGCGGCCATCGCCAGGGGATGGCCGGAATAGGTCAGCCCGCCGGGGAACAGGCGCGTATCAAAGAAATGGGCGATGGGCTCGGAGATAAGCACGCCCCCCGCCGGCACATAACCGGAGTTCACCCCCTTGGCGAAGGTGATCAGATCCGGCTCGACGCCGTAATGCTCAAAGGTAAACCAGGCGCCCGTACGGCCGAAACCGGCCATCACCTCATCCAGGATCAGCATAATGCCGAACTCGTCGGCCAGCGCCCGTACGCCGGGTAAATAACCGGCGGGCGGAACCAGTATTCCCGCCGTGCCCGGAATGGTTTCCAGCAGAATGGCGGCAATGGTGTCGGGGCCCTCGCTCTCAATGATGCGCCGCAGATGATGCAGCGCCGCGGCGCACTCCTGCTGCGCCGTTTGCGCCAGAAACTCGCTGCGATAGAGATAGGGCGTGAAGAAATGGATATGGCCGCGGGAATACTCATTGGGCAGACGCCGCCAGTCGCCGGTGGCGCCAATCGCGCTGCCGGTATTGCCGTGATACGAACGGTAGCCGGAGAGAATTTTCTCTTTTCCGGTAAACAGGCGCGCCATGCGGATGGCGTTTTCATTGGCATCCGCCCCGGCGTTGGTAAAAAATACCTTGCTGAATTTATCCGGCGCGCGGGCGACGATACGTCTGGCCGCCTCGCCGCGGGCCAGATTGGCCGTGGACGGAGCGATGGTCGTCAACGAATCGGCCTGGGCCTTGATCGCCGCAATCACCTTCGGATGCTGATGGCCGATATTGGTGTTCACCAGTTGGCTGCTGAAATCCAGATAGGAATTCCCGTCATAATCCCACAGGCGGCATCCTTCTCCGCCTGCAATCACCAGCGGGTTCAGCGCGCCCTGCGCCGACCAGGAGTGAAACACATACTCTCTGTCCAGCCGGCGGACTTCATCATTAGACAACGCGACTTCATTTTTCAGGGTCATCTTCTCATCCTCATGGTTACGCGGGCATCGGCTGACGCCGGCCGTGTTGCGGCGCAGCCGCGCGCTGCAATTACTTCATCTCGTCGAAACCAGACTAGGGACAAAAACGGCGACGGGGATAGAGCCAGATAGCGAATAACCCTGAGCCAGTTTGTCCCACAGATTCCGTGCAACTGGCCCTGTGAGAGCGGTTTTCCACTCCGTAAAGTGAAAATGGACGGGCATCACATCGGCCCGCGCCGTAGGCAAAACCGTTTTATCCAACTTTAGAGGGACGTTTTCAATGCAGAATATTGTGTTTATCACCGGGGCGACATCCGGATTCGGTCACGCGGCGGCGCACCATTTTGCCGCCAAGGGGTGGTCGCTAATCCTTACCGGACGGCGGGAAGCGCGATTGAAAGCACTGTCGGACGAGCTGTCGGGCCAGGTTCCGGTGTACTATTCCGCGCTGGACGTGCGGGATGCGCAGGCGGTCAAACGGCTGGTCGATGCGCTGCCGGCCGACTTTAAGGCGGTAAAAACGCTGGTTAACAACGCCGGCCTGGCGCTGGCGCCTTACCCGGCGCAAAAGGTGCCGCTGGAGGACTGGCACACCATGATCGACACCAACGTCACCGGGCTGGTGAATGTCACCCATGCGCTATTGCCGACGCTGATCGCCACCGGCAAAGGGGCCAGCATCATCAATATCGGCTCCATCGCCGGGCAGTGGCCGTATCCCGGCAGCCACGTCTACGGAGCCTCGAAGGCGTTCGTCAAACAGTTCAGCTATAACCTGCGCTGCGACCTGCAAGGCACCGGCGTAAGGGTCACCGATCTGGCTCCCGGCATCGCGGAAACCGAATTTACGCTGGTGCGAACCAAGGGCGACCAGGCGGCGTCAGACCAGCTGTACCGGGGCACCACCCCGCTTAGCGCGCAGGATATCGCCGAACAGATCTACGCGGTCGCCACCCTGCCCGACCATATGAACATCAACCGCATCGAAATCATGCCGGTGCGCCAGGCGTGGTCCCCCTTCGCCATCGACCGCGACTGACCGCGCGGCGCCGAAACTCTCCCCGATCCCGCACTGCCATAGCGCCCATGGCAGTGTTTCCCTTCCGCTATCTTTATCCCGCTGCGCCATTCAGGTATGCAATTTGCTTGTCTTTCCGGTATGGGTTATTGAACGGGGGAGCGGAAAATGATTGATCACTGTCTGTATATCGATTTCGTACCGACCAGAAGCCTGCAGGAACAGCTGCGGGAAACGCTGGTCGCCTCGATTCTCGCCGGGGTGTTTCCCATCGACGAACCCCTGCCTTCCTGCCGTAAGCTCTCGTGTCAGTTGAATATTTCCCGCAATACGGTGGCGCTGGTCTACGAAAGCCTGCTTAACGACGGCTACCTGATCAGCCGCCCGCGCAGCGGCTATTACCTGCATCCGGACTATCACCAGACCGACGCCCTGCCGAATGCCGCCGATGATGGCGCCCGTTCGGACGCCGCGCCGCAAGCACCGGAATGGAGCAAAAGGTTCAATCACTGCCCCAGCAACTATCTGGCGATCCTGAAACCGGGCCAGTGGATGGATTATCCCTACCCCTTTATCTACGGCCAGCCGAATACGCAGCTGTTCCCGCTGGAGCAATGGCGGGAGACGACGCGTAAAGTGATGGGAACCCGTCACGACCAAGGCTGGCTGTACGATAATATCGACCAGGACGTCACGGCGCTGGTTGAACAGGTGCGTAAGCGTATCCTGCCGAAACGGGGCATCATCGCCCGCGGCGACGAAATCCTTATCACCATGGGCTCGCAGAACGCGCTCTATCTGCTCGCCCGGCTGCTGCTGAATAAAAACACCCGCATCGGGGTGGAAAACCCGGTGTTCCGCGAAGCCATTAATACCTTTTCGCTCCAGGACGCGCAGATTATTCCGCACGCGCTGGACAGCGAAGGGATACGGCTAACCGAGGCGTCCCGCGGCTGCGACTATTTTTACGTTACCCCCAGCCATCAGGCGCCGACCGGGATCAGCATGAGCAACGCCCGTAAAACGCGGCTGCTGGAACACGCCCGTGAACACGACCAGATCATTATTGAAGATGATTACGACTCGGAAAGCAGTTTCGATCCCCACCCCGGCGCCGCCCTGAAAGCCGGCGACATCCACAACCGGGTAATTTACGTCAGCAGCCTGTCGAAGTCGCTGTCGCCGGGGCTGCGCCTGGGCTATGTGGTGGCGCCCGCCGAACTGATTGACGAGCTGCGCGCGCTGCGCCGGCTGGTCTACCGCCATCCCCCCACCAGCATCCAGCATCAGATGGCCCATTTTCTGGCGCAGGGCTATTACGAAACCTATCTGCACCGCTACCGCGCAGACTCCGCCAGACGCTGGAATATTCTCAACGATGCGCTGAACGCCCACCTGCCCGAATGCTCGCGCATTCCCGGCAGCGCCCCCGCCAACGCCTTCTGGATACGCACCCCGGAGGCGATCGATACGCAGCAGCTGGCGTGGCGGGCCGCCCACGCCGGGGTACTGATCGAACCGGGCCGGGCCCATTTTCTCGACAGCGATCCGCCGGAAAACTATTTCCGTCTGGGATTCCACGCCATCCAAACCGAACGGATTGAACCCGGCATCGCCCGGCTGGCCGAGGCGTTCCACCTTATCCGCTCGGCCCATCGCCGCTAGCGTCAACTGCCGGTTGTCACAAAATCAACGGCGTCTACCAGCACATCCGCCGCGGATATTAAACCCCCGCAGTTGGTCGGGTTATACGTAATCCCTTACTACTACGCGGTATTCCATTTTCTGCGACAAAGCGATTCATCGCCTTGATGGCTTCCTGGTTCTCTTCAAGCCAGCGGGCCTGTTCCAGTTCCCTCACTTTCGCAGCCAAGGCTTCGCCGGCGATGGCAGAGGCGCGGGTCAGCGACAACCCATTACTCGGGCTGAACGCCCTGCTCGTCCTGATCGACCGCAAAGCAGGCCACCTGCTGCTCGCCGTAGGTTTTCAACTGCGGCTGAAGCTGGGTGCAGGTGCTGAAGCAGCGCCGGCAGCGGGCGTTGAACGCGCAGCCCGGCGGCGGGTTCAGCGGACTGGGCAGCTCGCCGACCAGCTTGATGCGCTCGCGGCGTAAATCCGGGTTCAGCCGGGGCGTCGCCGACAGCAGCGCCTGGGTATAGGGGTGGCGCGGATTAGTGAAAATGGCCTCTTTGCTGCCTTTTTCCACGCAGCGCCCCAGGTACATCACCATCACTTCGTCGGCGATATGCTCGACCACCGACAGATCGTGGGAGATAAACACGTAAGACAGCCCCATATCCTGCTGCAAATCCATCATCAGGTTCAGCACCTGCGCCCGCACGGAGACATCCAGCGCCGAAACCGGTTCGTCGGCGATCACCACGTCCGGATCCAGCATCAGGCCGCGGGCGATGGCGATGCGCTGACGCTGCCCGCCGGAGAACATATGCGGATAGCGGTCGTAATGCTCGGTTTTCAACCCCACTTTCGCCATCATCGCCAGCGCTTTTTCACGGCGCTCGGCTTTTGACAGCCCGGTATTGATCAGCAGCGGCTCTTCCAGGATCTGCCCGACCTTTTTACGCGGGTTGAGCGATCCGTAAGGATTCTGAAAGACGATCTGGATCTTCTGGCGGCGCAGCTTTTCCGCCGTTTGATCCGGCTTGAGCAGATCCTGACCCTGATAGTAAAGTTCGCCGCCGGAAGGGATTTCGATCATCGTCAGCAGGCGGCCCAGCGTCGACTTGCCGCAGCCGGACTCCCCGACCACCGCCAGCGTTTTCCCCCGTTCCAGGGTGAAGGAGACGCCGTCCAGCGCCTTGACCATTCTCTCCGGCGCGAAGAAGCCTTTCTTCACCGGATAATGTTTTTTCAAATCGATCGCATCCAGCAAATGCGGCGGCGATGTAAGGTTATTCGGGTTCATACGCTTGGCCTCCCCGCATCATCCAGCGGCGTGTGACATTTCACCTGACGTCCGGGTATCGCGCGCAGCTCGGGCTCTTCCCGGCGGCAGCGGTCGTTGGCGTAGGGGCAGCGCGGGTTCAGCAGACAGCCGTCGGGGCGGTCATATTTCCCCGGCACCACGCCCGGCAGCGACGCCAGGCGCGCTTTATCGCTCGCAAACTCCGGCAGGGCGCGCAGCAGCGCCTGGGTATAGGGATGGCGCGGCGCGCGAAAAATATCCTCCGCCTTGCCCGTTTCCACCACCTGCCCGGCGTACATCACGATGATCTGCTGCGCCGCTTCCGCCACCAGCGCCAGGTCGTGGGTGATCAGGATCAGCGCCATATTCTCGCGCTGCTGCAGCTCCAGCAGCAGTTCGATAATCTGCGCCTGAATGGTGACGTCCAGCGCCGTGGTCGGTTCGTCCGCAATCAGCAGCTTGGGCCGGCAGGCGATGGCCATGGCGATCATCACCCGCTGGCTCATCCCGCCGGAAAGCTGATGCGGGTAAACGTCCAGCCGGGACTGCGGGTCGGGAATGCCCACCAGCGTCAGCAGATCCACCGCGCGCTGGCGGCGGGTTTTGCGGTTGCCGCCCTGATGCACCTTGATGGCTTCCATAATCTGGAATCCCACGGTGTAACAGGGGTTCAGGCTGGTCATCGGGTCCTGAAAAATCATCGCCACTTCCGCCCCGACCAGCTGACGCCGCTCTTTCTCGGCAATGCGCGTCAAATCACGCCGGTCGAACTCCAGCTTGTCGGCCATCACTTTGCCGGGATAATCGATCAAGCCCATAATCGCCAGCGAGCTGACCGACTTGCCGGAGCCGGACTCGCCGACAATGCCCACCACCTGCCCTTGTTCCACCTGATAGCTGATGCGGTCGACCGCGCGAAACGGAACGTCCTCATCGCCAAAGTGAACCGACAGTTTCTCTATATTGAGTAAAGCCATCTCTCTACCTCTGCTACTGCTTGAGTTTGGGGTCGAGAGCGTCACGCAGGCCGTCCCCCATCAGGTTAAACGCCAGCACCGTCAGCAAAATCGCCAGGCCGGGGAAGGTCACCACCCACCAGGCGCTCTGCGCGAACTGCAACACGTCGGAAAGCATGGTGCCCCACTCGGGCGTCGGCGGCTGCGCGCCCATACCGAGGAAACCCAAAGCAGCCATATCGAGAATGGCGTTGGAAAAGCCAAGCGATGCCTGCACGATCAGCGGCGCCAGGCAGTTTGGCAAAATATTGACGAACATCTGACGCGCCGCGCCGGCGCCCGCCACGCTTGAAGCCGTCACATAATCACGGTTCACCTCGACCAGCACCGCGGCGCGGGTCAGGCGCACATAGTGCGGCAGGGCGACAAAGGTCAGCGCCAGCGAGGCGTTGACGATCGACGGCCCGAAGACCGCCACCAGCACCAGCGCCAACAGCAGGCTGGGCAGCGCCAGCATGATATCGACGACGCGCATGATGATAGCGTCGACCACGCCGCCGAAATACCCCGCCAGCAGGCCGAAAATCACCCCCAGAATCAGCGACAGCAGCACCACCAGACAGCCCACCAGCAGCGACAGGCGGGCGCCGTACATCAGGCGGGACAACACGTCGCGGCCGACGTCGTCGGTGCCCAGAATAAACTTCCAGCTTCCGCCCTCCTGCCACACCGGCGGATTAAGCAATGCATCGCGAAACTGCTCGGACGGCGCATGCGGCGCCAGTACATTCGCGCCAACGGCGATAATCAGCATCAGCACCACATAGGCCATGCCGATCACCGCCCCTTTGTTGCGTTTAAAATAGTGCCAGAACTCCTGGATTGGGGTCATCGGCCTGGGCGCGCCATTGACCACGACCGGTTCAGTAACCTGTGTCATCTCAGCCTCCCCCTATTTCCTATGACGGATGCGCGGATTCACCACGCCGTAAAGTACATCCACCAGCAGGTTGACCAGAATAATCATGGTGGCCACCAGCAGCACGCCCCCCTGCACCACCGGATAATCACGGCGCTGCAAGGCATCGATCAGCCAGCGCCCCAGCCCCGGCCAGGAGAAGATGGTTTCCGTCAGGATGGCGCCGGCCAGCATGGTGCCGACCTGCAGCCCGATAACCGTCACCACCGGCAGCATGGCGTTACGCAACGCGTGCACCACGATCACCCGCAGGCGGCTCAGCCCTTTGGCGCGGGCGGTGCGGATATAATCCTCGCCCAGCACTTCCAGCATGGCGGAACGCGTCATACGCACGATCACCGCCAGCGGAATGGTGCCCAGCACCACGGCGGGCAGGATCATATGCTGCACCGCATCGGCGAAGTCGCCCGGTTCGCCCCAGAAAAGGGTATCGATCAGCATAAACCCGGTAAGGGGCATGCTTTCATCCAGAAAAACCATATCGCCGATACGTCCCGACACCGGAGTGAGATTGAGGTGGACCGACACCAGCATAATCAGCATCATGCCCCACCAGAAAATGGGCATGGAATAACCGGTCAATGCCAGCCCGACGGAGGCGTGATCGAAGATTGAACCGCGTTTTACCGCCGCCAGCACGCCGACGGGGATCCCCACGCTGACGGCAAAAATCATCGCGCAGACGCCCAATTCCAGCGTCGCCTTAAAGCGCGGGACGAACTCCTCCCACACCGGAATGCGGCTCTTGAGGGACATGCCCAGATCGCCGTGCAATACGCCGGTAATATAATTCACGTATTGTTGCCACAGCGGCTTATCCAGCCCCATTTCGGACATTAATTGTGCGTGGCGCTCGGCGGAAATTCCGCGCTCCCCGGCCATAATCATCACCGGGTCGCCCGGGATCATATGCACAAAAGCAAAAGTCAGTAGGGTGATACCGATAAACGTTGGGATAACCAGCCCCAAACGCCGGAGTATGAACTGCAACATATCCCGAACTCTCTATAAGTGCCCGACGGCTCATCGGCTGCCGGGCTTATTTATGCTCACATCTGCAATTTGACGGGCACAAGGCCTTGCCTGCGCACATCGTCGGCGACGCGGCGCAGGCAAGGCCCGGAGATTGCCCATAAAATGACGGGTTGAGAATTAATCCAGCGACACGTTGTTGAAGCTGTGTACGCCGCGCGGCTCGATCACGTAGCCCTTCACATTGTTACGGATCGGCTCATACACGGTGGAGTGCGCCACGATCAGCGCCGGAGCCTGATCGTGCATCACCACCTGCGACTGCTTGTACAGTTCGATGCGTTTTGCATGATCGGATACCGAGCGCGCCGGCTGGATCAGATCTTCAAACGGCTTGTAACACCATTTGGAGTAGTTGGAGCCTCTTTCCGCCGCGTCGCAGCTGAACAAGGTGGCGAAGAAGTTATCCGGATCGCCGTTGTCGCCGGTCCAGCCCATCAGCACCGTCTGGTGCTCGCCGTCTTTGGCGCGCTTCAGGTACTCGCCCCACTCATAGGTGACGATCTTGGCCTGCACGCCGATTTTCGCCCAGTCGGACTGGATCATTTCCGCCATACGACGGGCGTTCGGGTTATACGGCCGCTGTACCGGCATCGCCCACAGATCGACGGTGAAACCGTCCGCCACGCCCGCTTCTTTCAGCAGCGCCTTGGCTTTTTCCGGATCGTAGCTGTAGTCCTGAATATCGTCGTTATAGCCCCACATAGTCGGCGGGATCAGGTTTTTCGCCGCCTGCCCCGCGCCCTGGTAAACCGCTTCGATAATGGCGGACTTGTTTACCGCATAGGTCAGCGCCTGACGGACCTTCACCTCATCCAGCGGTTTTTTCTGCACGTTGAACGCCAGATAGCCGACGTTAAGCCCCGGTTTTTCCAGCAGAGTGATGTTTTTATCCTGCTTCATGCGCGCCAGATCGGCCGGATTTGGGTAGGCCATAATCTGGCATTCATTTTTTTGCAGTTTGGCGTAGCGCACGGAAGCGTCCGGCGTGATGGAGAACACCAGGCGGTCCACGCCCGGTTTTTTACCCCAGAATCCAGGGAAGGCGGTATACAGAATGCGCGAATCTTTCTGGTATTGCTGCAGTTTAAACGGCCCGGTGCCGATGGGATTAAGGTCGATTTTTTCCGGCGTGCCGGCTTTTAACAGCTTATCGCCGTACTCCGCCGACTGAATGGAGGCGAAGTCCATCGCCAGGTCGGCCAGGAAGGGCGCCTCCGGGCGGGTCAGCGTGAAGCGGACGGTGTAATCATCCACTTTTTCAATCTTGCCGATCAGATCCGGCATTCCCATGCCCTGATAGTACTCATAGCCGCCGCCGGACACTTTATGATAAGGGTGGTTCGCATCCTGCTGGCGCAGGAAGGAAAACAGCACGTCGTCGGCATTGAAATCGCGGGACGGTTTAAAGTCTTTATTATCCTGCCACTTCACCCCTTTGCGCAGGTGAAAGGTGTAGGTTTTACCATCTTCGCTGATGTCCCACTTCTCGGCCAGACCCGGTTCAATATCCGTGGTGCCGCTTTTGAATTCGATCAGGCGATTGTAGATAGGAATGGAACTGGCGTCGAACGTGGTGCCAGCGGTAAACAGCTGCGGGTTAAACCCTTCCGGCGAGCCTTCTGAACAATAGACGAGGGTTTTAGCCTGTAATCCGGCGGCGACAGACATGGCCAGCAAGCCAAGTCCAAGCTTCAAAACCCTTGATTTAACCAAGGAATTTCTCATTATTTGTGCTCCATTATGGATGATGATGTTGTGTGTACATGCGGCCGGACCGGTATTTTTAAATGTTATGGCCCATACCCCTTGCCCGAAGGCACCAATTAAAATGACGGAGGAAGACCCCGGAACAGGGTGCAGGAGAACCCACGGCATCCGGTAAAGGCGTGGAATGATTCTGGCATCTGCTGTTTTCTTCCTTTATGGCATCCTAAATCTGTCAACAGATCACAGTGACGTCAATACAAGCTGTAGGGATTTACAAACACAGAGCGAACGATTGGATAAATTAAAATATAGCATTTATGAAAAAACAAAGAATTATGTTTCATACAACATATAAAAATCAGCAATATAAACCACAAAAATACCTTAGAAAAGAAATTATCACCATTAAAAAAACTATAATAAATCTCTATGACCCGGCCAAGATATAAGCACTATTTTTGGCTAAAAACCTTAACAGCAGGTGAAAACTCTGCCAATAAATGGACGGCAGTGTAAAATTCACCCGTTTTCAATAGACTATCTACGCTTCATAAAAAAACTTTATTGCCCGCCAGCGCCACAGGGTTCAACCTATGCCGACCGGCGCATTCCCGCCGTTTCCCGGCGGGCGGGCCAGGCGGAGTCAGATTTGGTTGGTAATATGAATAATTTCAATGATGAAGTGTTCATATTCATTATTTGCGCGCTGATTCGAGAATAATTTAGATTTTTATCGATAAAAATACTTTCATTAATGTCTATATCGCATATTTACTTATTTTTATAATGTGCTATTTTTATTTTACGCTTATCGCCAGACCTGATTTCCTCCCTCGAAACCCTCCTCCAACACCGCTCCTAGCATTATTTAATTACAAAAAAATGATATAAGTTATTTAAAAAGGAGTTGCTGATAAGTTCACAAATCATGAAATAACATATTATTTTTAACATTCCCTCATGCTAGATTACCAACAATAAAAATACGCGTTAAATAACCTCTACCATTTTTAGTTTTTTGTTACGCATTAATAGAAAACAAAAAAATGGATTTTTTTACTTTCTGAAAATAAACACAGGTCTTTCCTGTACCGTACTGTCCTAGCAGGGTGAATACAATGAAAAAAACTGAAGCTGATATTCTAAGCGAGAAAGATCTTGCTATAGAAACATCGACGTCTCTGTCGTTTATAGATGCTATTTTCAAAAAGAAAATCGGATCCGTTCCTATCCCTCTTTTTATTGCCATCGCGGCGATTGTTTTTATTGCCGCCTATGCGGGGTACTTACCGAGAAACATGATCGGCGGTTTCGCCGTCATTATGAGTATGGGGTTCCTGCTGGCGCATATCGGGCATAAAATCCCGGTTTTTAAAGATATCGGCGGTCCGGCCATTCTCTGTCTGATGGTGCCTTCCATTCTGGTGTATTTTCATCTATTCAATGACAACACCATGAAAACCGTTCACCTGCTGATGAAAGAGGCCAATTTCCTCTATTTCGTCATCGCCTGTCTGGTGGTCGGCAGCATTCTGGGCATGAACCGGAAAATCCTGATTCAGGGCATGATCCGGATGTTCGTTCCGCTGGTGGTGGGTACGGCGACGGCCTTGGGAACCGGCCTGCTGGTCGGCAAACTCTGCGGCTACAGCTTCTACCACACCTTCTTTTTCATCATTGTTCCGATTATCGGCGGCGGCATCGGCGAAGGCATCCTGCCGTTATCGCTGGCCTACTCCGCCATTTTAGGGGAAACGCCGGACGTCTACGTCGCGCAGCTGGCGCCGGCCGCCGTCGTCGGCAACATCTTCGCCATTTTCTGCGCCGGCATCCTGTCCCGTCTCGGCCTGCGTCGCAAAGACCTGAACGGCGAAGGCCGTCTGGTGCGCAGCGATGAAGACAATGCGATATTCGCCGTGACCGAAGCGCCTAAACCGGTTGATTTCCACCTGATGGGCGGCGGCTTGCTGATGATCTGCGCATTTTTCATCGTCGGCGGTCTGTTTGAAAAACTGGTGCATATCCCAGGGCCGGTGCTGATGATTCTGATCGCCGTGTTCTGCAAATACAGCCGCGTTATTCCCGCCACGATGGAAACGGGCGCGCACAGCGTTTACAAGTTCGTCTCCAGTTCGCTGGTATGGCCGCTGATGATTGGCCTGGGCATGCTGTATATCCCGCTGGAAAGCGTTGTAGCCGTCTTTTCCGTCGGCTATGTCATCGTCTGTGGTTCCGTGGTGCTTTCCATGGCCCTGGTGAGCTTTTTCATCGCACCTTACCTGAATATGTATCCGATAGAGGCATCCATCGTCACCACTTGCCATAGCGGGCTGGGCGGAACCGGCGACGTCGCCATCCTTTCCGCCTCCAACCGTATGTCGCTGATGCCTTTCGCCCAGATCGCCACCCGTATCGGCGGCGCGTCAACCGTGATCGGCGCTACGCTGCTGCTGAACTGGATCATCTGATTTAACCGCCAATCTCCCGTAGTCAGGCCGGCCAGCTATGCTGACCGGCCCGTTTATTTTCTGCCGAAACCGTGACCATCCCCCCCTGTTTCTGGTTATATATAGCCAAAGCGGCGGAAAAGGTAAGCTGATGAAGACAGCGGGCCTTTTCCCCGGTAAAGCCTATGGCAATCCGATCGGAGATAGACGCTATGTATCAATATGCCCTGGTGGGCGATGTTGGCGGAACAAACGCGCGCCTGGCGCTCTGTGCCCTGGAAAGCGGTGAAATATCGGGCAACAGACATTATGCCGTGGCGGATCACGACAGTCTGGAAGCGGTTATCCGGCTTTTTCTGGCCGAACACCCCGCGCTGAACGTCAAACAAGGCTGTATCGCCATTGCCTGCCCCGTCGCCGGCGACTGGGTGGCGATGACCAACCATCACTGGGCCTTTTCCATCATAGAACAGACCCGCAGCCTGAATTTTGACCGTCTGGACATTATCAATGACTTTACCGCCGTCAGTATGGCCATCCCGACGCTCAAGGCGAACGATGTGATCCAGTTCGGCGGGAAGCTGGCCCTGGCGGATAAACCGATTGCGGTTTACGGCGCGGGCACCGGGCTGGGGGTCGCCCATCTCCTGCCGGTGGACGGACAATGGATTAGCGTGCCCGGCGAAGGCGGACACGTGGACTTTGCCCCCAACAGCGAAGAAGAGTCATTAATTCTGCCGATACTGCGCGCCGAATTCGGTCATGTGTCGGCGGAACGCGTTCTGTCCGGCTCCGGCCTCGTCAATCTGTACCGGGCTATCGTCCTTGCCGACGGCGGAACGCCGCAAGCGCTGACGCCAAAGGACGTGTCTGAAAAAGCGCTGCAAAACCGCTGCGCGGACTGTCGCCGCGCGTTGTCGCTGTTCTGCGCGCTGCTCGGGCGTTTTGGCGGTAATCTGGCGTTAACGCTGGGGACGTTTGGCGGCGTATATATCGCCGGAGGGATTGTTCCGCGCTTCCTGGATTTCTTCCTCGAATCCGGCTTTCGCGCCGCCTTTGAGGATAAAGGCCGCTTTAAAGACTATCTGGCCGATATTCCGGTTTTCCTGATCACCCATCCGCACCCCGGCCTGCTGGGAGCCGGAGCCTGGCTGCGGCAGGCGAGCGGCTACAGGTTGTAAACATGGCGGCAGGGTCGGGAAACGACCCTCACCCGATGCGTTATTCGCAGTACTGCCGCAGCGCATCCTGTTTTTCCGGCAGCAGCCGGTAGAGATATACCGGACGACCGGTAGAACCATAGAGAATATTAGTGGCCAGAATGCCGGTATCCGCGAGGTAGATCAGGTACTTACGGCATGACACCCGGGAGATGCCAATGGCGTTGGCCAGCATTTCCGTGGAGAACTCCGCGCCCTGGTTTCCCTCAATCCATTCGCACACGGTGCGCAGCGTTAAGCTGGTCAACCCCTTGGGCAGTTTTTTGCGCTCGCCGGCGGGGCTGCTGCTGGTGCGGCGGATCAGGTTATCAATATCGGACTGCGCGACAAAATCACGGTGTTTCAGCAAGTTGGCTTCTTCGCGATACGCCGTCAACGCCTGCTCAAAACGCGAGAACTGGAAAGGCTTAATCAGGTAATCCACCACGCCGTAGTGCAGCGCTTTCTTGATGGTATATACGTCGCTGGCGGAGGAGATAATGATCACATCCGTCTTTTCACTAAACTCACGGATGGTGGGCAGCAAATCCAGCCCGTTGTCCTGCTGCATATAGATATCCAGCAACACCAGATCGATTTCCGAATCCGGCTGCATCAGCAGGTTTCTTGCCTGCTGTAAGGTGGGCACCGTTGCATAACATCTGAATCCGGATACCTGACTCAGATAAGATTTGTTTAGTTCTGCAACCATGGCATCGTCATCAACAATCAGTACATTAATCATGGTCCAACAACCTTGCTTGATAAGGAATGTTAACGAAAAACTGGGTATATACCTCAGGTTCCGACTCAAAATCGATGTTTCCGCCGATCTTCTCCAAACTCTGTTTGGTCAGATACAGGCCAATGCCGCGGCCGCTGCCTTTGGTGGAAAAACCCTGCTCATAAATACGTTCCTGGTCCGCCAGCGCGATGCCCGGGCCGTCATCGCCCACCGTACAGTGCAAACGCCCGTCCTGATGGTGAAAGCTCACGCTGATTTCGCAATTTTCCTGCCCGTCTATGGCATCCATCGCATTTTCAATCAGGTTGCCTAACACGGTGATCAATTCATTGGTGGCATCAACGTCGTCCGTGTCCGGCAACAGGCTCTCTTCGCTGATTGACAGCGTAATGCCGAGATCGCGCGCACGGTTGATTTTACCCAACAAAAAACCGGCGATCACCGGCGATTTCACTTTACGGATAATCGAACCGATTTCCGCCTGATAGTTATTGGCGGTTTTTAAAATATAATCTTCCAACTGGGAATAATACTTTAAGTGCAGCATTCCCAGTATTACATGCAGCTTGTTCATAAATTCATGCGACTGCGCCCGCAGGGCGTCCGCATAATATGACATCCCGGTCAAACGCTGCAGTAACTGGCTGATTTCGGTTTTATCGCGAAATGTGGCGATGGCGCCGATCATATCGCCCTTAACAAATACCGGAATGGTGTTGGTCAGCAACAGATGTCCGTTAACGTTGATCTCTTCATCGCGCCAGGGAGCGCCGTTTTTCAGCACCTGTTTCAGGTGCAGATGTTCCAGCCACTGTTCGCTGACGCTTTCGGCCGCTTTACCGCCGCCCGGCAGCCCCTGGCGAAATAGTCGTTTGGCCTCATCATTGATTACCGTGATGCGCGCATGCTGGTCAACGGCGATGACGCCTTCCTTAATCTGTTTCAACATCGCGTTGCGCTGCTCAAACAGATTGGAGATCTCAAACGGCTCGAAACCCAGCATGATTCGTTTGAGTATTTTCACTAAAATCAAGGTGCCCAGCCAGCCAACCAGCGCCCCCGCCAGAATAGCCCAGGGGATCATCCAGCGGTTCTCGTTAATGACGTTTTGCACGCTGGTCAGCGCGATACCCAACGCCACCACGCCGACCTGCCGGTTGCCGTCAAAAACCGGCACAAAAACCCGCAGCGCCGGATCGAGCGTACCGCGGTTAATGGCGGTGTTTTCCATCCCCAGCAAGGCGGGATAAATATCGCGGCCCGAAAAATATTCGCCAATGCGTTCCGGTTCCGGATGAGTATGGCGAATGGTATCCATATCGGTGACGGTCACGAAAAGCAGCTGATTACGCAAACGGATAATTTCCGCCGTCTTCTGCACGACGTCCGGTTTTCCAATCCCTTTCAGCTCGTCGATGACCATGGGCGAGGCGGCGAAAGTACGGGCGATGGCGAATGCCTTTTCCCGCAGGTTATCCTCCGATAACTGATTAATGCGAAAAAACAGTAAGGCGTACACCACCAGCAGTACAGCGCCAATCACCGCCGAAACCATCAGAAACACCGACGTTCCCAACTTCAACGGTGTTTTTTTCTTACTCATGTCGCTCTCCGGAATAACCATCATGACACCGTTATCTTATACTGTTTCATCGCTTTTCGCGTGCCGGGCGAACACAAAGCGCTCTCCGCCACGGGGTGACGGAGAGCGCCATCAAGAAGACGTCGACGATGTTAAAGATAAGGGCGTTCCGGCCTTACCAGAAACCGAGCAATTTCCACCACATGCCGCCTACGCCCAGCCAGATCGGTATTACCACCAGACCGACCAGGAAACCGATCTTCCACCAGGTGCTCAACGGCATATAACCGCAGCCGAAAAGAATCGGCGCCGGGCCGCTGGAGTAATGGGTGGTGGACATAAACAGGTTACTGAAGAAACCGAACACCAGCACCGTCAGCATCGGAGGCGCGCCCGCCGCCAGGGCAATCGACACGAAAATCGCATACATCGCGCTGATATGAGCAATCGCGCTCGCCATCAGATAGTGGCTATAGTAGTAAACCAGCAGCAGCAGACCGAGCATCGGCAACCAGTGCATACCGCTCACGGCGTCGCCCGCCAGGCCGCCAAGCCAGGCGATCAGGCCCATCTTGTTCAACTGACCCGCCAGCGTCATCAGCACGGCGAACCAGACCACGGTATGCCAGGCTTCTTTTTCACTGACCACGTCGTCCCAGGTCAGCGCCCGGCTCAGCAGCAGCACGCTCAGACCGGCCAGCGCCGTCAGCGTCGCGTCGATATTCAGCGTCGACCCCAGCACCCAGAACGTCACCAGCCCCAGGAATACCCCCAGGACGATCCATTCATTGCGGCTCATCGCCCCCATTTCACGCAGACGCTCCACCGCAATGGCGCGCATTTCCGACGTTTTCTTCAGTTCCGGCGGATAGAAGCGGTAAATCAGATAGGGGATCAAAGCCAGAGATAGGAAACCGGGCAGCAGCGTCGCCAGCGCCCAGTCGGTCCAACTGATATGAATACCGAACTGGGAAGCCAGTTTAGCCACCATCGGGTTACCGGCCATGGAGGTCATAAACATGGCGGAAGTCACGGCGTTGCACTGGAAAATGGACTGTACCAGAAAAGCGCCGATGCGCCGCTGCGTGCCTTTTTCCGGCGTAGAGTCATAGGCTTCGGAAATAGAGCGGAACAGCGGAGTAATAATCCCGCCGCAGCGCGCCGACGTTGAAGGCATGGCCGGAGCGAACAGCAGGTCGGTGAACACCAGCCCGTAAGCCAGCCCCAGCGAGCTGTTGCCCAGCTTGCTGATAAACAGCAAACCGATACGCCGGCCAAAACCGGTTTTAATAAAGCCGCGGGAAATAAAGAAGGCGCAGGCGATCATCCAGATAGTGGGATCGCTGAAACCGGTAAGTACTTCTTTAATCGATAACAACCCCAGAATGGCGACCGACGTCAGGCTGAACATCGCCATCGCGCCCAAGGGGTAAGGGGAAAGGATCAGGCCGACCACCGTGGCAATAAAAATCGCCATCAGGTGCCAGGCATCAGGTTTAACGCCGGAAGGAACCGGGAGCATCCACAACCCGCCGGCAATACAAATTATAATCAGAAGCTTTAACAACCTGCTATTATTCGCAGACATAACTACACCACTCTTTATTAAAACGGAATTCGTTAAGTTACAACGGATGTCCCGAGCGGAGGAGTTGGCGTTTCGTTATTCTTCCTTCATCACCCTGCAGGTTAATACGGCATTAACTAGCGCAACAGGAAACATCAGCAGAAAAAAAGGCGAGAAAAAGGGGTCAGGGAGCTTTCTCGCCCTATAAAATCAAGTAACTAATGGAAATATAGTATTATAACGCACTGTGAAATCAGGATTACTTTAGTTACCAAAGTGGTTTATTAAGTTAATTATCAAGCTATTAATTTCATTAAGAAATTATTCAATATTAAAACCAATATCACACAACAATTAAAGAACATAAAATTAACCTGGCCAATTTTCGGTAAACAAAATATAAAACCTTAGTATTTACAGGGATAAAAAAATTACCCAAGCCGACAATAATGAATATATTTTTATGTCGATTTCCCTTGCTATTCATCGCCATAAAAATAATCAGGAAAAGGTTTCACATCGTCCAAAACAGCACCGCCAGCAGCTGCGGCGATATAATGCGCAGAAACATCGCCAACGGATACACCGTGGCATAAGACAGCGCCGCCGCGCCGCTGGTGGGATGCAGCCCATTGGCGAACGCCAGCGCTGGAGGATCGGTCATTGACCCGGACAGCATGCCGCACAGCGTCAGATAATTCATTTTACCGAGGATTCGCGCCAGCACCCCGACAATCAACAGCGGAACAATGGTGATTAATGCGCCGTAACCAATCCACCATATGCCGTCGCCATGCAACAGCGTGGCGATAAAATCGCCGCCCGACTTCAGCCCGACAACCGACAGAAACAGCACGATACCCAGCTCTCGCAAGGCGAGGTTGGCGCTGGGGGGCATAAACCAATAGAGTTTACCGATACCGCCGATACGTCCCAGAATCAGGGCGATCACCAGCGGTCCGCCGGCCAGCCCCAGCCGCAGGGCCACCGGGAAACCGGGGATAAACAACGGGATGGATCCCAGCACTACCCCAAGGCCGATGCCGATAAACACCGGCAGCATTTGTACCTGCTGGAGCTTCTGTTGCGCATTCCCCACAATATCGGCGACCGCGTCAATCGCCGTTTTCCGCCCGACCAGATTGAGAATATCGCCGAATTGCAGGCTGGCATTGTTGCCGGCGATCAGTTCGACGCCGGCGCGGTTAAGGCGGGAAATCACCACATCGTAATTTTGCTTCAGATTCAATTCGCGGATCTTGCGCCCCAGTACCTTCTCATTGGTCACCACCACCCGCTCTACGTGTAACTCGGTGCCACGGGTCGACAGCGAGGTATCCACTTCATTACCGATCACCAGCCGCGCCTGTTGCAGATCGCTTTTCGTGCCGACCAGATGCAAATAGTCTCCCAGTTGAATAATGGTCGCCGGGGAAGGCACCATCAGTTCATCGCCGCGCTTCAGGCGGGAACATACCACGGTATCGCGGTTCAGAATCGGCACATCCTGAATCGCCAGCCCTTGCAGGTTGGCGTTGGCGACCGACACATTCATGGTATGCAGCTGTTCATGATGCGTGCCGTTGCTGCTCTCAAACTGTTTCGCCTCCGCGTCGATCGCCACGCGGAACAACACGCGCATCAGCCACATCACCAGCAAAATGCCGCAGATGCCCAGCGGATACGCCATGGCGTAGCCCATTCCCATCTGATTGACCAGCGTGGCGCCGGAACCGAGATCGGTCAGGATTTGCTGGGCGGCGCCCAGCGAGGGCGTGTTGGTGACGGCGCCGGAAAAAATCCCCAGAATAATCGGCAAAGGAACGTCGAAAGCCTTATGGATGATAACGGTCACCACGCAGCCGAGGAGTACCGTCAGGATCGCGAAGCCGTTGAGGCGCAGACCGGAAACCCGCAGCGAAGAGAAAAAACCCGGCCCGACCTGAATGCCGATGGTATAGACAAACAGAATTAACCCAAATTCCTGAATAAAATGCAGCATGTCGCTATTCAGTTCGAACTGATAGCGCTGGGCGAAATGCCCGACGATGATCCCGCCAAACAAGACCCCGCCAATCCCTAACCCTACGCCGTAAATCCGCCAGTTGCCGATCCATAATCCCAGAACCGCCACCAGCGCCAGCATACTAACGGTTAGCGCGATATCACTCATACCCGGTATCCTTGTGCGGACCTATCTTTTTGAGAAAAAAGTAAAAACAGGCAATTCGATTGCGCATAAGCGCTTACTGTTATTGATTCTGGCAGAACGGCAAGGCAGGAAACGTGGCGGGCAGCACAAAAAAACTTCCGGGAGTGTTTGAGGTTGCGGGCAAACCTTTGTGGTCTCCCCCAAGGGGTGGGTGTTTAACTCCTCCCCCTACGAAGGGGGAGGCCGGGAGGGGGTCGACCGAACGGAAATTACGACTTATCGTCAGCGGACGGCTGGGTTTCAGCGGATGGCTGGTCCAACGCCGGGCGGCTACTATTGCCAATGGCAATCCGCTGCGGCTGCAGCGCTTCCGGCACTTCGCGCACCAGATCGATATGCAGCAACCCGTGTTCAAACTGCGCCGCAGAGACGTGCAGATGTTCCGCCAGCGTGAAGCTCAGGGAAAACGGCTTGAACACCAGCCCCTGATGCAGATATTCCACTTTTCTGTCCGACAGCGTCGGGGCGCCTTTCACCGTCAGGCGCGGGCCCTCCACTTCAATATCCAGTTCGCTTTGCTGGAAACCCGCCAGCGCCAGCGTGATGCGATAGTGGTTATCGTCTTTTTTCTCGATGTTATAGGGAGGAAACTCGATAGACTCCTGGCTCCCCTGCATCGAACTGGCTAATTTGTCGAAACCGATCCACTGACGCAATAGTGGTGATAAATCATAGTTACGCATACTGTTTACTCCTTCTGTGAAGCGAGACAATCTCTCCCGGCGGCGGCGACGCCTCCGGGTTCGTCCCCATGCGGCGGACGAGGTGTAATAGGTTAATCCTGCTCTTGCACTACTCGGGTAATGAGTCGCCGCGGACGCTGATAGCGGTTATTTAATTTCGATGCGGCGCGGCTTCATGGTTTCCGGCACGATGCGCTGCAGATCGATATACAACAAACCGTTTTCCAGATGGGCGCCTTTAATCTGAATATGTTCGGCCAACTGGAACTTGCGCTCAAAATTACGCTCGGCGATACCCTGATATAAATAGTTGCGGGCGGCCGGCTCGCCGACATGCGCCCCTTTTACGATCAACAGGTTGTCGTGGGCGGTAATATCCAGTTCCTGTTCGGAGAAACCGGCGACGGCGATGGCGATACGGTATTGGTTCTCGTCCACCAGCTCGACGTTATACGGGGGGTAGCCGCCGTTGCTTTGGCTCTGGCCGGTTTCCAGCAGATTGAACAGGCGATCAAAACCGATAGCGGAGCGATAAAGGGGTGAAAAGTCAGGGTTACGCATAAAACAGCCTCCTAAGGATTCAGCGAGGTATTCACATCAACCTTCCCGCAGGACAGGTCCACGGCCCGGATCGATACCCTTACGGCATATCTTTTTCCCCAGGCTTATCATCAATATGGTAGCGCCGCGCAGACTTTCAATAGGCCGGAAAGAAAAATTAGCGCTTTTCATGCAAAATTCACCGATGAAACGCGTGTTATCACATACACTTAAATTGTGCGATATAAAGCATACCGCAGCGTAAACAACGGAATTGCGCTTATCCGGCGCCATGAGATATAAAATGGGTCAAGGTGCGCTCTCCCTAATGGACGGAAATATGACCATACTGAAAAGTGCTTTATTTTCTTTCATCATCACCGGCATCGGGGTGATGGCCATCAGTGGTTGTTCCAGCGTGATGACGCACACCGGAGCCGATCAGGGCTACTATCCCGGCACGCGCGCCAGTATGGATATGTTGCGTGACGACGACACCAGTTGGGCGATGATGCCGCTGGTGGTCATCGATCTGCCCTTTTCCGCCGTGGCGGATACCTTGTTATTGCCCTATGACTACTACCGGGCCGGCCGGGATAAAAACGCCGTCTCAACGCACGATCGCATATTACACAGCGAACAGCAGAACCAAACCGCCACTTCGCAGAGCGCCACCGCGCCCCACAATCAGCTTTAAGCCTCTTCTCCTCCCCCTTAGGTGGACTTGATCCTCCGCCAGAATAGTCGCCCCAACGGCGGCTGGCAGCCTCTTGCCGGCCGTCGGCGCGAGGCCGCCATCCATTTGCGGTTTATGAGAATCGTTATCCCATTAAGTTTATACAATATAAAATATATATTTGTTAGGTTGAATCCTGCTCGTAAACACACCAACTACAACGATACCCAACGCAACCGGCATTGCCCGCCTGTCAGGCTGCAACGCCATGATGCCAAGGGACGGAACGGTATTTATCAGGGGGTTTTATGTCATGGTTCAATCGTATGTCTCTCTGGGGACGATACACGTTGCTGGCTTTAAGCCTGGCGACGGCGCAGGTTCAGGCGGCAGCGGCAACAACGCCGCAACGGGGCGGCACGCTTACGCTGATACTATCCAGCGAGCCGTCCACGCTGGTGTCGTTGGCCACGGTGGCGCAGCCGGCGATCGCCGTCAGCGGCAAAGTCAGCGAAGGGTTGCTGACCTATGACTACGATCTCAACCCGCTGCCGCAGCTGGCCACCTCCTGGGAGATCAGTCCCGACGGGAAAAAGTACACCTTTCATTTGCGCGAAGGGGTGAAGTGGCATGACGGCCGGGATTTCACCTCGGCGGACGTCGCTTACTCCATCCAGCTACTGAAAAAAGTGCATCCGCGCGCCAGCAGCACCTTCGCCAACGTCGCGGACATCAAAACCCCCGATCCGCTAACCGCGGTATTCGAACTTTCCCATCCGGCGCCCTATTTGCTCAGGGCGTTTGCCGCCGGGGAAACCCCCATCATTCCCAAACACCTTTACGACCAGGCGGGCGCCGATCCGCTGAAAAGCGCCAATAACAACGCCCCCGTCGGCACCGGTCCGTATGTGTTCAGCGAATGGGTGCGCGGCAGCCATATCGTCTACAAACGGAATCCAAACTACTGGGATAACCCGAAACCCTATATCGACCAGCTGATTGTGAAATTCTCGCCGGATGCGGTGGTGCGTTCGGTGGCGCTGGAAACGGGCGAGGCCGATATCGCCTACCGTACTCCGGTGGCGCTGAGCGATATCAAACGGCTGAAAGAAGCGGGCAAGCTGGGCTTTGAAACCAAAGGGAACAATTACTCTTACAGCGTGGCGGCGCTGCAATTCAACCTGGACGACCCACACTTTAAGGAGCTCAAGGTACGGCAGGCGTTTTCACACGCGATAGATCGCGACGCCCTGCTGCGGGTGGCCTATTTCGGCCATGGCGTGGTCACCGCGTCCCCTATCGCGCCGGGGCTGAAAACCTTCCACGATCCGGCGCCGTCGCCTTATCCGTTCGATATCGACGCGGCCAATCGCCTGCTGGATGAAGCGGGCTACCCGCGCGGGGCGGACGGCGTGCGTTTTCGCATTACCCTCGACTACAACACCTATGACGATGCCTTTCGCCGCATCGCCGACTTTACCCGCTCGTCATTGGCGAAAATCGGCGTGAGGGTAACATTGCGCTCGGCGGATATTTCAACCCATACCAAACGGGTATATACCGATCGTGATTTCTCGTTGTCGATCAACATGTTCGCCAACCTGTACGACCCGACGGTAGGCGTGCAGCGGCTTTACTGGTCGAAAAACTTCCGCATCGGGCTGCCTTTCTCCAATGCCTCTCACTACCATAACCCGGAGGTGGACAGACTGCTGGAAGCGGCGCAGACCGAAAACGACCCGGCGACGCGCATCGCCCAATTTAAGCAATTTCAGCAGATCGTCATGCGCGACGCGCCGGATATCAACCTGCTGTCGCCGCTGTTTATCACCATTTACAACCCGCGCGTGCACGATCACTCGCCGACGGCCGACGGTATCGAAGGGAATCTGTCCGGCGTGTGGGTGGAGCCGAAACGCTGAGAAACGCCGCCCGGTTCGGCTTAGGGAACAAGGCCGATCCGGACAAGAAACAGGCTTATTCGCCCAGCTCGCGCAGCGAGAAACGGGCGCCGTTGAGATGCTGCGATAACAGCGCCGCGCAGCGTTCGCCGTCCTGCTCGATAATCGCCCGCAGGATCTCGCCGTGCTCTTCGGCCACCACCTGCCAGTCGCCGCGGCGATGGTTTAGCTGGTTGCCTTTAAAGCGGGTGCGGTAAAGACGGGCATTGAGATTGGCGTGCACTTCCACCAGCGCCTCATTGTGCGAAGCGCACACCAGCGCCAGATGAAAGGCCTGATTGGCGTGGAAATAGCGCAGCGATTCGCCGGCTTCGAACGCCGCCATCAGCGTCTGTTCATGCTGTTGCAGCACCTTGATATCGGCCGTCGTGGCGTGCTGCGCCGCCAGCCGTCCCGCCAGCTTTTCCATTTCGGTGTACACCACCAGCATGTTTTCCACTTCCCGCGCATCGAGCGACGCCACCACCACCCGTTTGTTGGGCTTCAGATCCACCAAACGCTGGGCGGCCAGCATTTTCAAGGCCTCGCGCAGCGGCGTTTGGGAGATTTGCAGGGTTTCGCAAATCGACTGCACATTGATGGGATCCCCCGGTTTCAGGATGTCCTGAATAATCAGATCCCGCACATAATCCGCCACCTGATCGGTAAGCGGACGACGGTCCACGGTTGCCGCAGGAAGCGTGACTGCGCCATCCCGCTGTGAGTCATTTATCTGTGCCATAGCGCCCTCAATGCGACCAGCATTCCCGTTTCCCGACGCCGTTGATTGCCGCCGGAATAGCCACGCCGCATATGCAATAAATGGGAATGGATAGCTGATAAAGTTTATACAATATAAAATATATATTTGTTAATTTGACAGCAACTTAGCCAACGCCTGCTGGCTTGTCAACGTCAAAAAACAGAAGGAATTTCCCATGAGCAAGTCCGGCAACAAAAAACCGGTTTCTCTTTCATGGCTTAAACTGGCGGAAGCACCGTTAACGGGCGAAGTCCTGGAAATTATCGAGCGCACGGCGGCCAACGTCGGTCATCGCCGCAACACCCAGCTGATTCTGGCACATAATCCCCCCCTGCTGATTGCGCAGGATGCGCTCAGCAGAGCGGTGAATCAACCGCAAGAGAGCGGGCTGACGCCGCGGGAAAGGGAATTGATCGCGGTGGTGGTCAGCGTGGAGAATCGCTGCGCGCCCTGCGTATTCGCCCATACCGCGACGTTACGCCAAATCAGCGGCGACCCGGTGTGGGTCGGGCAGGTCGAGGTCAACTATCGCCATGCGCCGCTCACCCTCCGCGAACGGGCGTTGGCCGACTATGCCCGGCAAATCACCCAGGCTGCGCAGGATATCGAACCCGCCCATCTGGATGCATTACGCCAGGCGGGGCTGAGCGAACGCGATATTCTCGACGCCGCCGCCATCGCCAGCTATTTCAATTACAGCAACCGCCTGAATAGCGCGCTTGGCGTTAAGCCCAATACCGAAGCCTATCTGGACGCCCGCTGAAATGAGCGCGCCGTTCGACTCGCGCCTCGCTCAGCAATTCGCCGAGCAGAATATCCTGTCGCTCGACGCCCTGCGCCGTCGGCAGAGCATGAAATGGCAACACTACGCGCTCGACGTTCTGCCCGCCTGGGTCGCGGAAATGGATTTCGCTCCGGCCCCGGCTATTACCGATGTGCTGCGCCACTGGTATCAGGATCAGGATACGGGATACCCTTACCGGCAGCGCGGCCGCGCCGAACATGCGCTGGCCCGTTCCTTCAGCCGTTATACGCTGCGGGATTTCGCCTGGGAAACCGATGCGGAAAACGTCCTGGCGGTGAATGAACTGGTGCAGGCGGTTTATCTGCTGATACAGGCGTTCAGCCGGCCCGGCGACGGCATACTGTTGCAGACGCCGACCTACCCGCCCTTTTATCAGGCCGTTGAGGAAACCGGCCGCCGCCTGCAAGCCAGCCCGCTGGTGGATAACGGGCAGGGTTACGAAATCGATTTCGCCCATCTGGAACGGCAGATCGACGCCGACACGCGCATTCTGCTGCTATGCAACCCGCATAACCCCACGGGGCGCGCCCTGCGCCGCGATGAGCTGGAAAAGCTGGCGGCCCTGGCGGAAGCCTATAATCTGCTGGTGATCGCCGATGAAATCCACGCCGACCTGGTGTTGCCGGGCCGGCGGCATATTCCGTTCGGTTCGCTGCGCCCGGCGCTGTCGGCCCGCACCGTGACCCTTAACTCCGCCAGCAAAAGCTTTAATATCGCCGGACTACGCTGCGGCCTGATGTACTTTGGCGACGGCGCGCTTAAACAGCGCTTCACCCGGCAGATCCCCGCCAAGACGCTGGGCTACCCTTCCGGCGTCGGCATCGACGCCACCATGGCGGCCTGGGATCGCGGACAACCGTGGCTGACCGGGCTGCGCCACTATCTGTTTGAACGCCGCGAACAGGTGATTACCACGCTGCGGCAGGCGCTTCCCGCGGTACGGGTCCACGCGCCGCAGGCCACCTATTTCGCCTGGCTCGACCTCGGCGCGCTAGCGCTGCCCGCGCCGGCGGGCGGGCACTATCTGCAACACGCCAGGCTGGCGCTCAGCGGCGGAGAAAACTTTATCCCGGGCGGAGAAGCGTTCGTCAGGCTCAACTTCGCCACCTCGCAGCAGATTTTGCAGCAGATACTGGAATCGTTGATCGACGCATCGCCGCACTGATACCCGCACCAGAGAGATTACAATGAGTCATCATACCCGTCATACCAGCGCCGCCCCGGCCACCCTGGGGATCCTGATGGTAAAAACGCATTTCCGCCGCTACCTCGGCGATATCGGCAATGCGGATACCTGGTCCTTTCCGGTACGCTACCGCGTGGTGGAAGAAGCCATTCCCCAGCGGATGGGACACCTCCAGCAGCACGATCTGCTGGAGCCGTTTAAACGCGCCGCCCAATCGCTGATTGACGAGGGCGTTGACGGCTTGACCACCAGCTGCGGCTATCTCTCCTATTACCAACAGGAGCTGGCCGCCTGGTCGCCGGTGCCGATCGTCACCAGCAGCCTGCTGCAATACCCGCTGGTACAACGATTATTGCCCGCGGGCAAGCAGCCGTTGATTCTGACGTTTGACGACGGCACGCTGCGGGGCGATTATCTGGCCAGGGTCGGTATCGATCCGCAGGCCGCCGTCGCCGGTATGCCGCCGGACTCGGAGTTCGTCCGCTCCATCCGTTCGGGGGATGACGGCGTCCCCTATGCGGTTTTGGAGCGCGAGGTGTTGCGAGCCGCCGAGCAGGCGCTGGCGCGCTTTCCCGATAGCGGCGCGCTGGTGCTGGAATGCACCAATCTGGCGCCGTTTAGCGCCTCGCTGCATGCGCATCTTGGCCTGCCGGTATTCGATACCGTAACATTGGTGAACTGGTTTCAGGCGGCGCTACGGCCTCGCCGCTACGACGGCGGTGAAAAATGGTGCCTGTAATCATACCGGGCGAGCGGACGATCCGCCGCTCGCCACAGGAATAACGGTCAGCTATGAATCAGCGCTATGACGTTGTGGTTATCGGCGGCGGCATTGTGGGTCACGCCATCGCCTACGGCCTGAGCCAGAAAAAGATTAGCGTGGCCGTTTGCGACGGCGGCGACGGCGACTTCCGGGCGTCGCGCGGCAATTTCGGACTGGTCTGGGTTCAGGGTAAAGGGTTGACCTGCCCGCCGTATAATGAATTGTCCCGCCTTGCCTCCGCGCAATGGCAGGATTTCGCCCACGGCCTGCAAACGAAAACCGGCATCGACTGCGGCTTTCGCCGTCCCGGCGGTTTAAACATTTGTCTTACCCCTGATGCGCTGGCGCAAGCCGAACGGGCCATGCGGCAGTTACAGCAGGGCAGCCCGCGCTTCAGCTATCAGGTCTGGAACGCGGCGACCCTGCGCCGGCGCGTCCCGGCCATTGCGCCGCAGGTGGCCGGCGCCATCTATTCGCCCCATGACGGCCACGCCAACCCGCTGCTGACGCTGCGCGCCTTGTCGCAGGCGTTTGTACAGGCGGGCGGACGCTATTTCCCCGCCGCGCCGGTCAGCGAGATCCAGCGCGATGCCGCCGGCTTTATCCTTCACACCTCGCGCGGCGACTTGCGCGCCGCGCGGGTGGTGCTGGCCGCCGGGCTGGAGAATACCCGGCTGGGGGCGCAGGTGGGATTAACTATCCCGATAGAACCGGTGCGCGGACAGGTGATGGTCACCGAACGCCTGGCGCCGCTGATTGACTATCCCAGCAATATGCTGCGCCAGACCCAGGAAGGCACGGTGATGATCGGCGACTCCCATGAACACGTGGGGCTGAACAACGACACCCGACCGGAGATCCTGAGCGGTATGGCGCGGCGGGCGCTGACGGCCTTTCCGGCGCTGGCCGGCGCGCGCATCGTCCGCACCTGGGGGGCGCTGCGCATTATGACGCCCGACGGCCTGCCGGTTTACGATACCTCCGCCAGCCACCCCGGCGCGTTCGCCGTTACCTGCCACAGCGGCGTCACGCTGGCCGCGTTGCACAGCACCATCCTGCCGGGGTGGATCCTCGGCGGGAAACTTGATCATCTTTTTGAGGCATTCAATGTCCAGCGATTTGCACTTTCACCCCTTGCCGTCGGCTAACCCCCGCTCGGTCACCATCTGGGTTAACGGCAACGCCCTGCTGGCCAGCCCGGACTGGACCATCGCCGCGGCGCTGCTGGCCAACGGTTTTACCGCCTGCCGCACCACCGCCATTGACGACCAGCCGCGCGGCCCTTTCTGTATGATGGGCAGCTGTTTCGAATGCCGGGTCACGGTGGACGACGTGCCGCACGTTCAGGCCTGCATGACGCAGGTACGCGCCGGTATGCGCATCGCGTTTACGCACGGCGCAGGGGCGGTGCAATGAACGGCCGCGACAACGCCCATCATGACGCGCCAGGCAACATCGTTGACCTGCTGATCGTCGGCGCCGGCCCGGCGGGGCTGAAAGCGGCGCAGGAAGCCAGCCAGGCCGGACTTTCCGTCTGGCTGGCGGATGAAAATCCCCTGCCCGGCGGACAAATTTACCGTAACGTCACCCGCTCGCCCGTCGGCAACGCGGAGGCGATTTTCGGCGCGGAGTACGCCGCCGGCCGCCGACTGGCCGCCGCGGCCTCTTCCCCGAATATTCGCTATCTGCCCAATACGCTGGTCTGGCAAATCACGCCGGAAAAACAGGCGTTCCTGCTGGAAAAAGGCGCCGTCACCCGCCACCATCAGATTCAGGCGCGCTTTATTTTGCTGGCCGTCGGCGCGCAGGAGCGCACCTTTCCGATGCCGGGCTGGACGCTGCCGGGCGCCATGACCGTGGGCGCGGCGCAGCTGCTGATGAAATCCGCCGGACTGCTGCCGCCGTCGCCCAGCGTGCTGGTGGGCAACGGTCCGCTGCTGTTGCTGTTCGCCGCCCAGGTGATACGCGCCGGAGGGCGGATTCAGGCCATTCTGGACACCACCGCGCCCCGCCGCTATCTCAACGCGCTGCCGCTGCTGCCCGCCGCGCTGCGCCATACGCCCGGCTATCTGTATAAAGGCTGGCGCTTACTGCGGGAAATAAAACGCGCCGGCATTCCCTATTTTTCCGGCGTCGATAACCTGGCGATTGAAGGCGATAAGCAGGTCAGCGCCGTACGCTTCACCCGGCGGGGGAAAACGCGCCGGCTGGCGACCCCCGCGGTGCTGACGCATATTGGCGTCACGCCCGCCGTCCAACTGGCCAATGCGCTGGGTTGTCGCCTGCAGTGGGATAATCGGCAGCAGTACTGGTTTCCGGAACTGGATGAGTGGCAGCGCGCCAGCCTGCCGGGGGTGTACATCGCCGGCGACGCCGGCGGCATCGTCGGCGCGCAGGCCTCCGGACTGAGCGGACATATCGCCGCGCTGGACATATTGTACGCAGCAGGCGTCATCACTCTTCAGGAGCGGGATAAAACGGCAGGCCCTATGCAGACGACGCTGCGCAACCAGTTGGCGATCCGGCCGTTTCTCGCCGCGCTCTACCCGGTGCCGCCGGCCGCTTACCAGCCGGAGGACAGCGTGACGATTTGCCGCTGCGAACAGGTCAGCGCCGGCGAGATCCGCGCGGCGGCCAAAATAGGCTGCGGCGGCGCCAACCAGCTCAAGGCGTTTACCCGTTGCGGCATGGGCCCCTGTCAGGGGCGGATGTGCGGGCAGAACGCGGCGCGGCTGCTGGCCGACGCCCAGGGAAGCGCGATGGCGGAGGTGGGCTATCAGCGCGCCCGCTTTCCCCTAAAACCCATCACACTTGCCGAGCTGGCGCAGGGCGGCGAGGAGTGAGCGCGTCCGCCGCCACGATAAAGATCTGATTGAACCCGTCGATTTCACGCATATAGGCGATACGCCGGCCGTCCGGTGAAAATACCACCGCATCGGCGCTGGGCGCCCGCTCGGTGCGGGCGGTCAGGCGCACCAACTCCCCGCTGGCGGCATCGCACAGCATAATGCTGTTATCGGCGACAAACGCCAGCGAACCGCCCTGCGGGTGCCAGTTAAACGCGGACTGCACGCCGTATTCAGCGCGGGTAACCTGCCGGGGCTCGCCGCCGTTGGGGGAGACGGTCCACAGTTGCACCACGCCCGCGTCGTCCCGCATCAGAAAGGCGATTTCGCTGCCGTCCGGCGAGGCGCGCAGCCAATGACGCGGCTGATTCGCCACGCCGGGATAACGACGCCGATGGGTGAACGTCAGCCGCCGCTGCCGTACGCCAAAGGGCGGCGCCGGCAGGGTCGTCGGCGTGCCCGCCAGCGGCGCGTCGCCCTCCCGCGCATAATCGGCCAGCCGTTCCGGCAGATCGACAATAAACGCTTCCGGCACTTTCTCGCCGGCGGACGACAGCGTATCGCCAATAAAAGCCAGCGCCCAGCGTTGCCGCGTTCCATCAGCCCGACGATAGCCGGCCGCGCCCACCCACCCCTCTTCATAAGCGCGGTTAATATCGTCGCTGCCGGGCCGGGGATGCGGCGTGGTGCGGCTGACCAGCACGCAATAGTGGCTGCCGTCATACTCGCGCGCATGCCGCTTGGCGACGGACACCGACCGCAGCGGCACCGCCACCCCCACATTGCGTAAATCCAGCGAAGGATCGTACTCATGCAGCACATGATCGTTATAGGTAAAACTTAGTCGGCTGGCGTCCGGGCTGAACACGTGCACGTGCGAGCCGCCGCGCAGCGCCCCCGCCTGGTAGGGCGGCGTAATGGAGAAAGCGTCCAGCGTCGTCGCCCGCTCGCGCTGGCTGTCGCTGACGATCGCTGCGCGCCGGTGATGGAAATCATATTGCCAGCGGTCGTCCGGGTTTTCCGGCCCGTGGATAAACGCATAGCGTAGCGGCTCCACCGGGCTACAGGTGGCGACGCCCACCTTCGCCCCCTCCCTGGCCCGATAAATAACCTCGCTTTCACGGGTATGGACGTTGATTCGCTCAATAGTCAAGCCAGTAAATGAAGATCCATAAGGACGAACATCATAGATCAACCAATTTCCATCACATGACCAGACATTAATATTGGTAAGCTGGTGACCTTCAGCATTAAACGTTAGTTGCAATTCATTATCCAAAGCAATCACCATATTTATATAAAAAATGTCAGCACATTGTAAATAAAATTCAGAATTATGTATAACTCATTGTTTTTAAATTAAAAAAATAAAAGCACATCATAAAATTTCATTCAAAAAAACAGAACAAGTATATCAATAACATCCGTTTTCCAATTAATTATCATTGGCGTAACATCTTCTCTATCGAAAGGCGACGACCTTTCTCTTCATCACTCAGAACAGGATAAGACATTATGAAAAACGTAAAAACCATCGCCGCTGTCATCGTACTGGCTACCGTTTCTTTCGGCGCTTCCGCAGCTGAACATATCTCCACCCAGCAGGCCCTACAGCATCAGAAACTGGGCGTTATCTCGGTAGCGGGCGCCAAAGACCTTAGCTCTCTGCAATCACAGCTGGCGGAAAAGGCGGAAAAAGCCGGGGCGCAAGCTTATACCATCACCTCCGCGACCGGTAATGACCTGCTGCGCGGTACGGCGGTAATCTATAACTAATAATAATGACCTGCATCATTATTACCCTCTTCCGGCTTGTCTCCTCATCAGGACAAGCCGGTTTTTTTATGGTGGGCTATCCATGCCCACCACCCTCCGGGCCGCCGCAAGCGGCGTTGAAAATCGCTCCCGGCGTTTTTTTATGGGGTGAACGGCTTAAACAGTGGATTTGTATTTAATATCAGAAGGTTAAATATACAGGCGACGCATAAACCCGAGGGGGGTATATGCAGGGATAGAGCGCCGGGGCTTCACGCCCTCAGCGCATACGCTGGATCACCTGCAATAATTCGGCAATCGCTTCCTCGCCGCCGTCTTCCAGCACGGCCTTGCGCACGCAGCCGTTGGTATGGTCGGCAAGCAGTTGGTTCGCCACCGCGTTCAGCGCGGAGCGCGCGGCGGAAATCTGGTTGAGGATGTCGACGCAATAACGATCCTGCTCAATCATCTGCCCGATGCCGTTAACCTGGCCGTTAATGCGGCTCAGCCGGTTCAGCAGCGCCTTTTTACGCGGCTGGACGACCCGGCGCTCATCGTGCGCGTCGACATTATTCGCCGCCTCGTCGGAGGCGGCGCAAAACTCGCACTTACGCGACGACGTCAAAGCCGAGACCTTCGACGGTGTCGCGGAAGACGTCTGGATTGGCTTTTTCTGTCTCATCGTACTCCACGTTGACCAGACCGGTTTCCAGCGTGACTTCCACACCCTGAACACCATTAAGCGCGCCTAACGCATTCTTGACCTTACTGGCGCAACCGCCGCAGGCCATCCCTTGGACGTTGATTGTAGCATAGGACATAAAATACTCTCCATTTCGCATTGTTCGGGGCCGGGCTCAGTCACGCCGCGTCGGCTTCCAGTAACGTAGCAACAGTGAATTGCTCAACACGGAAATCGAGCTGAGCGCCATAGCAGTACCGGCAATAACCGGATTGAGTAACGACAACGCCGCCAGAGGAATACCCAGCACGTTGTAGATAAAAGCAAAAAACAGGTTCTGTTTGACCTTGCGCAGCGTGGCGCGCGACAGGCTGACGGCGTCAATCAGGCTGCTTAGCCGGTTGCTCATCAACACCACGTCCGCCGTATCCAGGGCGATATCCGAACCGGCGCCGATGGCAAAGCCAATGTCCGCCGCCGCCAGCGCGGGCGAATCGTTGATTCCGTCCCCGACCATGCCGACGCAACGCCCGGCGGCCCGCAGGCGCTCGATTTCCGCCGCCTTATGTTCCGGCAATACCTGGGCGACAAACCGCTGGATGCCCAGCTGCGCAGCAATAGCCGCGGCGACGCGCGGGTTGTCCCCCGTCAGCATCACCACCTCGATCCCCTGCGCCTGCAAGGCGCGCACCGCGTCGCGCGCGTCCTCCCGCAGGCGATCCTCCAGGCCGATATACCCCAG
Organism: Brenneria tiliae; assembly: GCF_023347575.1. NCBI lineage: Bacteria > Pseudomonadati > Pseudomonadota > Gammaproteobacteria > Enterobacterales > Pectobacteriaceae > Brenneria > Brenneria tiliae. The sequence goes on along the minus strand of NZ_JAKPCB010000101.1, from coordinate 196,920 downwards.
CAGCCGCAGGCCGATCGCCACGGCGATCACCGTTTTGCCCTGCGCTTCCAGCGCGGCGATGCGCTGATTATCGACGGCGACGCCCCGTTCGGCCAGAAATGCCGGCGAGCCCAGCAGCCACTCATCCTCTGCCACTTCGGCTCTGACGCCCCGGCCGATAACGGCTTGAAAGGCGCTCACCTCCGCCGCCTCCACGCCCGCCGCGCGGGCGTAATGCGCCAGCGCCCGTCCTAAAGGATGTTCCGAATGCTGCTCCAGAGAAAGCGCCACCTGGAGCAACGCCGACTCGGTTACCCCCTCTTGCGGCCGTACATCGCTTACCGACGGTTTTCCTTCGGTTACCGTCCCGGTTTTATCGACAACCAGAACCTGCAGGCGCTGTACCTGTTCCAGCGCATTGGCGTTGCGGAAAAGAATCCCCGAACGCGCGCCCTGCCCGGTCCCCACCATAATCGCCGTAGGCGTCGCCAGCCCCAGGGCGCAAGGGCAGGCGATGACCAGCACGGCGACGGCGCTCACCAGGCTGGCGGCGAACTCCCCGCTGATAAGCCAGTGCGTCAGCCACGTCAGCAGCGCAATGCCGACCACCGTCGGCACAAACACCGCGGAAATCTTATCCGCCAGGCGTTGTACCGCCGCTTTTGAACCCTGCGCGTCCTCCACCATGCGAATAATGCGGGCAAGCGCCGTATTGCTCCCCACGCCGGTCGCCCTGACGCGCAGTACGCCGTTCTGATTGAGAGTCGCCGCATACACGTCGGCGCCCGCGCCTTTGACCACCGGGACGCTCTCTCCGGTCAGCATGGATTCGTTCACCTCGGACAGCCCGTCAAGGATCACCCCGTCCACCGGGATGCTCTCCCCCGGGCGCACCACAAAAACGTCATCGACGCGCAGAGCGGCCACATCGCGATCCTCCAGCGCGCCGTTGATCTCTACGTGGGCGATGGGCGGCTGCAGATTCAATAGTCCTTCAATCGCCGCGCCGGTTTTCGCTTTCGCCCGCCCCTCCAGCAGCTTGCCCAGTAAAACCAGGGTGATAATCGCCGCGCTGGCCTCAAAATAGAGGTGGCCGTGCGCGTCGGTCAGCAGCGTAAACACGCTGAAAAGGTAGGCGACGCTGGTTCCCAGGGTGACCAGCACATCCATGTTCGACGAGCCGTTGCGCAACGCGCTCCAGGCGCGGCGATAGAAATGACGGCCGCTCCAGAACTGAACCGGCGTGGCCAGCAGCCATTGCAGCCAGCCGGGCAACATATGCCCCTGCCCCCAGAACATGGCCGCCATTTCAATCATCAAAGGCAGCGTCAATACGGCGGCGATCAGGAATTCCCGCCGTTCGCGGCGCCACGTCTTTTCACGCCGTTCGCGCTCGGCGCCGCGTCGCCCTTCATCAATTACCTGCGCCAGATAGCCGCCGCGTTCAATCTGCCGCACTATCCGCTCCGGATTGATCAGGCCGGGAACGTAGCGCACCGCGGCGCGTCCGCTGGCAAACCGCACCGTGGCGTTTACCCCCTCCAGCGCATTAAGTTCAGCCTCAATACGCTGCGCGCAACTTTCGCCGCTCAGGCCGGTTAACTCCAGCGTCAGGTTTTGCTCCACCACCTCGAACCCCAGTTTCCGTATCGCCGCCACCACCTCATGGGAGGTGCTGGTTTCCGGTTGCAAACGGACTCTGGCGCGCTCGCTGGCGAAATTAACGTTGGCTTCCACGCCCTGCAGGCGGTTGAGGACGCGTTCAATGCGTGCGGCGCAGGCCGCGCAAGACATACCGCCTATCGGCAGATGAAAAGAGAGGGTCTCGCTCTTGTTGGTCATGGTGTTGTTATCCTTCGGCTCCCGGTAAAAAGACCGTCCTTTATCGGTCTCGTCGGCTGCCGATAAAATACCCCTAGAGCTAAAAATTTTATACCCCACAAGGGTATTATTATCAAAATACTATATAACAAATTTAGATATGCTTTATTTTCAATAATATAAATCCTATCATTACAAAATTGATAAAAATATATCCAAAAAAATCATTTTTAATACTGCGCCATCCTTTCTAGCATCAGATCGATTTTCATATACCCCCATGGGGTTTATCAGATAACAAAAATGGCAAATCTGTTCATGCGTTCTGAACAAAAATTAATATAACCAACTAATTATAAAATATTACCCACTCAGACAAGGGATGGAAATAATGACATTCTCCGCTATACGCCATAACAGGCGATCGAAAAGGTTCCAACTGAGCGCGACGGCGGTACTGGTATCCGGCCTGCTGTTCGGCGCCGAAACCGCCTTTTCCGCTACAGACTCGTCAACGGATACCCCCTCCGAGGAAGGCACTAACGCCGTTACGTTAAAGGGCATAACGGTCTGGGGGCAGGCGCCGACCGAAGACACCGCCTCCTATACCGCGCAGGACGTCACCGTGGCCGGCAAGCTGCCGACGGCGCTGAAAGACATTCCGCAGTCGGTCTCCGTCGTCACCCGCCAGCGTATCGAAGATCAGAACCTCACCACGCTGGACGATGCGCTGCAGCAGGTCACCGGCGTTACCGTCACGCCCAACGACACCGAAACCAGCCAGTACCGCTCCCGCGGCTACAGCCTCAACACCACCATCGACGGCGTTCCGGTGTATAACGGGCTGGGCGGGTCGGAGCAGTTCGATCTGGGCATCTACGACCGGGTGGAGGTGCTGCGCGGCCCGACGGCGCTGCTGAGCGGCAGCGGCGACCCCGGCGGCGTGGTCAACGTCGTCACCAAAAAACCGCGCGACAGTTTCGCCGTCAGCGGCGCCCTGAGCGCGGGCAGCTGGGACAACTACCGCAGCGAGATCGACGTCACCGGGCCGCTGAACGACAGCGGCACCCTGCGCGCCCGCGCGGTGGGCATCTGGCAGGATCGCGACTTCTTCTACGACAAGACCCACCAGGAGAAGAAGGTGTTCTACGGCGTGGTGGAATACGATGTGACGCCGGACACCACCCTGTCGCTGACCTTCGCGGACCAGATCAATAATATCGACGCCCCCTATTCCGGCCTGCCCGCCTATGCCACCGGCGAACTGCTGGACGTCTCCCGCTCGCTCAACCCGAGCCCCGACTGGAGCTGGAGCAACACCCATACCCAGGAGTACGTGGCGGGACTGGAGCAGCGCTTCCACAACGGCTGGACGCTGACCGGCAAGTTCCGCTATCTGAACAAGGACAAGGCGTATAAGGATACCTTCGTCTCCTCCGGCGTAAATCCGGACACCTATACCATCAACTACTTCTACAACCGTCAGTACGATTACGAGTACCACCGCTACGCGCTGGACGTGTACGCCGGCGGCCCCTTCACCCTGTTCGGCCGCGAGCATCAGGCGCTGATCGGCTATAACTACGACGATTTTATCAACGAATACGCCGGCAACCGGCTGGGCGGCAGCCGGGCGGAGGATGTCAGCCTGTTCGATTCCTCCTCCGTGCGGGAATACGACGTAACGCCGACCAACGGCTCGCGCACCCGCACCATCCAGAGCGGTTTCTACGGCCAGACCCGGCTGAAGCTGCTCGATCCGCTGACCTGGGTGGTCGGCGGGCGCGTCAGCGACTTCAGCATCAGAAGCCGCAATCTCTATCCTTCCACGCCTACCGCATGGCGCAAGGGCTCGTCGGCCAACGGCGAGGTAACGCCCTACACCGGCCTGATCTATGAACTGACGCCGCAGATCTCCGTTTATGGCAGCTACTCCGAGATCTTTATTCCGCAGGACGACGAGCGCGTGGACGGTTCGACCCTGGATCCTCGTCAGGGCAAACAGTACGAGACCGGGATCAAGGGCAGTTTCTACGACGGCGCGCTGAACGCCTCGCTGGCGCTGTTCCGCATCACCGACACCAACCGGGCGTATGAAGATCCGGACAACCCGGACTACTACCTCGCCGCCGGCAAGGTCAGGAGCGAGGGCTGGGAAGCGGAAGTCAGCGGCAGCCCGCTGCCGGGCTGGGATATCACCGCCGGATACGCCTTCCTGCATACCCGTTATCTGAAAGATGATACCGAGAGCGGCTCTTTCAGCCTGGGCGAACCCAAGCACAGCTTCAAGCTGTGGAACCACTACCGTTTCGCCGGCGGCGCGCTGGACGGGCTCGGCGTCGGCGGCGGACTTATCGCGGTGAGTTCCTACAGCGGGACGCGGGGCAATTCCGGCGATCGCTATCAGGGAGGCTACGCCCTGCTGAACGCGGCGATCAGCTACCCCATCAACAAGAACCTCACCCTATCGCTCAACGGCGAAAACCTGACCGATCGCAAATACTATTCCAGCGTCGGCGGTCTGGGCACCTACAACACCTATGGCACGCCCCGTAATTTCACACTCTCATTGCGTGCGAAATTCTGACCCCGTTGATATGAGGAAATAATGAACAAACCCATATCGACATCCATGCTGCTGGGCGCTTACTGGCGCTCGGAGGAGAAATGGTCGGCCATTGGCCTGCTGGCGCTGGTTATCCTGTTGAAGATGGGTACCGTCTATGCGGCGGTGGGGATCAGCAACTGGCAGCGAAATTTTTTCGATGCGCTGGTGGACCACCGCCGCGAGGCGATCGGGACGCTGATGCTGACGCTGCTGTTGCTGGTCAGTATCGCGGTGCTGGCCAAGGCGTTCAGCGTCTGGTTCAGCCAACTGCTCACGCTGCGCTGGCGCAGCTGGCTGGTCGATGTGTTTTTACGGCGCTGGCTGCACCAGCGCGCCTACTACCGGCTGGAGAAAAGCGCGCAGGCCGATAACCCGGACCAGCGCATCGCGGAAGACCTGCGCCTGCTGGCGGAAAAGAGCCTGGAGCTGCTGCTGGAACTGATCACCAACGTCGCCAACGCCATCTCGTTTTCGGTGATCCTGTGGGGGCTGTCGGGAACCTTGCCGCTGTCGCTGCTGGGTTTTGACATTGAGATCCCCGGCTACATGCTGTGGGTGGGCATCGCCTATGCGCTGTTCGGTTCGTTGGTGATGGAAAAGATCGGCCGCCCGCTGGTCGGGCTGGGTTATCAGCAGCAGCGCTATGAGGCGGATTTCCGCTATCAGCTGATGCGCATACGGGAAAATGCGGAGCAGATCGCCTTCTACCGTGGGGAAGGGGAAGAGAACCGGCGCTTTCGCGCCGCCTTTGGCGCCATTGCCCACAACTGGCGCGGACTGATGCGGTACTCAAAGCGGGTCGCGTTTACCGAGACGCTCTACATCGAGGCGGGCAGTTTCGTCTCTTACCTGTTCACCGTGCCGCGTTATTTCGCCGGTCAGCTAACCATCGGCGGCGTGATGCAGATGAGCACCGGTTTCGCCCGGCTGCGCACCGCGCTTTCCTGGTTTCTGTTCAACTACCAGGATCTGGCGCTGCTGCGCGCCGTGCTGCGACGGCTGCGCGAGTTTGACCAGCTGTTATCTCAGCAGGCGTCCAGCAACATCAGGGTAACGCCGGCGGCGGAGCGCACCTTGCGCACTCGCGGTCTGTGCCTGCATCTGCCCAACGGCGCACCGCTGTGCGCCATACCCGATATCGCCATCTCCGCCGGCGAAAGCTGGGTGATCCGCGGCCATTCCGGCAGCGGCAAGAGTACGCTGCTGCGCGCGCTGGCGGGACTGTGGCCCCACGGGCACGGCGAAATCGCCTTTCCCGCCGGCCACGCGCTATTCCTGCCGCAAAAGAGTTACCTGCCGTCCGGGACGCTGCGGGACATTCTGAGCTATCCGGGCCCCGTTCTTGACGGCGAGCGCTGCCGCGACGCCATGGTACGCGTGCGGTTGGCGCACTACCTGCCGCTGCTGGATAAGACCGACGCCTGGGAAAAACGCTTTTCGCCCGGCGAACAGCAGCGCCTGGCCTTTGCCCGCGTGCTGCTGCAACGCCCCGACTGCGTTTTCCTCGACGAAGCCACTTCCGCGTTGGATCAGGATACCGAAAGCCACCTGTACCAATTGCTGCGTGAAACGCTGCCCGAAACCACGGTGATCAGCATTACCCATCACGAAAATCTGGCGCACTGGCACAGCCATACCCTGGCGATCGCGCCCTGCGACCACCCCGGCGATGCAGCGGACGAGCCCACGGATCACCAGGAAAAAACCTCCCCGCAGCGCGATACGCCATCAGAACCCCTCTCCGTCGTCAGGGCGCAACCATGAAGCATTTTTCCTCCACGTCAATCATCGGCGGCAAAGGCGAAAAGATCCTGACAGTCCTGCTGGCGGCGGCGCTGCACGCTCTGGCGATCTATTTACTGATTTCCTCGCCGTTATCAACGCCGGCCATTCCCCAGGCCGCTCCCAGGGTTACGCTTGAACTGGCGCTGGCCGCTGCCGCCGAGTCAACGCCCAACGCAGCGGAAACCCCAGCGACGAAGACGGCTCCCGCGCCCGTCGAGGAGCCGCCGAGCCAAGACAGCCCCCCGGCGGCGGATAGCCCGGCAACGGCGCAGCCTGAACCCGTCGCGCCGCCGAAACCGCCGGAAAAACGCCCGGAACCCAGACGGACCGCAAAGGCCCGCCCCCAGCCGGCGTCGCAACGAACGCCGTCGCCCCCGGCGGACGCCCCCTCGGCTGGCGCGAGCGCCGCCGAAACATCCTCAAAGCCGGCGACGGCGGCCGCGCCGACGGGAACGCTTACGCCCGCCTCCGCCAGCGCCGCCCACCTGAACAACCCGGCCCCGCGCTATCCGGCTATGGCGCTTAAACGCAAATGGCAGGGAACCGTCACGCTGCGCGTGCGCGTACTGGCAAACGGTAAACCCGGCGAGATTCAAATTGTAAACAGCAGCCGCTACGACATGCTCGATCGGGCGGCCATCGACGCCGTTCGCCAGTGGACGTTCGTCCCGGCGCAGCGCGACGGCGCGCCGCAGGATAGCTGGGCCAGCTTCCCCCTGAGTTTCAAATTGCAATAACGCGTTAGAGATTGCCATCGTTGCCGCGCGAATGGCACTTTCTGTTTTTAACTATAAAAACCAAAAATTGAGATTTAAAAAAATCTCGCCGCGCCTGTTATGGTTATCCATTCGATGTTGCGCATTATCACTTTATTTTAATTTTTGGTTATTTTAGTCATAAAGGTACGCTGTTCATGATGAAGGACTCAACGACGTCACCGGGTTCGGGAACCCCAGGACAACGCAGCACATTTCTGCACCGCGCGTTCGCGGCAATCATTACCCTTGCCGCCCTGTTTACCGGCGGCGCCCAGGCGCAGGACAGGGCACCGGAGCAGCTGCGCATCGGCTTTCAAAAAGGGTCCATCCCTCTGGTGCTGGCCAAATCCCATCAGCTGCTGGAGAAACGTTTTCCGCAGACCAGGATCAGCTGGATTGAATTTCCGGCCGGTCCGCAAATGCTGGAGGCGCTTAACGTCGGCAGTATCGATCTGGGCAGTACCGGCGATATCCCGCCTATTTTCGCCCAGGCCGCCAGGGCGGATCTGCTGTACGTCGGCGTGGAGCCGCCCAAACCCCTGGTCGAAGTGATCCTGGTGCGCGAAGATAGCCCGATAAAGAGCGTCGCCGATCTGAAAGGGCGCAAAATCGCCTTTCAGAAAGGCTCCAGCGCGCACAATACGCTGCTGCAGCTATTGCAAAAGTCGGGTTTGGCGTTCAGCGATATTAAGCCGATCTACCTCACCCCGGCCGACGCCCGCGCCGCATTTCAACAAGGCAACGTCGACGCCTGGACCATCTGGGACCCCTATTACTCCGCCGCGCTGGTCGAAGGCGGCGTCCGGGTGCTGGCCGACGGCACCGGCCTGAACAAGACCGGCTCTTTTTACCTGGCCGCCCGCCCCTATACCGAACAAAACGGCGCCTTTATCGGTCAGGTGCTGGAGGTGCTGACCCAGGCCGATGCGCTGACGCAGAGCGATCGCGCGCAGAGCGTCACGCTGCTGGCGAACGCGGTCGGCCTGCCGGAAAAGGTGATTGAGACCGCGCTCAGCCACCGTCCGCCCTCCACCATCAAACCGCTGGATGCCGCCACGATCAAAGCCCAGCAATATACCGCCGACCTGTTCTATGAAAACAAACTGGTGCCGGTGAAAGTGGATGTCGCGCAACGCGTCTGGCATCCCCATACGCACTAATTCCGGCGATCGCACGCGATCGCCGCTCAGGAGATAACGCCATGAGCCTTAACGTATTCTGGTTTCTACCCACCCACGGCGACGGCCGCTACCTTGGCAGTTCGGAGGGCGCCCGCCATGTGGATTACAACTATCTGCAACAGGTGGCGCAGGCCGCCGAGCAGCAGGGATTCGGCGGCGTATTGCTGCCCACCGGCCGCTCCTGCGAAGATTCCTGGCTGGTTGCCGCCTCGCTGATCCCGGTGACGCAGCGGCTGAAATTTCTGGTTGCGCTGCGCCCCGGCGTCATCTCGCCGACCACTGCCGCGCGCCAGGCCGCCACGCTGGACCGGCTGTCGAACGGCCGGGCGCTGTTCAATCTGGTCACCGGCGGCGACCCGGAAGAGCTGGCCGCCGAAGGGCTGTTTCTCGATCATGACGAGCGTTATGAGGCGTCCGCCGAATTTACCCACATCTGGCGCCGGCTGCTGGAAGGGGAAACCGTCGACTTTGACGGCAAGCACCTTCAGGTGAAAGGCGCCAAACTGATTTATCCCGCGGTGCAGCAACCGCGCCCGCCTCTCTATTTCGGCGGTTCGTCCGCAGCGGCGCAGGATCTGGCGGCCGACCAGGTCGATCTCTACCTGACCTGGGGCGAACCGCCCGCGCAGGTGAAGGAAAAGCTGGACGAGGTGCGCGCCAAGGCGCAGGCCAAAGGGCGCCAGGTGCGATTCGGCATCCGCCTGCACGTGATCGTGCGGGAAACCACCGAGGAAGCCTGGCAGGCCGCCGATCGGCTGATCTCACATCTGGACGATGAGACCATCGCCGCCGCGCAGGCCGCCTTTGCCCGCTTCGACTCGGTCGGACAACAGCGGATGGCGGCGCTGCACGGCGGTAAAAAGGACAATCTGGAAATCAGCCCGAATCTGTGGGCCGGGGTGGGACTGGTGCGCGGCGGCGCCGGCACCGCGCTGGTGGGCGACGGTCCGACGGTGGCGGCACGCATTCAGGAGTATGCCGATCTCGGCATCGATACCTTTATCCTTTCCGGCTATCCGCATCTGGAAGAGGCCTACCGGGTCGGCGAACTGCTGTTCCCCCATCTCGATCTGGCGCATCCCACGCCGCTGCGCTCGGTGGAAGCGTCCGGAGAAACCGTCGCCAATCGGTATATTCCGCCGCGGAAAGTGTCGCAGAGCTGAGGGGCGGGGCGAGGGTAAAACGCGCGCAGCCGACACCTGCGCGGTGAAAAGCCCCTATAGCTGGTGAAGCCGCTTTCTGCGGATATTTATCGGATCATTTTGTACTTCTACTCTGCGAAATGGGCATTCCGACATGTTTTTCACCTTTAAACAAGTATGTAGGTGATTGATATTATTTATCTAATACAGATTGTGGCGCCATATCGTCTGTAACGATCTTTTATTCAGATGATTCTCAACCGTTTTCCAAAACAAGTAGGCCGGAAAGACTGGTATCCTATTTTTAAATTCGAGGGATATCATAAGGTCAGGTAAAAAAATCCTCTATCCTCTGCTCTTTATCGTTATCACCGCCTGTCTGGTAAGAAGCCGAATCTTGCTAAACGTGGCCGATAGCATTCTTATGTCCATTGATCGGACATGCCGGGCATCATCCATTCAATGCACCGGCAGTGATTACGATCTGGCTTTGCTGATAACCGCACTGGCTGTTAATGGTGTTGTGGCGTTGGTGCTTGTTTTCATCATGGCGAAGGTTGTTCGTGTTATGCGGAAAACATCTTGAAGGATTTGCCGAGGCTTCACTATAAATTTATCTGTGGCATTCAGGAAAATTTCCTTTTTTGCCACTGCGCAGAAAATCACTCACCTCTTTACCCGTTAAATGACTTCCGGCATCAGTGCATGATTTCAAGATTTGAGGTTACTTTCTAAACACATTAAGGAGTCTCCGAATTATGGAAGATAGTCACGGGATTAGAATTGCACTTTCACCGGTGCAGCTTGCAACAGTTCTGTCCGATCAAAGCGTCAGTGAAGGTGAAACGCTGAGTAACCGTCTTTGGGGTGGGCTAGGACTGGCTGGCGGTGTTGCCGAAATGTTTGGCGCCGGCGTTATGTGCGTTGTTCCGGAGCCCACCATGCTGACCAAAGCAGGGTGTGTCATCGTCGGAACGCACAGCCTGGATACGGTTCAGGCCTCCATCCAGCAAATCTGGAGCGGAAACCAGACGAATACCGATACTTACAATTCCGCCGTCGCGCTGGCGGTAACGCTGGGCGCCGACGCTAAAACGGCGATGAATGTCGGGATGACGGTGGACCTGGCCATCCCAATGGGCTTCGCTATTGCCGTAGGCGCTGTGCGGGTAGCTGCCGTTCGCGGCGGAAGAATAAAACTGGCGGAACATGAATCCGTGGCGGGTAGACATCCTGGCGGGCATACACTCGAAAGGCATATCGGCAAAACTCCAGACGAATTACTGGCCAGGCTGGAACGTCGACCGGGACTGCCTGCAACTAGTAGTTTTAGAAATACAGCGGATGCTGAAGCATTGACAACAAAGGTCTTACGAGCAAACAAGAATCAAATCGAATATCTGGTCAAATATGCCCCCCAAAACCTTAATTCAAGAAAGACATTCGTTGAGCGCTTTGGCCATAAGACGGGTATTGCCGTCAACAAAGGGAGCAGAAATGTACAGGACTGTTATCGCGTCTCTGTCACAATTGAGCTTACCTGGTACCACGGAAAGCCTTTCTTTGTTCTTACCTCTTTTCCTATGGTGTGAATTATGTTTTCAAAAGATTGCAGTAACGAATTACTAACATTAATAACAGCCTATTTTGGCCAAGATTATGACCTCATAGATGACAGTGAAGACATTAGGAAAAAAATTGGCATTTATATCCGTTGTTCTGACAGGCTCTCGAAAAACCAGTTGCTAGAAAACATTGATGATTTTCTTGGCTTGGAAGACAGTTTTGATGAAACATTCCATGACTATTACGGCTTTCATTTCGTTCCGGAGCTTTGGGGAACAACAGCTCGGGATTTTCTCCTGCTGGTCAGGGAGAAAGTCAGCCGGGCATTACAGGAAGAAGAAAACAACTGACGCGCCGGGAACCATATTTTCGTGACTTGTCCGCTGGCGGCCGCTGTTCCCAAAGTGCTGTTCATTGAACATTTTCGGCCCACCTAACACATTCAAAATAACTGAAAAATATCCTCAATAAGCTCCGTTTTCTCTTTCTGAAGCAGCGGCGTAATATCCTCTCTATCGAAAGGCAACGACCTTTCACTCCGTATAACGCCAAACAGGATATCTATCATGAAAAACGTAACATTATTCGCCGCCGCCGTTGTCGCCACTCTGTCGTTCGGCGCTTCCTCCGCTGATTATGTATCTGCCCAACAGGCACGGAATCTGGAAAAAGCGGGGGTCGTTTCCGCTACCGCCGCCGACCTGGACTCGCTGAAAGCACAGCTGGCCGAGAAAGCGCAAAAGGCGGGCGCCAAAGCGTTTACCATCACCTCCGCCAACGGCGATAACCAACTGCGCGGCACCGCGGTCATCTATAATTAATGGCCTCGCCAGATAATCAAAAAATTAAACGGACCTTCCTCCATCCAGAGGAAAGTCCGTTTTTTTTCGCGCTCGGGCGTTAGCCTACGCGCTCAACGTCGCCCACCAGGAAGATGTAAGACAGCGCACCTATCAGGGCGACCGCGGCAATATAGGTTAATGCAGGAGCAAAACCATAATCCTGCGCCAGGTAGCCGATAATCAGCGGTACGGTAATTCCGCCCAGGCCGCCCACAAAGTTGAATACGCCGCCGGTCAGACCGATCAGCCGAATCGGCGCCAGTGACGAAACCAGCGACCAGGTGATGGAAGCGAATCCATTACCAAAGAAGGCGACGGCCATCAGCAGCGTAATCCAGATGGGGTCGTTGGTGTAGTTGGCCCCCATGATGCAGGTTGAAATCAATAAGCCACAGATAATCGGCGTTTTACGGGCAAAACCGATCGACTTACCGCGACGCACCAGCCAGTCAGCCACAAATCCTGCCAGCAAAACGCCGACGAACGCGGCCAGGAAGGGAACAACCGTCATAAAACCCGCCGTCAGGGCGCTGATATGCTTTTCCTGCGTCAAATAGTTAGGGAACCAGGTCAGGAAGAACCACAGCGTAGAGGTCACGGCAAACTGCCCGATATAGACGCCAACCAGCTTGCGGTTAAATACCAGTTTCCAGTCGGCCGCAGACAACGGCGTGCGGGATTTTTTCTCGGAGGGCGCGTCGCCATCGACGATGCCGCCACCCGCGGAAATATAGTCCAACTCCGCGCGGTTGATGCCGCGGCTTTTTTTAGGGGGCTGATAAACAAAATGCCAGATTACCGCCCAGACAATACCGATCCCGCCGGTGATAATAAATACCCAATGCCAGCTCAGAAGCTCCTGAACCCAAATTAACAACGGCGTTAAAAATGCCAAACCGACAAACTGTCCGGAAGTATAAAACCCGACGGCAGACGCCCGTTCCTGCTCGGGAAACCAGCTGGTTACCATACGGTTATTGGTGGGAAATGCCGGCGCTTCAAATAATCCGGTGACCGCCCGCAAACCGATTAATGAAGCCAGCCCCGTGGCAAACCCCTGTAATAAAGTCGCAATCGACCACCCCATAATGGCAATAAAATATGTCAGCTTTGAGCCTACCCGATCAAGAAACCAGCCTCCCGGTATTTGACATAGGGTATATGTCCAGGCAAACGCAGAAAAAATATAACCCATTTGAGTCTTGCTAATACCGAACTCTTCCTGAATATGCGCCGAAGCCACAGCCAGGTTCGCCCGGTCAACGTAACAAATCACTACCGTAATAAAAATCATCAGCAATGTGAGATAACGCCGTTTTGTAGGTCGGGCAGTTAATGTCATATCCATCTTATATTCCTGTTATCGCTATTTATTTTGTAACGCTGACGATAGTGATTATCTGTCAGCCATTTTAAAGATATAAACAACACCAGCAGGTGGTTATGCTTTTTACATTACCCTTCGTTTTCCCCGAAATGTGTAATGGACGACCAGTGACAACAGTCCCTTGTGATTCCTGAAAATTTATCTTCTTATAATTTAATAAAACCAACGAGATGAGAACGTGACAAACGAATTCATCCGCATCCTCTATTAATAAACAACACTTAAAAATCCCCCCCCCGATTCAGGCCAATTAAAATTCTTCAGATATAAGAATCCTCGCAATATATAATGATATATTGAGCAAGATTTAAATTTTAACCGGCACTAACCTCGGGGGAGTCGACCTAAATAATTACCACTCCGCCACTGCGCCATCAGAATAACGCCATACCGGGTTACGCCAGTCAGGCGCATTTTTGCTGCGCTCTATCACCAGTTCTTCATTAATTTCCACACCCAGTCCCGGTTTATTTAACGGATAAAAATGACCGTCCGTCATGGCGAAGTCATCTTTATTAATCACATAATCCAGCAGCTCCGCGCCTTTATTATAGTGAATCCCCATACTCTGTTCCTGGAACACGGCGTTGCGGGCGACAAAGTCAAGATGTAAACAGGCCGCCAGCGCAATAGGACCCAACGGACAATGCGGGGCCAGCGCGACATCGTAAGCTTCCGCCATCGCCGCAATCTTGAAGCACTCGGTAATCCCGCCGGCGTGGGATAAATCAGGCTGAATAATCGCCAGCCCGCCGTCCGCCAGTACGCGTTTGAAGTCAAAACGGGAGAACATCCGTTCGCCTGCGGCAATCGGCAGATGCGTCTGCGCCGCCAGGCGCGGATAATACTCCGCCTGCTCGGCCAGCACCGGCTCCTCAATAAACAGCGGGCGATAGGGCTCCAGCTCTTTGATCAGGATTTTCGCCATCGGCGCATCGACGCGGCCGTGGAAATCGAGGCCGAACTCGATACTATTGCCGAACGCTTCGCGAATTTCGGCCACCACCGCCACGGCGGCGTCCACTTTACGTGAGTTATCGATGATGCCCATCTCTTCACAGCCGTTTAACTTGAAGGTATCGAAACCGATTTCAGTCAGCTTTTTAATACCGGCAATGACTTCGGAAGGGCGATCGCCGCCGACCCAGCTATAGGCTTTAATCCTGTCGCGCACCAGACCGCCCAGCAGTTGATAAACCGGAACGCCCAGCACCTTGCCCTTGATATCCCACAACGCCTGATCGATGCCGGCGATGGCGCTCATCAGAATCGGGCCGCCGCGGTAGAAGCCGGCGCGGTAAAGCACTTGCCAGATATCGTTTATGCGCGCCGGATCCTGACCAATCAGATAATCGGAAAGCTCATGCACGGCGGCTTCGACCGTGCGCGCCCGGCCTTCAATCACCGGTTCGCCCCAGCCGACAACGCCTTCGTCCGTTTCTATCTTCAAAAACATCCAGCGCGGCGGCAGCCGGTAGGTTGTGATTTTGGTAATTTTCATTGAACAGCATCCTTATAGGCTTTAACAAAAGCGTGAGCTTGTTGTGCAGTCACGTCGACGGACTGGCCGGCGCGGTAGAGATCGCTGCCCAGTCCCGCGCCGATACACCCGGCGCCAAGATAATCCGCCAGATTCTCCGGCGTAACGCCCCCGACGGCAAACACCGGGATCGCCGGCGGCAACACCGCTTTCAGCGCCTTGATGTAGCCCGGCCCGAAAGCGACGGAAGGAAATATTTTCAGCGCCTGCGCACCGGCATCCAGCGCATTAAACGCCTCCGTCGCCGTCGCACAGCCCGGACAAACCGTCATGCCATAGTCGACGGCACGACGGATCACGGCCGGATTGATGTTGGGCGTCACCACCAGTTTGGCGCCGATCTTATGCAGTTCATTCACCTGCTCCGGCCGCAGCACCGTTCCCGCGCCGATCAGCGCCCGGCCGCCAAAATGTTCAACCGCCAGTTGAATGCTCTGATACGGCTGCGGCGAGTTCAGCGGAATTTCCACCGTATCGAATCCGGCGTCCAGCAGCGCGGCGACGTGATCCAGCACCTCATCGGGCGTAATGCCGCGCAAAATGGCAATCAAGGGAAGACTAGTATTCCAGCTCATTGACAATACTCCTTATACCTGCCTGAAAAGCCCGATCGCCGTCCAGCGACTGAAAGCGCAGCCCGGCTTGGCGTAAGGCCGGCTGGTAACGCTCGGCGAGCGCCGGGCTACCGATAATGGTCACGCAAGTACCCGCGGCGACCTGATATTGACGCTGCATCTGCGCCACCTCATTGCCGATCAGCACCCCGGAAAGCCAGTCGCTGACGGCGCTTTTTTCCAGCCGCCCCAGCACGTGCGCCGCTCGGGTTTCAAACAGGCAACGAATAATATTTTCCTCGGCGAATCCCTGCTCCAGCCCCTGCTGAAAAGCCTGGGGGGAAGGCCGCTGCTCGCCGATGCCGACGCCGATCAACGACTGTTTTATCAGCAGGTGATGAAGCTCGCCGGTCATGACGGTGCGAAAATCGGTCACGGTGCCGCCATCGGTCAGCACCCACTTCGAGTGCGTACCCGGCATCAGATAGAGCGCCGACGGACATTCGCGATAGGCGCCGATCAGCTGCGTTTCCTCTCCGCGCATCACGTTGCAGTTATCTTCCCGCTCAATGCTCAGACCGGGAACAATCCACGCCGCCAGCGGTTGCGCCGCGTCAACGCGCGTCAAGCGGCGCGCCACCTCCGTCAGCCGGGTCGGGCATGACAGGTAAGGCACCGACAGCCAGCCGGCGTTGCTGCCGATCATCCCGGCCATCACCACCGGCACGTCATGCCGCCGCCAGGGGGCGACTATTTGCTGAAAAACCTGTTGCGGCGTCCGGCCGTTTAAACGCGTTACGCCGGCCTCGGACTGCGTTTTGTCGACGCAGGCGCCGTCCAGGTAAAGCCAGGCGCGCAGATTGGTGGACCCCCAGTCAATCGCGATATAGCTGTCGCTCATGTAATATCCTTTAACCGTTTCGTCGAGCTGGCGATCATCGATAATGCCGCCCGCTCCGCTGCTTCAACATCCTGATGCCGGATGGCATCGTAGAGATCCTGGTGTTCGCGCAATGTGCGCGGCATATTGTCGACGTCCGGCATGTAGGTACGTTCAAAAACCGCGCGTTGCAGCGAACTGATTGCCACGCTGAGCTGCTGTAAAACCGGGTTATGCACCGCCGCCAGCACCGCTTCATGAAAGCGGATGTCCGCCTCGTTGAACGCATCGCGATCCTGGTGATGGGCGATCATGTCGTTCAGCGCGGACTCAATCACCGCCAGCTCGCTCGACGTCGCCCGCTCGGCGGCCCAGCGGGCGATCGTCGGTTCAACCAGATTACGCACCTCGCTCATGGCGCCGATCAGCCGCGGGTCGTAATCGGTGGCTAACACCCATTGCAGAACTTCCGTATCCAGATAGTTCCACTGGTTGCGCGGCGCCACAAACGCGCCGCGATAGCGCTTCACTTCCACCAGCCGCTTCGCCATCAGCGCCCTGAGCACTTCCCGAATGATATTGCGCGACGTCTGAAACTCTTCGCACAGTTCCGTTTCAGCCGGCAATGGGGTTCCCGGTGCATATTTTCCCCCGACAATCTGCTGACCAACGACCAGAATGATGCGGTCGGTTTTGCTTAGTTCGTGCTTATTCATCGTCACCTCAACGGAATGAAAACAGGTAGCCAGTAATGCCCTTACTTTACCTGCCGCGCCGTTGAGCGTCGTCGAAGTGTTGCACAATAACCGCCAAATTTACTTCTGCTTGAGATGGATTGTAGTACCATTTATATATCTAGTACTACAATCTGGATCACAAAACGGACAATTTAACAAACTGGCAATAAATTTATAAGGAAGATGGTTACAAGGCGGGGAGCAGTGGGAGAACGGGGTGACGGCCGCGGTTTCCAAAGCGCTTTGCACTGAGCCGTTCGGCGCACGGCCATACGTTGAAAAAACGGAGATGATCTCCGTTATTTACAACTGCACAAAATGGCCGGGGGAGACTTCGCGGTAACGCCGCGGCGGGGGGACGAAATCCGGCGGTCTTACCGGGCTTTTCAGTTCATCGCTCATCGCGGCGCGCACCGGCCGGGTGTCGGGATCGGGGATCGGCACCGCCGCAATCAGGCGGCGGGTGTACTCATGCTGCGGGTTGTCGAAGATGGCGGCGCGCGGGCCGATCTCGACGATCTCCCCGAGATACATCACCGCCACGCGGTGGCTTATGCGCTCCACTACCGCCATATCATGGGAAATAAACAGGAAGGCGAGCCCCAGCTGCTGCTGTAAATCCAGCATCAGATTGATCACCTGGGCCTTGACGGATACGTCAAGCGCCGACACCGACTCGTCGGCGATAATCACCTTCGGCTCCAGCGCCAGCGCTCTGGCGATACATACCCGCTGCCGCTGCCCGCCGGAAAACTGATGCGGGAAACGCTCGGCCATCCAGCCGGGCAGCCCCACCTGTTCCAGCAGGGCCGCGACTCGGGCGCGCACGGTTTTCGCCTCGGCCAGCCCGTGAACCAGCATCGGTTCGGCAATGGCGTCGCCGACGCGCATCCGCGGATTGAGGCTTTCGTAAGGGTCCTGAAACACCATCTGTATCTGCCGGCGGCGGTCGGACAGGTGACGTTTATCCGCGTGCAGGATATCCTGCCCTGCAACCAGAATCTCCCCGCTGCTGGCCTCGGCCAGCCGGATAATCGACCGCCCGGTGGTGGATTTTCCGCAGCCCGACTCCCCCACCAGCGACAGCGTTTCGCCGGGGCGCAGATCGAAAGAGACGTTTTCCACCGCGTGCACCCGCCCGGACAGCCGGCGGAAAAAACCGGCGCGGATATCAAAGCGGGTCACCAGGTTTTTCACCGCCAGTACCGGCTGGTCGCCGCCAACGGTGTCGACCGTCTGCGGTATCGGCTGCGGCTCGCCGGTCTGGCGATCCACCAGCGGGAAACGCTGCGGCAGGTCGCTGCCCGACATGGCCCCCAGCCGGGGAACGGCGGACAGCAACATGCGGGTGTAAGGGTGTTGCGGATGATGAAAAATTTCTCTGGTGGCGGCGTTTTCCACCATTTCGCCCTGATACATCACCAGCGTGCGATCGGACACTTCGGCCACCACGCCCATATCATGGGTGATAAACAGCACCGACATCCCCTCTTCCTCCTGAAGGGTTTTAATCAGCGTCAGTATCTGCGCCTGAATGGTGACGTCCAGCGCCGTAGTCGGCTCATCGGCGATCAGCAACTGCGGATTACAGGCCAGCGCGATGGCGATCACCACCCGCTGGCGCATGCCGCCGGAAAAACTCTGCGGATACTCATTCAGCCGCGAGCGGGCGCCGGGAATGCGCACTTTTTCCAGCAGGCGAATCGCCTCGGCCCGCGCCTGCGCGTTGTTCATTCCCCGGTGGCGGCGCAGCACCTCGGTAATCTGGTAGCCAATCGGCAGCACCGGATTAAGGCTGGTCATCGGCTCCTGGAAAATCATCCCGATGCGGTTGCCGCGAATCGCCTGCATCTCCCGAGGGGAGAGGGAGAGCAGCTCCGCGTCGCCGAAATGGATCGCCCCGCTCACCCGGCTTTGCCCGGCGGGCAGCAGGCGCATGATGGATTTCGCCATCACGCTTTTCCCCGAGCCGGACTCTCCCACCACGGCGACGGTCTCGCGCGCGCCGATGGTGAAAGAGAGATCGCGCACCACGTTCATCCACTCGCCCTTCTCCTGAAAGGCGGTGGTCAGATGCGATACCGACATAATTGGCGACGTCATGTTGTACCCCTTAGTTCCTCGGGTTGAGGATATCGCGCAGCGCATCCCCCACCAGATTGATCGCCACAATCAGCAGCAGCAGCGTCAGCCCCGGGAAGAAACTGATCCAGTAATCGCCCGACATCAGGTATTCAAAGCCGTTGGCGATCAGCAATCCCAGCGACGGCTCGGTCACCGGCAGGCCGATGCCCAGAAACGAGAGCGTCGCCTCCAGCATGATGGCGTAGGCGATGCGCATCGTCGCCACCACGATCAAGGGCGCCAGGCAATTCGGTAAAATATGGCGAAATAAAATCCGCCGGCTGGACAAGGCCATGCTGGCGGCGGCGTCCACGTAGCTGCGCCGCCGCTCGACCAGCGCCGAACCGCGGATGGTGCGCGCGTAGTAGGCCCACTGGGTCACCACCAGCGCCAGAATGATTTTATCGACGCCCTGCCCCAGCACCGCCAGCAGGATCAGGGCGATCAGGATCGGCGGGAAGCTGAGCTGAATATCGACGATGCGCATAATCACCGCGTCGGTTTTTCCGCCGACATAGGCGCTGATCAGCCCCAGCGAGGCGCCAATCAGCAGGGCGAACAGCGCGCTGGAAAAACCGACCATCAGGCTGATGCGGGTGCCGTAGAGAATGGCGCTGAACAGATCACGCCCCTGATCGTCGGTTCCCAGCCAATAGTGCATGCCGCCGAGGCTGGCGGACCCCGGCGCCAGCCTCCCGTCCATGATATCGAGCTGCATCAGATCGTAGGGGTTTTGCGGCGAGAGCAGCGGGGCAAACAGCGCCAGCAGAATAAAGACGGCCAGCAGAATCAGCCCGCACAGCGCCAGCCGGTCTTTGACCAACGCTATCATCACCTGCGTGAAGGCGGCGCGGCTTTTCTCCCGATCGGCCGACCGTTGATGCACGGTATTGCCTGACATCAGTTATTCCCTCCCAGCCGCACGCGCGGGTCAACCAGCACATACAGCAGGTCGACCAGCAGGTTAATCACGCTGAACATCACCACGGTAATCATCAGGTAGGCCAGAATGACCGGGCGGTCCAGCACGGCGATAGAATCGATAATCAGCTTGCCCATGCCCGGCCAGGCGTAGATGGTTTCCGTCACCACGGCAAACGCGATAAGCGAGCCCAACTCCAGACCGATAACGGTAATCAGCGGGATCAGGGTGTTGCGCAGCACGTGTACCAGCACGATGCGGGTTTCCGACAGCCCTTTCGAGCGGGCGAACTGCACGTAATCCTGTTGCAGGCACTCAATAACGCCGGCGCGCATCAGGCGAATAATCAACGAGATTTTAAACAGCGCCAGATTGAAGGCGGGCAGGATCAGGTGCGCAAGGCCGTCACGGGTCAGGAAGCTGAAGGGGATGCCGAACAGGTCGCCGGTATGGCCGCGGCCGGAGGCGGGGAGCCAGCCCAGCTTGACGCTGAACAGCATAATCATCACCAGGCCGATCCAGAAGGTGGGCAAACTGAAGCCAAAGATGGAAAAGGTCATAATCGACTTCGATACCGCGCTGTCCGGCCGCAATCCGGCATAAATCCCCAGCGGAATACCAAACACCAGCGCGATAGCGAACGCCGTCATCGCCAGTTCCAGCGTGGCGGGCATACGCTGAAAAATCAGCGTCAGGGCGGGCTGGTTAAAGATAAAGGATTTCCCCATATCGCCCTGCAACGCGTTCCAGACAAACAGTCCGTACTGTTCCCACACCGGCTTGTCCAAACCGAACGACTGGATCACCGCCAGCCTTTCGGCGGGCGTCGCCGTCGCCCCCAGCAGCATATCCACCGGATTGCCCACCAGATAAACCCCGACGAACACCAGCACCGACATGACCATCAGCGTCAATAGCGTCTGTCCGATACGGCTTAGCAGGTAGGCAATCATCAACTGTCCTCAGAACCGTAGCGGCTCAGGTAGTCGGCAAGCAGCGACAGGAAACCCTGTTCGTCAATATCCCGCATCACCAGCGCGTTGGCGGGCTGACCGAGCTTATGATAAAAATCGGCGAACACATAACCCGCCGTACGGCCGGACACTTCCACCCCGACGGTGGTGCTGACGCCGCTGAACAGCTGCGGCTTGAGCAGCCACGCCACCACGGTGGCGTCATGAATGGGGCCGCCCTCCCGGCCGAAACGCGCCACCTCATTGCGATCGAAGCGCCCCAACAGCGCCGCCAGCGCGACGCCGGGCGCACCGCCGCGGCGGGCGAGGTCATCGACCTGATGCCGCTGAATCAGCGCCTGAAAGGTCATATCCAGCGGCATAATCACCACGGGTACGCCGGACGAAAAAACAATCTCCGCGGCGTGGGGATCGGCATAAACGTTAAAATCCGCCCAGGGAACGCGGTTACCCAAGGCGCTAAAGGCGCCGCTCATGCTCACAATCTGTTTGACGCCGCGCGCCACGTCCGGGTGATGGCGCAACGCCAGCGCCAGATTGGTCATCGGCCCCAGCGCGCAAACGGTGATGGGGCTGTTTTCCGCCGCGGCCTGGCGCGCCGTGCGCACCAGAAAATCAACGGCGTGCTCCCGCTGCGGCAGCAAGGTCGTCTGCGGCACCAAATCATCAGAAAAGGCGCCGATATGGGCATATTTGCCGTAGACCTGCTCGCGCACCAGCGGCCCTGGCGCGCCGGCGTAAACCGGCACGTCGCTTCTGCCGGTCAATCCCACCACCTTGCAGGCATTGACCAGGGTATCTTCAAGCGGCACGTTGCCGGCCACCGCGGTGATGCCCAGAACGTCCAGCTCCGGCGCCGCCAGCGCCAGCCAGATGGCGATGGCGTCATCCACGCCGGGGTCGGTATCAATAATAATGCGCTGTCTGTCCATGTCAGGCGTTCTCTTTATAGCGGTTCAGCAGGTTGGAAAACAGCTCGAAAACGCCGGCGGCGTCCACGCCGGTCACCACGTCCACGTTGGGCGTCCTGGCGGTCTTGCCGTACCAGTCGGCGACGGTCTGCCCCATGCAGAGCTCGCTTTCATGCTCAATATAGACGCTCGCCTTTTCGCTGCTGAAATAGTCCGGCGCCAGCACCCAGGCAATCACCAGCGGGTCGTGCAGCGGGCCGCCGCGGGAACCGTAGCGGCGAATATCGTTCCTATCCCAGAACGCCATCATCTCCCCCAGCGGAGCTGAAATCCGCCCGGCAAGCGCGATAAAGCGCGCGACGCGATCCGGCGTCAGAATCACCTGATGCGTGGCGTCCAGCGGCAGGGCGACGATGGCGATCGACGCAGAGAACACCACGTGGGCGGCATGCGGATCGGCCAGCATATTGAACTCCGACGTCAGGCTGCGGTTGCCCGCTTCCCGGTAGGCCCCGCCCATCATCACGATGCGCTCGATGCCGGCGGCAATCGACGGTTTCATCAACAGCGCCGTCGCCAGATTGGTTAACGGCCCCAGCGTACACAGGGTGAGCGGCCTGCCGGCGGCGGCGGCTTTTTCACACTGCTCAATGATAAAGCTCACCGCGTGCTGCGCTTCGGCCCGCTTTTGCGGGCTGGGCAAAACCGTGTTCCCCAGGCCGCTTTCGCCGTGAAACTGACCGTGCAGCGGCTGGCGGAACAGCGGGCGATGACAGCCCGCATAGACCGGAATATCCGTCCGCCGGCCCAGTTCGGTAATCTGCAAGGCGTTGCGCACCGTGCGCTCCAGCGGCTGATTGCCGCACACCGCGCAAATACCGAGAATATCCAGTTCCGGCGCGACAAAGGCGCTCAACAGCGCGATGGCGTCGTCAATACCCGGATCGCAATCAATAATAATCGGTACGGCGCTCATCCGACGGCGGTTCCTTTCTTTTTCTGGTGTTTTATATTTTACTCGTTTAACGCGTCGACGGACGCCAGTACCGCGGCGATCTCTTGACGCGCCTGCTCATCCAGCGGCTGCTGCGGAGGCAGAGGTTCCCCCACCTCGAAGCCCTGCAATTGCAGCGCCGTTTTAATGCAGCCGGCAATGGAATAACGGGCGAAGATTTCATTGATGCGCCACAGCGGACGCTGGAGAGTCATCGCCGTTTCCCAGTCGCCCGCGCGGGCGGCCTCGTACAGGGCGATGCTTTGTCTGGGGACGATGCAGGCCGGGCCGGCCATCCAGCCGACGCCGCCGATCAGCATCACGCAGGCGGGAATATGGGCCGACGCGGAGAAGACCTCCATCCGGCCGCGGGTGCGTTCGATGATGGACAGTAAACGCCCGGTATTGGTGGAGGCGTCTTTGATATAGCGGATGTTATCGACGTGGCTCAGCCGTTCAATCACCGGCAGGCTGAGATCGGAGCGCTGAAACTGCGGGTTGGTGTAGAGCACCACCGGTTTGTTCTGCGCCGCGGCGGCGATGGCGCGGAAGTAGGTTTCCACGCCGCTGTCCTGGAGCGGAAAATAGGCTTCCAGTACCGCGAGAATGCCGTCGGCGCCCAGTTCGCAGTAGCGCTGCGTCTGTTCCTGCGCATCCCGAATCGTCGTCGAGGCCACGCCGGCGATCACCGGCACGCGGCCGCGGGCGGTGTCGATCACCGTTCTGACCACCTCTTCCCGCTGCGCGGCGGAGAGATAGGCGAACTCGCCGGTGCTGCCCAGCGGCACCAGGCCGTGAACGCCGCAGCCGATAAGATGCTCCGTCAGCCGGGCCAATACCGCCCGGTCAACCTGACCGTCGGGCTTGACCGGTGACACCAGATAGGGAAAAACGCCGCTGAATGCACTCATGCCGGTCCTCTTTTTTAGCCGTCAGTTAGCGGAACGAACAAAATAGGGCAGCGTGTAGGCGTCGGAGCGGCCCACGTAGGTGTACTGCTTTTTCATCGCCCAGGTGTTGGACAGGAACATCACCGGAATCACCCCCAGCTCGTTCATACCGATGTCCATCGCCTGTACCAGCAGTTGTTCCCGTTTCGCCTCGTCCAGCGTGGCGCGCGCCTCGCTCAGCGCCTTATCAAAGTCGGCGTTGGAATAGCGGCCGCGGTTGCCCTGCCCGGCGTGAGGGCCGAAGGTTTCCAGCAGCGGACCGAGAACGCCGGAGGCTTCCCCGGTTTCAATGGCGGCGCCGCCCATAATCAGACTGAATTCAAGGCGGGAGGCGCGCGAGAAATAGACGCTGCCCGGCATGGTCACCACGTCGGTTTTGATGCCGACGCGGGTGAACATCTGGCCGACGGCCTGGGCGATTTTTGAATCATTGGGATAGCGATCGTTCGAGGCGTGGAACGTCAGCGTAAAGCCGTTGGGGTAACCCGCCGCCGCCAGTTCCTGCTTGGCTTTCTCCGGATTGTAAACCGGCGCGGGAATGGAGGCGGAATACCCGAAATACCCCTGCGGCACAAGCTGGGAGGCCGCAACGGCCTGCCCGTCCATAACGCGATCGACGATTGCCTGGCGATTAAGAGCTAAAGACATCGCCTGTCGAACTTCTTTTTTTAATAATGGGTTTTTACCGTCAGGACCTTTGGCGAACGGTGAAACGTCTCTTTGTTGGTCCATATGCAGGTAAATAATACGATTCCCTGGTGTTGAAATCGTTTGTAACTGTTGGTTCTTTTTAATATTACTGCTGTCGGCTGTGGGAACGTTTTCAATCATGTCCACATCACCGGATAAAATGGCCGCTACCCGCGCGCTGCTGTTTTTAAATACGCGAACGGTGACTTTGTCCCATTCCGCCTTTCCTCCCCAGTAGTCGTCATTACGCTCCAGAACCACCCGGTCATCGGGCACCCAGGAGACAAACTTGAAAGGTCCGGTTCCGATCACCTCTTTCCCGGCGTTCAGCGTTTCCGTCGGCACATTTTCCAGACGGGCGGGTAAAATGGACACCCGGCTTAAATTATTCAACAGCAGCGGCGCCGGCGCTTTGGTGATAATCTGAATCGTTAACGGATTGATTTCCTTAACTTCAGCAATATCATTCACGTAAGGCGCGTAAGAGCTCGGGCTGTTTTTGGATGCCAGCGCAATCCGTTTGATACTGGCAATCACATCTTTGGCGCTAAAATCACTGCCGTCATGGAATTTCACGCCGGGGCGTAATGAAAACTCCCAGGTTTTATCGTCGATAATTTTCCATGACACGGCTAAAGCCGGGGCAATTTGCTGTTTTTCATCTTGTACAACCAGGCCGTCAAAAATATTACGCGCCATGGAACTATTCGCGCCGCCCACGTAAAACTGCGGGTCCATCGACGTTGTCGATGTAGCCAGGCCGATATTCAGATCGGCGCCGTAAGCCAAAGACGACGAGCAAAATAAGGCGGTAACAAATAAAGCCAGCGCTGATTTTTTCATTCACTAAACCCTCTATTCCATGACTGATTAATGAAACACATTACCGTAATGCCATTGAGTCTATGCGCTAGAGTAGATAATTAAAAATTGCATTTTGTGTTAAATTGATAACCAAATGTTATGGTTTGGAGCGGCACATGCGTATTAATCCACGGCAGGTTGAAGCCTTTCACAAAGTGATCCTCACCGGAGGGATTACGGCGGCCGCCAATATGATGCATATCACCCAGCCGGCGGTGAGCCGCCTGATCCGCGATTTCGAAGACGCGCTGAACCTGAAGCTGTTCGATCGGGACGGGCGCGGCCTTATTCCCCGCGCCGAAGCGATGAAGCTTTACCGGGAAGTCGACCGGCTTTATATCGGGCTGGACCATATCGCCCTGATTGCCGATGAAATCCGCCACGCCAAAGGCAGCGTGCTGCGCATTGCCGCCGTGCAGGCGCTGTCGCCGCTCTGCGCGGAGGAAATGCTGCCGGCCCTGATCGAGGAATTTCCTGATATCTCTTTGTTTTTAGATATAGAAAGCACCAGCCGCATTACCGATGCCATTATCGCCAACCAGTACGACGTCGGCTTTATTTTCGGTCAGATGAGCAGCAAAGGCCTAGAAGCCGAACCGCTGGCCGACGCCAGCGCCGTTGCCGTATTGTCGATGACGCATCCGCTTGCCGGAGCGGAGCGGATCACCATTGCCGACTTAAACCGCTACCGCGCCATTCTTCCGGGCAGAACCACGCCGCTGCGGGCGCAAATCGACCTGTCGATCAGAAAAGAGCTGGGGTATTTACACAATCCGATTGAAACCTCGATGGCGAACTGCTGTTCGCTGGCGGCCAAAAATATCGGCATCGGCGTGGTGGATTTCATTACCGCGTTAAATAGCCGATCGCCGGTTATTGTTAAACCGTTTAATCCCGATATAAAAATGGCCTATTGCGCGGTTTACCCGCCGCAAATTCCCCGCAGCCGGTTGGTTAATCACCTTACCGAGGTGATGAAAGACAAAATAACGGATTGTCTGGCGTTGAAATAAATCCGCACGCCAGCTGGTTAGCGCGCTATTTATTTTATCCATACCCGTATTGAAAATAATAAGCAGACAAATAATTAAAAATTATATCCCTTAACGATGGCGTTAACATTGCCCTGCGAATTGGCAGGGCAACAACCGCTATCAGTCATTAAGAACAAACTTTTCAATCGCGTACGCCACGCCATCTTCCATATTGGTTTTGGTGACGAACTGGCTGGCCGCTTTCACCGTGTCGATGGCGTTGCCCATCGCCACGCCAAGCCCGGCGTAATCGATCATCGCCAGGTCGTTTTCCTGGTCGCCCAGCGTCATCACGCTCTCGCGGGGAATATTGAGATGCTCGGCCAGCATTTTCACGCCCTGGCCCTTGTTGCCCCGCTTATTCAGAATTTCCAGATAGTATTCGGCGCTCTTCAGGATGGTATAACGTTCATACGCTTCCGGCGGGATCTGGCTTATCGCCCGGTCCAGCAGCGACGGCTCGTCGATCATCATTACCTTCGGGAAGGTCAGGCTGCGATCCATCTCCTCCACCGTCCGGTATTTCAACGGCATACCGGTTAAATGCGCTTCATGCACGGTATAAGCGCTGATGTCTTTATTCGCGGTGTAGAGAAAATTGAAGTCCAGCGCGTGGAAATGAACCTGGAGCTTACGCGACAGCGCCTCAAGGTAGAGGTAGTCGTCAAAGCTGAGCGTGGCTTGCTCTACGACGTCGCCGTTCACGGTACGCTGCACCAGCGCCCCGTTATTGGTTACGCAGTAGCAGCCCTCCTGCTGTAAATCCAGCTCTTGCAGGTAACGCTCCACGCCAATAAACGGGCGGCCGGTGGCCAGCACCACCTGAACGCCTTTTTCTCTGGCGGCGGCGATAGCGGCTTTCACCGCCGGTGAAATTTGGTTTTGGGGCGTCAACAGCGTCCCGTCCATATCGATAGCAATCAGTTTAATAGACATAATTTTTCCAGCGGCACACAATTATTTTCATGCTAACGCGATTCAGCGCAAAAGAGCCAGTGAAATGCGATACGCCGGCGCGTATCGCATCATATTTTAATTTTCGTCAACCTGTTGTTACAGGTCGGCGCCGTGGCTGGCGATCACCCGCTGGTACCAGCTAAAACTCTTCTTCTTCGAACGCCGCAGCGTGCCGCTGCCGTCATCATGCTTGTCGACATAGATAAAGCCATAGCGCTTGCTGTACTGTCCTGTGGTAAAAGAGACGCAGTCGATACATCCCCATGGCGTATAGCCGATCAAATCCACCCCGTCTTCCAGCACGGCTTTTTTCATCTGCTCAATGTGCGCCCGCAGATAATCGATACGATAATCGTCATGGATCTGCCCGTCTTCCGCCACGTGATCAACCGCGCCGAAGCCGTTCTCCACGATGAACATCGGTTTTTGATAACGCTCGTAGAAACTGTTCAGCGTATAGCGCAGGCCCACCGGGTCAATCTGCCAGCCCCACTCCGACGCGTCGAGGTACGGATTTTTCACGCTGCCGTTAAAGCCGGCGATGGCATCGCCGCTGGTCTGATCTCGGGCGGCAGCCTGTACGGCGTTGCTCATGTAATAGCTGAAGCCAAGATAGTCCGCGCAGCCTTCCCTCAGGATCCGCTCGTCTCCCGGCTGCATATCGATCCGGTAACCCTTGGCGGCCCACTCCTTCAGGATATACGCCGGGTAATAACCGCGCAGCTGCACGTCCCCGCACAGATGGCGTTCACGCATCGCCTCCTGGGCGAACATCACATCATCCGGGTTGCAGGACCATGGATAGAGCGGCACCAGCGCCAGCATGCAGCCGATTTTAAATTCGGGATTGATTTCATGACCGCGCTTCACCACCGCGGCGCTGGCCACGAACTGATGGTGCAATGTCTGGTACATCGCCTGTTCGGGGTTAGGCTGTTTGGTGAAAATCACCCCGGAACAGCAATAGCCGAACAGCGGGTACTGCCAGTTACGCTGATTATTGATCTCATTGAACGTCATCCAATATTTCACTTTGGATTTATAGCGTTGCATCACCACGTCGCTGTAACGCACAAAAAAATCCACCACCTTGCGATTCAGCCAGCCGCCATACTTTTTGACCAGATGGTAGGGCATCTCGAAGTGGGAGAGCGTAATCACCGGTTCAATATTGTATTTCAGCAGTTCGTCAAACAGGTCGTCATAAAATTGCAGCCCCGCTTCATTCGGCTCCTGTTCATCGCCATTGGGGAAAATACGCGTCCAGGCGATGGAGGTGCGGAAGCATTTAAACCCCATCTCCGCGAACAGCGCGATATCCTGCTTATAATGGGAATAAAACTCCACCGCCTGATGATTGGGGTAGCTGAAACCGGGCTGCACCCCGTCGGTTATCACCCGGTCCACGCCGTGCGCCCCGCCGGAAAGCACGTCGCAAATGCTGACGCCCTTGCCGCCCTGATCCCACCCCCCTTCAACCTGATGCGCCGCTACCGCGCCGCCCCACAAAAAGTCTTTCGGTAATTGCACAACGGACATCTCATTTCCTTTTCAGCTTTTGATAAAACAAACCGGCGGTCGCCGCCGTTAATCCGATCGGCATGCGTCAAGCGCCGCGATCTCTTTATGTAAATAAATCAGCTCTTCCACCAGTTCGCGGCACAGTATGGCGTTCATCAGGTGATCCTGCGCATGGACCAGAATCAGGGTGATGGGAATTTTTCCGCTGCCCTCATCCGCCCCGATAAGCGCGGTCTGAATCTGATGGGCTTTACGCGCGGCGGCGGAGGCGGCGGCCAGCAGCGCGTCCGCCTCGTCCCAGGCCCGCTTTCTGGCGGCGCCCAGGGCCTCCATGGCGTTGGAACGGGCTTCTCCGGCATAAATAATCAGTTCCATTACCGTGTTTTCATCAAGCGCCATCAGCAACCCCCTCGGTTTTCACCGTCTCTTTTTCCTGCGCCAACAGTTGGCGTTCATACATTTTGAAGAAAGGGTAATAAATCACCGCCGATACCATAATCAGCAACCCCACCAGCACCACGGCGCGCCAATCCCAGCCGGTGGACCAGGCGGCGCCTATCGGCCCCGGCGTCGTCCAGGGCGCCAGGGATACCACGCGGTTGACCAAATCGGTTCTGGTCGCCACATAGGCGATGACCGCATTGACCAGCGGCGCGGTAATAAACGGCACAAACAATAGCGGGTTCATCACCACCGGGGAGCCGAAAATGACCGGTTCATTAATATTGAACATGCCGGGCACCACGGACAGTTTGCCGATCGCCCGCAGATGCGCGGAACGGCTGCGCAGATAGAGCAAGACCAGCCCCATGGTCGAGCCGGAACCCCCAACCACGATAAAAAACTGCCAGAACGGCTCGATAAAGATATGGATAATCGGTTCGCCCGCATTCAGCGCCTGCTGGTTAAGCCCCAGATTGGTCAGCCAGAACGCCTGTAGAATGCCGCTGACAATCACCGCGCCGTGGATGCCGGCAAACCACAGCAGATGGCACAACAGCACGGCGATCAAAATGGCGGGAAGCGAATCCGTGGCGGAGAGAATCGGCGCAAAGATCGCCATAATCGCCTGTGGCAACAGCATGGCGAACTGGCTCTGAATCAGCAGGCTGAGCGGGAACAGCGTCAGGAAAACCGCCAGGATGGGAATCAACAGATCAAAAGACTGACGGATATTCGGCGGCACCTGCTCCGGCAGGCGGATACCGATGTTGCGCTGCTGCAAAAAGCGCATTAACTCCGTGGCATAGAGCGCAACCAGAATGGCGGTAAAGATCCCTTCGCCCCCCAGCGACCCCACAGGTAAACCGCCGCCCGTCTGCGGCGCCGCCGCCACCAGAAACGACATCAGCGCTAAACTGGCCGCCATAAAGCCATTCATTTTATAGCTTTGCGCCAGATTATAGGCAATGGCGCCGGCAATATAGAGCGCCATAATCCCCATGGTCATATTGTAGGGCATCATAATCTGTTCGCTATGGCGTTCCACCATTGCCAGCCACCACTGCGCGAACGCCCACTGGCTGTCGGCGCTAAACGGCGGATGGGCGAATAGCAACATAAAAGAGCCGACAATCAAAAATGGCATGGCCGTGATAAAGCCATCTTTAATTGCCGTTATGTGGCGTTGAGCGGAAAGTTTGACGGCAATCGGGCTGATACGGTTTTCAATTACGCTGAATAATGATTCGCTAAATGTGCTCATTATTATTTCCCGTAATTTAACCGATCATCGCCAGCGCGGCGCTGAGCACCTTCTCGCCGTTCATCATGCCGTAATCGATGGTATTGATAACGGCGACGGGCTTGTTTTGCTCATCGGCAATGGCTTTGAACTCCGCCAGCTTGTACTTGATCTGCGGCCCGAGCAGGCAGCAGTCATACTCGGAAATAATTTCACTAAACTCATCAAAACCAACGGCTTTTATCTCAACGACGATCTCTTTTTCCCGCGCGGCCTTTTCCATGCGCTGGACCAACATACTGGTGGACATGCCCGCCGCGCAACAGAGTAGAATCTTATTCATCCCGCACCTCGCCGTTTGTTTTTTTTATTATTCAAGCAACACGACCATTAATATGCAACCGGTTTCATTTTAATTTTCCCGTTTTTTGAAGGGGATCATAAACAGATTCGATGGGTAATAAAAAAACGCCGGGAGCGTTTTTCAACGTCGCCTGCGACGGCCTGGAAGGTGGCGGGCAGGACGCCCGCCATAAAAAAACGCCGGGAGCGTTTTTCAACGTCGCCTGCGACGGCCTGGAAGGTGGCGGGCAGGACGCCCGCCATAAAAAAACGCCGGGAGCGTTTTTCAACGTCGCCTGCGACGGCCTGAAAGGTGGCGGGCAGGACGCCCGCCATAAAAAACTTCCCTGTACATTGTTTAACGACTATAAAAAACCGATCTGTTTGTCCTTATAATAAGCAGGGGAAGCAGGAAGCTGTTTCAGTCTGACTTGGCGAATTGAGAAAACAGAATGACAACCATGCTCGATGTGGCGAAAAAGGCAGGCGTATCAAAGGCGACGGTATCACGCGTACTGACGGGCAATAACTACGTCAGCAAAACTACCCGAGACCGGGTGTTCAGGGCGATAGAGGAAATGGGCTACCGGCCGAACCTGCTGGCGCGCAACCTCGCCACCCGCAAATCGCAAAGCATCGGCCTGGTGGTCACCAACACGCTGTATAACGGCCCCTACTTCAGCGAACTGCTGTTTCAGACCGCCACCATGACGGAAAAGCACGGGCGACAGCTCATTCTCGCCGACGGTAAACACAGCGCGGAGGAGGAGCGGCAGGCCATTCAGTTTCTGCTCGATTTACGCTGCGACGCCGTCATTATCTACCCGCGCTTTCTGTCCATCGCCGAACTGGAAACCATTATCGGCCAGCACCAGCAGCCCATTATGGTGATCAACCGTAAACTGAAGCAGCATGAGGAAAACGGTATCTGCGCCGACCACCAGCAGCACTGCTTTGATGCGGTGAGCTACCTGATTGACCAGGGCCACCGGGATATCGCCTTTATTAGCGGTTCGCCGGGATCGCCGACCGGAGAGAGCCGCCTGGCGGGTTATCGGCAGGCGCTGGCGGCCCGGGGGATTGCGTTTAATCCCGCGCTGGTGGCGCCGGGAGACTGGGGGCCGGAAAGCGGCTACGCCGCCGCGACGCTGCTGCACCGGCGCGGCGCCGCCTTCAGCGCGCTGGTCGCCAGCAATGACGATATGGCCATCGGCGCGGCAAAGGCCTTTCGCGAGCGCGGCATAGCCATACCGCAGGACGTTTCTCTGCTGGGCTTCGACGACTTGCCCATGGCCTCCTGGTTTAACCCCGCGTTGACCACCGTCCATGTTCCCGTCGCCGAAATGATAAACAGCACCCTTGAAAAGCTGCTCAGCCGGCTGGAAGGGGAAACCGCCCGCCCGGCGCCGGTATTTAAAGGCCGACTGATCGTCCGTGAGTCGGTCGGTAAAGGTCCCGCCGCATAACGCCACTCTGCGCCGGCTGAAGCCATTACGGTTTTCAGCCAATTCCACGCCCGCCGCGCAGGGTGTAAATAGTTTAAAGCCCTGGCATTTCAGGCCGATGATCCCTGTGTGACCAGTATCACAACTGCATGATACCCGCCGCATTACGGAAATCCCGACAATACTGAAGGATTCAGTAACTAATTGATTAAAATCAATTAAATTGTGCCGTTTGCACGTATATCACAGGGGATATACCTATATGCCTAATAATAAATCGTTACCCGCACAGCCAAGTCATCAATCAATCATCCATCCAGAAAAAAGAAAGCTCAGCACACGCATGCTGATGTTCCTTACCGGCGTTACCGCCATTGCCCTCGGCTTCACGCTTACCATCGGTATTCTGATCTGGCAGTCCGGCCAGCAGCAGCAGGCCATTGCCCAGCAATACCTGAAACAGACCGCTTACACCAATAGCTATCTGATCCAGCAAAAACTGGATACGGCGCTGCTGGCCGCCCGTAATCTGGTACAGAGCGTCATCAGTCTGCAACAGGCAGGCACAGCCGACCGAACAACCGCAGAGACGCTGCTGAAAAATGCCCTGCAAAGCCACCCGGACTTTCTTTCCATGTCGCTGGCGTGGGAGCCGGATGCCTTTGACGGTCAAGATCGGATCTATGCCGGACAACCCGATCAGGATCCGAACGGGCGCTTTGTGCGTTATGTCGACCGTGATAACGCCGGAAATATTGCCCTGCATAATCTGGTTGATTACGAAACCCCCGGCAGCGGCGACTACTACCTATTGCCCAAAAAACTGCAAAAAGAAGTGATTCTGGAGCCGTACAGCTACCCTTATAACGGCGTCGATGTGTTGCTGACCTCCATCGCCGTTCCCATTATGGTAAACAATAAGTTCTACGGTTCGGTCACGGCCGATTTTGCTTTAGATACGTTGCAACAGACCGTCAATACCATCCAGCCGTATGAAGGAAGCGGATATGCCCAACTGCTGTCCCACAGCGGCGCCTACATTTCCCACCCGGAAAAATCACGGATTACCCAAAAAATAGCTAACGACCCGGCGTTGCTTGAACACGTTACCAGCGGTCAGCCCTATCAGACCGAAAGTGACGATCGGGTGCTAAATACGTCTGCTTTCAACATTTACCTACCGATTACTATCGGTGACACCGGCACACCGTGGATGCTCGGCCTTTCCGCTCCCGTCAGCGCGATCATGGCCGAAACCGGGCGTCAGCGTAATCTGGCTCTGCTATTGATGGTGCTCAGCATTGTGATTGTTTCAGGCATTCTGGGGATTATCTTTACCCGCAAAGTCGCGCGCCCCATCGGCGGAGAACCGGCGCAGGCCGCCCAGATTGCGTTGTCGGTCGCACAAGGCGATTTAACCAATGCCATTCCGCTGCAAGCCCGGGATGAAAGCAGTATTTTTTACGCCATGCATACCATGCAGGCGCAGTTGCGGGACATCGCGGAGCAACTGATCGTCACCAGCGAGTCTGTCAGCCACGGCGCCACCGAAATCACCGCGGGTAATACCGATCTGGCGTCCCGTACCGAACAGCAGGCCGCGGCGCTGGAAGAAACCGCAGCCAGTATGGAACAAATCACCGCCACCGTGAAACAGAATGCGGACAATGCGCACAACGCCACGCGCCTGACCCAGAACGCCGCGCAAATCGCGCAAAAAGGCGATGCGATCGTCGGTCAGGTAATCAATATTATGGCGGAAATAGCCGATAGTTCGCAGAAGATAGCCGAAATTACCGGAATTATTAGCGGTATCGCTTTTCAGACCAATATTCTGGCGCTGAACGCCGCCGTGGAATCTGCCAGGGCCGGTGAACAAGGCAGAGGATTCGCGGTGGTGGCCAACGAAGTGCGCACTCTGGCCCAGCGTAGCGCCGATGCGGTAAAGGAGATTACCGCGCTGATTGCCGAATCGGCCGGCCGCGTCGAGAGCGGCGTCACGCTGGTGCAAAATGCCGGAACCACCATGCAGGACATGCTGGCCGCGGTCACATCGGTAAAAGACATTATGGATGAAATCGTATCGGCATCCGATGAACAGTCACGGGGCATCAGTCAGGTCACGCAGGCCGTTCACGAGATGGATGGCGTCACGCAGCAGAATGCCGCCTTGGTACAGGAAGCGTCAGCGGCGGCCGCGTCACTGGAAGATCAGGCCAAACAGCTGGCCCGGACCGTACTGGTGTTTAGGCTCTCCTGATCGTGCACAGGCTGGCGCTGCCGGCCTGTTTTTCCTATCAGGTCAACCAATGGATTCGGCGGTAGATGCATAAATCATGCGGCTTGTTTACTGTCTTTTGGACCGTAAATAAGCATCCTGCATCGCCTGGTAATACCTGGCTGGTAGTACGCCCATTTTCGGTACAGGGCGAAGCGGCGGTTGAACCGGAGCACGGGAAAACCATTGCTGAGTAAATGGAACGAGGATACGTCTTGCCATATCAAACTTCGTATCGTAGAAAAGCCCGGTTACTTCATCATCGGCCAAGACAACAAACTCGGTAGGATAAACGTTTTGCGTTTTCTGCGATGTCCCATAGACAATTAACAGCGAATAACTCTCTGCATGGCGACCAACAACCAGCACCGGCCTCGTTCCCAACCTTTCCGACTCTGGGAAATGGCACCAGAGGATATCACCCAACGCAGGCAAGGGTGCGTGCTTTCCTGTCAGCATTGCTAATCCTTAGTAAAGAGCGTTTCCATTTCCTCTTCAGAGACGTTTGATACGGGACTCATCTTTTTCAGAGCCTCATACTGTTCTTCGCTTAACGGGCCATCATCCTGCTCATAGGGTGCGATATATTGCTTAACCATGATACGCAAGGCTTTATGAAGTAGTTCCGTCTTATTCATCTCCGTTATTTGCATCAGCTTTTCAAACGTTTCAAAGCTGATGCCGTTCTCGCTATCCTGCTCACGAAATCGCAGAAGCACTTCTTTTTTCTGTTTTCGGTGACCGGTCTGCGACGTTATTTTTGCTGTGGTTGGCATTGTTTTTTCCTGCTCATCGTCATAAAAGCTATCAAAAGTATAGCACACCATTTTTTACCGGCATCGTGCAAAAAGGAGTAAACCACATAACGCCACGTACCGCGGCGACAAAAGATTGAACGCTAATGATATGCGCAATATGTTAGTCTGTTCCTTATCTGCCTGCGGAAGCGACGCCTGCCTGCGCGTCGTTTCTGACGAGAACACGACTCCGTAAACCCATCATCGCCCTGACAACAAAAAATGAAAATAATAAAGCTTCCCCTGCTGGCCCAGATTTCATCCGCTCACTTGGTGAGCCATTTTCATATGATGGTGCTGCCCGCGCTTATCCCGCTGCTGTCGGCGCAGCGCGATATCAGCTTCGTCGAACTGGGTTTCGCGCTGAGCGTTTTCAATATCGTCTCCGCCTGCGTGCAGACGCCGATCGGCTTTGTCGTCGACCGTATCGGGGCCAGGCGCACCCTGACCGCCGGCCTGACGCTCGGAAGCCTGTGTTTTCTCTCGCTGAGCTTTTCCAGCAGCTACTTCTGGCTGGTGGCGGCGATGGCGCTGGCGGGGGTGGCGAATGCGGTCTATCACCCCGCCGATTACGCCCTGCTGTCGCGGGGAATCGATGAAAAGCGCATGGGGCGGGCGTTTTCCATTCATACCTTCTCCGGCTTTTTCGGCACCGCCATTGCGCCCGGCATTTTACTGACCGTCGCCGCCTTCGCCGGCGTTAACAGCGCATTTATCGTGGCGGGGGCGATAGGGCTGTTGACCGTTCCCCTGCTATTAACCGGCCGCGACCAGCCGGTGCGGCTTCAGGCCGCGACGCCGGAAAATACCCGGCCGGATAAAAAACCGCGCATTGCGCTTTTCACCCTGCCCATCATGGCCCTGCTGGTGTTATTCCTGCTGCTGAATCTAAGCACCGGTTCGATTCAGAATTTTTCGGTGACGGCGTTTGTCACCGGCTACGGCCTGCCGTTATCCCAGGCGAATATCGTGCTGACCTCTTTTCTGTTCGCCAGCGCTTTCGGGGTGCTGGCCGGCGGCGCGCTGGCCGATAAAACCCGTCGCCACGGGCTGGTGGCGACGGCGGCGCTGGCCGTCACCGCCGGTTTAATCAGCGTGGTCGCCATCTATCCGCTGCCGCTGCCGGTATTGATTCCGCTGCTGGCCGCGGCGGGATTTCTGTCCGGGATTATCGCCCCCTCGCGTGACATGCTGGTACGGGCGGCCTCGCCGGCGGGCGCCGAGGGGCGCGTTTTCGGCATCGTCTCCACCGGTTTTAATATCGGCGGCGCGGCCGGTCCGGTGCTGTTCGGCTGGCTGCTGGATCACGGTTATCCGCGGGCCATTTTCTGGTCGGCGGTGATTTTTATGCTGATCACCGCGCTTATCACCCTGCGCCAGGAACTGCGGAGCGTGAAACGGCGCGCGGTGGTTTTATAGCCGTAAAAAAGCCAGCCCGAAAAGGGCTGGCTGAGTTGGCCGTTAACAAGCAGTCCGATCAGATATCGATATTCATCGCTTTCAACGCGTTCTCTTCGATAAAGGCGCGGCGCGGTTCCACCGCATCGCCCATCAGAGTGGTAAACAGCTCGTCGGCGGCGATGGCGTCTTTCACCGTGACGCGCAGCATACGGCGGCTGGTGGGATCCATGGTGGTTTCCCACAGCTGTTCCGGGTTCATTTCCCCCAGACCTTTATAGCGCTGAACCGCCAGACCGCGGCGCGACTCTTTCACCAGCCACTCCAGCGCCTGCTCGAAGCTGGCGATCGGTTGACGGCGCTCGCCGCGTTCGATATAGGCATCCTCTTCAATCAGGCCGCGCAGCTTCTCGCCCAGCTGATTGATTTTGCGATACTCGCCGCCGGTAACGAAGCCGAAATCCAGCGGGTAATCGGTATCCACGCCGTGGGTGCGCACCCGCAGAGCCGGTTCAAAGATCTGCCGCTCCTGATCCTCGTGGATCACAAAGCTGTAGGCGCTGCCGTGCTGCTCCCGCTCGTTGAGCAGCGTAACCAGCGTTTCCATCCACTGCTGAACGTGCGTGCGATCCTGTAAATCCGCTTCAGCCAGGGTGGGCTGGTAGATTAATGCATTCAGCAACGGGCGCGGAAAACGACGCTCCATACGGCCGATGGTTTTCTGCACCGCGTAGTGTTCGGCAACCAGTTTTTCCAGCGGTTCGCCCGCCATGGCGGGCGCCGCGGCGTTGGTATGCAGCGTCGCCCCGTCCAGCGCCAGGGTAATCTGGT
The DNA here is from genome assembly GCF_023347575.1 of Brenneria tiliae. Classification (NCBI taxonomy): domain Bacteria; kingdom Pseudomonadati; phylum Pseudomonadota; class Gammaproteobacteria; order Enterobacterales; family Pectobacteriaceae; genus Brenneria; species Brenneria tiliae. The sequence continues at coordinate 159,424 of NZ_JAKPCB010000101.1, read as the reverse complement.
ACTGATCCATGGCGTCATCATCTTTGATGTACTGCTCCTGCTTGCCTTTTTTCACTTTGTACAGCGGCGGCTGGGCGATATAGACGTGGCCGCGCTCAACGATTTCCGGCATCTGACGGTAGAAGAACGTCAGCAGCAGCGTACGGATATGCGAACCGTCGACGTCGGCATCGGTCATGATGATGATGCTGTGATAACGCAGTTTATCCGGGTTGTATTCGTCGCGGCCGATGCCGCAGCCCAGCGCGGTGATCAGCGTCGCCACTTCCTGGGAAGAGAGCATTTTGTCGAAACGCGCTTTCTCGACGTTGAGGATCTTGCCTTTCAGCGGCAGAATCGCCTGATTCTTACGGTTGCGCCCCTGTTTGGCGGAACCGCCCGCCGAGTCCCCTTCCACCAGGTAGAGTTCGGACAACGCCGGGTCGCGTTCCTGACAGTCCGCCAGCTTGCCCGGCAGGCCGGCCAGATCGAGCGCGCCTTTACGGCGGGTCATATCGCGCGCCTTACGGGCGGCTTCACGAGCGCGGGCGGCGTCGATGATTTTGCCCACCACGATTTTGGCGTCCGACGGATTTTCCATCAGGTAATCCACCAGCTTCTCGTTCATCAGCGATTCGACGGCGGTCTTCACCTCCGACGACACCAGCTTGTCTTTGGTCTGCGAGGAGAATTTCGGATCGGGCACTTTAACCGAAACCACGGCAATCAGCCCTTCGCGCGCATCGTCGCCGGTGGCGCTGATCTTGGCTTTCTTGCTGTAGCCTTCCTTATCCATATAGGTGTTCAGGGTACGGGTCATGGCGGCGCGGAAGCCGGCCAGGTGCGTACCGCCGTCGCGCTGCGGGATGTTGTTGGTAAAGCAGTAGATATTTTCCTGAAAGCCGTCGTTCCACTGCAGGGCGACTTCCACGCCGATATCGTCTTTCACCGTGGAGAAATAGAACACCGTCGGGTGGATCGGCGTTTTGTTGCGGTTGAGATAGTCGACGAACGCCTTGATGCCGCCCTCATAGTGGAAGTGGTCGGACTTATCTTTTTCGCGCTCGTCGTACAGACGGATGGAGACGCCGGAGTTCAGGAACGACAGCTCGCGCAGGCGCTTGGCGAGGATCTCATACTGGAATTCGATTTGGTTGGTAAAGGTTTCATAACTCGGCCAGAAGCGCACGGTGGTGCCGGTTTTCTCGCTATCGCCCACCACTTTCAGCGGCGCCTGCGCCACGCCGTGACGGTAGGTCTGTTCGTGCACCTTGCCTTCGCGGCGGATCACCAGCTCCAGCTTTTCCGACAGGGCGTTAACCACCGAAACGCCCACGCCGTGCAAACCGCCGGAAACTTTATACGAGTTGTCATCAAATTTGCCGCCGGCATGCAGCACCGTCATGATCACTTCCGCCGCGGAGACCCCTTCTTCTTCATGCATACCGGTAGGAATACCGCGGCCGTCATCCTGCACCGAGACCGAGTTATCAGCGTGGATAGTGATGACAATGTCTTTACAATAGCCAGCGAGCGCCTCGTCGATAGCGTTGTCCACAACCTCGAATACCATATGATGCAGACCGGTTCCGTCATCCGTATCGCCGATGTACATACCTGGGCGTTTACGTACCGCATCCAGCCCTTTCAATACCTTGATACTTGAGGAGTCATAAGAATTCGACATCAACGTTTCCCGCTCATTTTAGTCCTGTGATTGAACCGTTATTTTACCCTGTTCTACGCGGAACATCTTGCCATTTTCACCAACCATATCGGCAATCTGCTCGGCGCTGACCGCGCTGACAAAAACCTGTGCATGGGTGGCTTTTAACCGTTCAGCCAGCAAACGGCGGCGGGTACTATCCAGTTCGGAAGCAAAATCATCAATCAGATACAGACAGCGCAGTCCGTTCTGACGGGTGAGAAACTCACCCTGGGCCAGCCGTAAAGCGCACATCAGCAGCTTTAGCTGGCCACGGGACAGCATATCCTCGACCGCCACCCCGCTGGCGCGGATGCGGAAATCGGCTTTATGCGGCCCCAGCGCCGTATAACCCAGCATACGGTCGCGTTCAAACTGCCGTTCCAGAAGTTCGGCATAGTCACTCTCTTTATCCCAGCCGCGCTGGAAAGCGAAGCCGAGGGCGAATTCAGGCAGAAACTGGCTGCAGGTGGCGGCAATATCCCCGGCAATCGCCGCGCTGTATTGCGCCCGCCATTCGCTGATACGCTCGGCCAACGGCACCAGCTCCTGATCCCAGGCCCGCAGCTGCCCGTAGCGCTCCACCTGCCGCAGCGCCGCATTACGCTGGCGCAGCAGGCGTTTCATATTGCTCCAGGCGGAGAAAAAACCGGGCTCGTTATGAAAACAGCCCCAGTCGAGAAAGGCGCGGCGATACTTCGGCCCGCCGTTCAGCAGCGTAAACCCTTCGGGGGTGATCAGCTGGATCGGCAGCAGCTGCGCCAGTTCGGCCACCTTATGGCCGTCGCTGCCGTCGATGCGCACCTTGCCGTCGCCCTGACGGTTTTTACTCAGCCCGACCGAACGCTCGGACTCAATGCCGCCGATACGCCCGTGCAGCACAAATTCCGGCTGCTCGTGACGAATAACGCGCGCCGCCTGCACGCTGCGAAACGCCCGTCCGTGTCCCAGCGTGTAAATCGCTTCCAGCACGCTGGTTTTGCCGCTGCCGTTCGCCCCGACCAGAAAATTAAAGCCGGGCGCCAGCGCCAAATCAGCCGCTTCAATATTGCGGAAGTCTTTAATAAGAAGACGAGTAAGCGCCATGCGACTATTTCTTGCGGTAAAGGAAGTTAGGGTCGCGGACGTATGAAGGGCGGAGCGCGCGGCGACTCCCGCGCGGCGAACTCAACGCCCGCCAAGACGGCGAGCGCCGTCCAATCCCCGGCTGATAAGCAACATAACCCGCCATAGGCTAGAGGCGCATCGGCATAACGACATAGGCCGCCGCCCGGCTGGCGCCGTCTTCGATCTGCACGCTGGAAACGGAGTCGGTCAGCAGCAGGCGGACATCCTCGCACTTCAGCGCATTCAGCACATCCAGCACGTAACTGACGTTGAAACCGATTTCCATCTCGGTGCCGTCGTACTGCACGTCCAGAATTTCTTCCGCTTCTTCCTGCTCGGGGTTGTTGGCGGTGATTTTCAGCTGATTCTGAATCAGATGCAGGCGCACGCCGCGGAATTTTTCATTCGACAGGATCGCCGCCCGGGAGAACGCCTGCTTGAGCAAGTCGCAGCTGGCTTCCAGCGTTTTATCCGGGTTCTTCGGCAAAACCCGGCGGTAATCCGGGAAACGGCCGTCAACCAGCTTGGAGGTAAAGATAAAGTCGCCGACGTGGGCGCGGATATTGTTGCTGCCGATTTGCAGCTGCAGCGGCGTATCGCCGCCGTCCAGCAAGCGCACCAGCTCCATCACCCCTTTACGCGGCACGATCACCGAATGCGACGGCAAAGCCTGCCCCACCGGCATGGCGCATACCGCCAGACGATGGCCGTCGGTGGCGACGGTGCGCAGCTCCTCGCCCTCGGTTTCAAACAGCATCCCGTTGAGGTAGTAGCGTACGTCCTGATGCGCCATCGAGAACTGCGTGGCCTCAATCAGGCGTTTCAGCGTCGCCTGCGGCAGCGAAAACTCAACGTCGCTCTGCCAGTCGTCCAGATTGGGAAAATCGGCGGCGGGCAGGGTCGACAGCGAAAAGCGGCTGCGGCCGGAGCGCACCAGCATGCGATCGCCATCCAGCATGATGGTGATCTCCGCCCCGTCCGGCAGCCCGCGGCAGATATCGAACAGCTTACGGGCCGGCACGGTGGTCGCCCCCGGCTCATGGGGCTGGGTTAACGCCACCCGGGCCACCATCTCCATTTCCAGATCGGTGCCGGTGAGCGACAGCTCCCCTTCGGTAACCTGCAACAGCAGGTTGCCCAGAATAGGTAGGGTCGGCCGGCCGCCCAGCGGGCTGCTGACCTGTTGCAGCGGTTTTAGCAGATGTTCGCGTTCAACAATAAATTTCATCATGTTATGAAGATAATGTTCTGATTAAATTGGAAAAATCTTCTTTGATGTCGTGACTTTCCTCACGCAGCTGTTCGATTTTACGACAGGCGTGCAACACCGTGGTATGGTCGCGGCCACCAAACGCGTCGCCGATTTCCGGCAGGCTGTGGTTGGTCAGCTCTTTGGCCAGCGCCATCGCCATCTGGCGCGGGCGAGCCACCGAGCGGGAGCGGCGTTTGGACAATAAATCAGCGACCTTGATTTTATAGTATTCCGCCACCGTCTTCTGGATATTGTCGATAGTAACCAGTTTTTCCTGTAACGCCAGCAGATCGCGCAGCGCCTCGCGCACAAAATCAATGGTGATGGAGCGGCCGGTAAAATTGGCGTTGGCGATCACCCGGTTTAATGCCCCTTCCAGCTCGCGCACGTTGGAGCGCAGGCGCTTGGCGATAAAGAAAGCCACTTCTCCCGGCAGACGGATATCGTTCTCGTCGGCCTTTTTCATCAGGATCGCCACGCGCGTCTCCAGCTCCGGCGGCTCGATGGCCACCGTCAGCCCCCAGCCGAAACGCGACTTGAGGCGATCTTCCACGCCGTTGATCTCTTTCGGGTAGCGATCCGAGGTCAGAATGATCTGCTGATTCCCTTCCAGCAAAGCGTTGAAGGTGTGGAAAAACTCTTCCTGCGAACGCTCCTTGTTGGCAAAAAACTGAATATCATCGATCAGCAGCGCATCCACCGAGCGGTAATAGCGTTTGAACTCTTCGATCGCATTATTCTGCAACGCTTTTACCATATCCTGCACAAAGCGCTCGGAGTGCATGTAAACCACTTTCGCATTGGCTTTGCGGGCGATGATGCCGTTGCCCACCGCGTGCAGCAGGTGCGTTTTACCCAGGCCGGTGCCGCCGTACAGAAACAAGGGGTTATAGGCGCCGCCGGGGTTGTCGGCCACCTGGCGGGCGGCGGCGCGCGCCAGCTGGTTCGACTTGCCCTCGACGAAGTTGTCAAAGGTATGCTTGGGATTCACATTGGAGCGATAGGTGTGCTCCGCCTGCACCGGGGATTTATCCCAGCTTGGGCGCACCGGCGCCGAACGCACCTGCGTCGCCGCGGCGGCGCTGACGTTATTACTCTGCAGGTTAACCGGCTGGCTGATGGTCTGGACCAGGGGTTTGCTGCCCACTTCAAAGCGCAGCAGCGGGGCGTCCATCCCACAGAAATCATTTAACAAGCCATTGATATTATTTAAATATTTATCACGAACCCAATCCAGAACGAAGCGATTAGGGGCGTAGAGCGCCAGAGTGTTATCACTCAGCTCCGCCTGCAACGGGCGTATCCACATACTGAATTCTGTGGCAGGTAACTCATCCTGCAAACGGGCAAGACACTGCTGCCAAAGCGAAAGTGACACGGCGGACTCCACTCGAACAAGAACGATCAAAAAGAAAAAAAGAATAAGAAACGTTATTTATATGACTCATGATTTTGGCGCCGACGTTAAGCCAGCGCGCCGCGTAACGGTAGCGGCGACCGTTACGATCCTGACGGAGGATCGTTTTCAGGACTGCGGATCATAACCTAAAGACGACCAGAGATCTTCCCCTTCCGCACAGTTTTGATCTTTTTATCCACAGGACAATCTTATTGCCCATGGCGGAGGAGAGAAGCGAAAGATCGTGCCGGCGATCGTTATTCCGGCGCCAGTCAGGGGCGGTTTTTGGCCGCGCCGGATAACAGGATCCGATTATTATTAAGAATATCAATTACCTGTTTAACTAACGGATTTAGCGTCGCCGGGCGCGACCACAGGTAGTAAGCCACGTCCGGCAAACGCGGCAAATTTTCCTTCTCGCCGAGAATACGCAAATCCGGCCCCAGCAGCTCCACGTTGCGCGCGGTGATCCCCAGCCCGGCGCGCACAGCGGCCTTGATGCCGATCACCGTCGGCGCCAAAAACGACAGCCGCCACGGAATATGCTGTTGTTCCAGCGCCTGGATCGCGATGCGGCGGAAAAGGCTGATCTCATCCGCCAGGATCAGCGGCAGCGGCTGATGCGGGTTGAAAATGTAATCCGCCGAGCATAACCACACCGTGGGCGAACTGTGCAGCAACATGCCCTCCAGCGTATCGGATCCTCTGGTCGAGATCGCCAGATCGATATTGCCGCGCGTCAGATCTTCCATCAAAAACGGACTGCGCCCGACGTGGATCTCCATCTGGATACCGGGAAGAAAAGCGGAAATATGCCGCAACAGCCGCGGCAAAATATTATCGGCGATGCCGTGCGGCGCGCCGATGCGCAGCGTGCCGACGGCCAGCGAGTGCTGTTGCAGCGCCCCCATCACCTCATCGTTCAGCGAAAGCAGCTTACGCGCGTATAACAGCAGGGTATGCCCGTGTTCGGTCAGTTGCTTTTGCCGCCCCTGCCGTTCGAACAGCGTCTGGCCGGTATCCTCTTCCAGCCGTTTCATCTGCTGCGTTACCGCCGACTGGGTTTTACCCACCTGCAGCCCCGCCGCCGTATAGGTGCCGCGTTCCACCACGGCGACCAGCGTGCGCAGCAGTTCCAAATCAAGATTGACCTGCATCCGGGTTCTCCTTTACTGCCGCGCGGTCTGGCGGGCAGCAAGGCGTTTAAGCACGGTGAGCGCCAGCAGGCTCATCAGCACCAGCACCACGGATAGCGCCGCGGCCACCGGAAAACGGCCGTCATCCATGGACATAAAAATCGCCACCGGCAACGTTTCCGTTCCCGGCACATACAACAGAATAGCAATACTAAGCTCGCGCAGCGCCACCGCGAAAGTCATCAGCCAGGCGGCCAGCACGCCGCTTTTTATCAGCGGAACGCCAATCGCCGTCAACGTTCGCAGCCAGCCCGCGCCCGACATCCGCGCCGCCTCCTCCAACTCCTGCGCCAGCTGTTTTACCGCCGAGCGCAAAAACACAAAGGCGAACGGAAACCGCTGGGCGATAAACGCCAGGAAAAACAGCCACAGCGTGCCGTAGAGGGGCAAGGAGAAATCGCTGTAACCGATAACGAACCCCACCGCCAGCGCCAGACCGGGAAAGGCGAAGGTCAGGGTGCTGATAAAGACCAGCAGCCCCCGCCCCGGCAGTTGGCTGCGTTCCACCAGCCAGACCACCACAATCGCCAGCAGCACCGCCACGCTGGCCGTCACCCCGGCCACCAGAAAACTGTTGGCGATCGCCTGCGGCACATAGCTGGAAGAGTCAAATAAAATCAAATAGTTGTCCAGCGTCAGGTTGGACCAGGTAAACGCGCCGCTCCACTGCAGCAGAAAAGAAGTCCGCAGCAGCACAAAGGCCGGCACAATCACCGACAGCCCGACCACCAGGCTGCACCAGCCGAACAGCAGCCAGCGCGCCTTGCCGAGCGCAATCCGATACTGACGTGAGCTTTTGCCGCCGATTAACGTATAACGTTTGTTGCCCAGCAGGCTGCGCTGGATCAGCAACCCCAGCGCGGTAAACAGAATAATCGGCGTCACCGCCGCCGCCGCCAGTTCAAACTGCGGCGGATAGGAAAACAGCTGATAGATCTTGGTGGTCAGGGTATGAAAACGTCCCCCGTTCGCCACCGCCGCCGCCGCGCCAAACGCTCCCATCGCATCCAGAAACACCAGCACCAGCGAGGAGAGCAGCGCCGGCATCACCAGCGGCAGACCAATCTGTATCGACCCGCGCCAGGCCGATATTCCCGACATCTGCGCGGCCTCCTCGTAGGACGGATCCATATTTTCCAACGCCGCGCCGACCGCAAAAAACACCAGCGGATACAGGCTGGCGCTCAAAATAACAATCAACCCCTGCACGCTATAAATGTTAAAGCTGAACGGCAGGCCGATGGTATCCCGCAGCAGGACGTTCAGCATGCCGGCATTCGGCCCGAGCATCAGGATCCAGGCCACCGCCGCGATAAAGTTGGGCACCACAAACGCCACCATGGTCAGCGCCCGGAACACCTGCCCTCCCGGCATGTTGGTGCGGGTCACGGCCCAGGCCATCGGCAGCGCCAGAACCGCGCAGATCGCGGTCACGGCCCCGCTGACGATCAGCGAATTCACCAGCGCCGACAGCAGACCCGGCTCCGTGACCACCCGCAGATAGTAGGCCAGCGTCCAGTTCCCCTGCGGATCATGCAGGCCGATATCAAAAATCACGCCGATCGGGTAAAGCACCAGCCAGCCGACGATCAGCGTCGCCAGCAAACCGATACTCCATTTCGGCCACTCCTGAGCGACGGCGACGACGCCCCGTCGCCAGCCGCGGATCCGCGCGCCAACCGGGCGGGATTTATTGCAGGCCAAGGGCTCGTTCAAATTCACCGACATATTTTCCCCCTTCCACGCTGATCCGCTCGGCGCCAAAATATTTCACCGGTATAGAAGACAGGGCCGGCAATCCCGGCGGCGTTTCCGTAATGGTTTTGCGCGACGAGTGGACGTTCAGGTGCGCGACAATCAGCTTCTGCGCCTTCTCCGACAGCAGCCAGCGCAGCAATAACTTCGCCCCCGCCGGATTCTTCGCCTGGCTCAGCACGCCGGTAGGATAATGCGCCAGCGCCACGCCCTCCTCCCACCAGATCAGCTTGATAGGCGCGCCGTCGTTGATCGCCCCGATGGCGCGATAGCCGGTCGAACCCCAGCTGATTAGCCGCTCGCCGGAGATAATGGCGTTAATCGCCGCCTCATTGCCGTTGGTCAGCAAAATTTCCAGCCCCGGCGCATAGCGCGCGATAAAATCCGGCCCGTTCGCCAGCACAACGTTCATCAGCGACGCGGCGTTGGTGCCGCCGCGCGTGGGGCGGGAAATGGCGATGGTGCCTTTCCAGCGCGGATCGGTAAGCTGTTTCAGCGAGGTGGGGGCCTGCTCCGGCGACAGTTTCCGGGTGTTATAGATCCCCGGCATCGGCGTGACGCCGATCGCGAACGAATACCCCTGGGGGTCGAACGTTTCCGGCAGTAAATCGGCGGTTTCCGGGACCTCGACCTTGGCGACATATCCCTGCTCGCGCCAGCGCAGAAAAGCGTCCGGCTCGCTGAGATTCACCAGGTCAAAACTGGTTTTATTGGCCCGCCGCTCCGCCTCCATCAACTGAATCAGCGGCCCGGTGGCGCGGCGCAGGTAGTTGACCTTAAGACCGGGGTACTCCGCTTCGAACGATTCCAGGATCACCTTGATATCCGCTTCACGCAGCGTGCCGCCAAAGCTGATCACCTTCTTTTCCTTCGCCTGGGCATACAGCGACTCCAGCGTTTCCGCTCCCAGCGCCGGCGTGCCGGCCAATAACGTTCCCGCCGCCAGCAACGCGGCCGCGCCTTTTTTCCAGTTGATAGTCATACGGATTCTCCGGTAAATGATGTCGTCTCAAGGATGTGGTTTTTACTGCCGGTGAACGGGACGGGCCCGCAAGCCGTCGTCCCGTCTTGCGGATCCAGTAGATGGCAATGCGCGGCGGCGGCGGACCAGTAGAGGGTCTGCTCCCGCCCGAATAAAGTCTGGTGACCGGTAACGGCGACGCGTAGCGTCACTTCGCCGCTGCGGATTTCGTAGTCGGTACTGGCGCCGAGAAAGGTGTGACGCAGCGGTACGGCGGAAAACTGGTTTTCCTGCGGCGTCGGCTTATCGCTTAACAGGATATTTTCCGGGCGAATAAAGAAGGAAACCTCGCTCCCTTCAGGGGGAGGGTTATCGGGGCAAGAGACCCACAGCATTCCCACCCCGGGCAGCGCCACCTGCACCGCGCCGGGCCGGCGAGCGATCAGGCGGCCGCTGAGCAGATTGGCGGAACCGATAAAAGAGGCGACAAACCGGGTACGCGAGTGGTGATATATCTCGTACGGCGTACCGATCTGTTCGATGCGCCCCTGATTAAGCACCGCGATGCGATCGGCCAGCGCCATCGCCTCCGTTTGATCGTGCGTGACATAAATGCTGGTGATGCCCAGGGTTTTCAGTATGTTGCGGATCTCGAAACGCATCTGCTCGCGTAGGAACGCATCCAGATTGCTCAGCGGTTCATCGAACAGCAGAATTTGCGGCTCCAGCACCAGCGCCCGCGCCAGCGCGACCCGCTGCTGCTGGCCGCCGGACAGTTCGCCGGGATAACGCCGGTGGTAATCGGTCATCCGCACCCGTTCCAGCGTCTCCATCACCCGCTGGGTAATCTGTGCGGCCGGGCGCTTCTGCAACCGCAGGCCCCAGGCAAGATTTTCAAATACCGTTTTATGCGGCCACACCGCGTAATGCTGAAAGACCATCGATAGCGCGCGTTTTTCCGGCGGCACCAGCGTGCCGTCCGATACCACTTCGCGATCGTTAATCAGTATTCGTCCGCTATCCGGCGTGACAAACCCGGCGATAGCGCGCAGCAGCGTCGTCTTACCGCAGCCGCTGGGGCCGAGCAGCACGACAATCTCCCCGGACGCCACCTGCAGGGTCACATCGGCAACCACATGCTGTTTGCCATAAACTTTATTGATCTGTTCCAGGCGTAGCTGACTCAAGGTTGTTTCCCTCCCGGAGGCTGGCCGCCGGCCGTCGGCGAAGCGGCCATGCGATGTAAGAAAAGCTGAATAAACAATAAAATACCCACCTGTCGGCTCAGCTGCGCGGTCATCACCAGCGTCATATCCGCCCCGAGCGCCAACGCCAGCACCGATATTTCGGTGATGCCGCCGGGAATGACCGCCAGCAGCAGCGTCAGCAGCGACTGGTCCATCAGGGTGGTGGCCCCGGCCGCCGCGGCCAGCGTCAAGACAAACAGCAAGAGCGCCCAGAATCCGGCGGCCACCAGCAGATCCCGCGTCGAGCCTTGCCGTAACCCGCCCAGCTTGCTTCCCGACACCAGGCCGATCACCATCTGGCATAGCGCCAGCAGCGCGGGAGAGGACGCCGCGGTGGTAAGACCCGCGGCGTGCACCCCGGCGCTCAATAGCAGCGGAAACAGCAATAGCCCAAGGCGAATACGCAACGCGCGCGCCATTAGGCCGCCGGCAAGCCCGCACGCCAGCAGCCATCCCGCCCCGGTCAGCGTCAAAGGGGTCGCCGGGACGGCGGCGAACGCCGCCGGCCGCTCGGCAATCGATGAAATCAGGCTGATCCCCGCCATGATCACCACAAAGCGCGTCAGGTGCGTGACCACTATCGCCCGGGTGTCGGCCCCGACCTGGGTGCTGAACGTCAGCATTTCCGTCAGCCCGCCGGGGATGGCCGAGAAAAATGCGGTCCGGCGATCGAAATGCGCGTAACGACGAAAAAAACCGCTGCCGACCAGCAGCATCCCCCCGGTGTAGAGTAAAACCAGCGGAGTCAACAGCCAGAACTGCGCCAGGCGGGAGAAAATATCCGGCGCGAACGACGCGCCGATCAGCACCCCCAGCGTGATACGCGCCAGATCGCGCACCGCATCGTGAATGCGCCACGCCGGGCGGTAACGCTGCAACAGCGCGGCGCTTAACAGCGCCCCGAAAAACCATCCCAGCGGCATGCCGACATGGCTGAGCAACGCGCCGCTTAACCCGGCCGTCAGCAGGCATAACAATGAAAAAAACAGTCCGCCCGCCAGGGTATTCATCCCTGCCGGTCCCCGGCGGCGGCGGGCGGGGATAGCAAGCGGAAACGCGTGCTGCCCTCGCGTTCAATTTGCGCCACCAGATCCTGCTCCCAGCGCAGGTAGGCGCGCATCGCCTCCTCACGGCGCTCGGGTTGCTCGAACGCTTTCAGCACCACGTCCACCGGCGGGTTGGCCAGATGCTCATCGCCATGGGCCAGCGGCAGTCGCGCGGCCTGCCAGGCGCGCGTTCCCCCGGCCAGCAGGCCGACCGGCGCCGCAACCAGCGCCGCCAGTTCCGCCAGCGCCAGCCTTGCCGTCAGCCCGTCCGGGCTGGTAAGGACATACTCGCGGGCCGGCGGAAGGGCGGTCAGCGCCTGTGCAAGGCGCGAGCGGATGGCAAACCAGGCGCCGGGAATGTGGCCCTGCCGATATTCCCGGCTGGACGCCAGATCGATAACCACCACCCCCTCGTCCTCCTGACGGGACAACAGCTCAAACGGACTGAGCAGCGCAGCCTGCGGCTGCGGACCGGCGACGATTTCCGGGCTATCGCCGTACGAATAATCCGCCGGCGCCAGGGGAGCATCCAGCACAAAGACCTGGTCGAATCCCATCTGGCGCAGCCAGGAGGCGGTGGTATAGGCCCGCACGCCGTCGTCATCGGCCAAGACGATCCGCGCCTGGTGAACGGCGATAAAAGTATTGGTGGCCTGAATCAATTGACCGCCCTCGACGGAAAGAAACCCGCGTCGATGCCCCTGCCGGTATTCTTCGCGGCTGCGAACGTCAAAGCGATAGAGGGTGCTGGCGCGGCTCTCCGCCTCCAGACGATGCAAGCCGGCCCGATCCAGCGTGACCACGCCGCTGCGCTGCGCCATCGTCCGCGCCGCCTGACGCGCCCAGCGCAACGCGGCCCGGTCGGGCGCATCCAGCCTATCCTGCTGACCGGCGACGGTGCGGTAGCCCGCCAGGTGCCATCCCTGCGTCCCGTTTTGCAACGACACCACCGGGTTGGCCAACCCGGCGTTAATCAAGGTTTGCGCCCCGATGATACTGCGCGTGCGTCCGCCGCAATTGACCACCACCAGCGTATCTGGTGAGGTAACCCGTTGTTTTACTCGCAGAATAAGCTCCGCGCCCGGGCAGGAAACCGCGCCCGGTATGCCAATCCACTGATACTCGGCAAAGGTGCGGCTGTCGATAATCACCAGATCCTCGCCCGCCGATATTTTTTCCCGTAGCCGCTGCGCGCTGATGCTGGGGGTCGCCAGAACGTGCTCGACGTATTCGCCGAACGCCTTACTGAACACATAGTTGCCGCGAACCAATTGCCATCCGGCCTGTCGCCAGCCCGCGACCCCGTCCGTCAGGCGGTAAAGCGTCCGATAGCCGTAGGCCATCAGCTTTTCCGCCGCCTGCTCCGCCAGGCCATTATTGTCATCCACCAGCACCAGCGGCACGCCCTTGCGCGGCACTAGCCGCGCCAGCTGGTTTTCCAGCCGGCTCAGCGGCAGATTCGTTGAACGCAGAAGATGACCGCCGCCAAATTCGCCCTCCTCGCGGACGTCCAGTACCGCCAGTTCATCGCCGTTATCCAACCAGCGGCGCAGTTCCCCGGCGGGCAGAGAGACAAGCGTTATTGCCATCATTTTTCCTCGTGATCCGTTTTAATCCGCGATTACCGCTGCCGTTCGCGCTGGGCGATTTTATCGAACAGATAGCCATAACCCCCTTCCCGGCTGAGCGTGCGCCGGGTCGGTTCCAGTTTGGGGATCACGTCTTTATCAAGGTTGGGGCCAAGGTTGACTTCGGCGCCGAACGTCTGGAACAGCCACTGCTGGTGAAGGGTCGATTCGGCTTCAAACACGATGTTTTCCAGTCCGACCAGCTCGACGAGCCGGATCAAACGTTCCGCTTGCGGATTGGCGGCGTCAGGCCCCAGGCACTGTTCGATCTGCGAACGTTCAAGAATGCAGAGCTCGCAGCCCGCATCGCGCATGGCCAGTATTTCCGTGGCGGCCTGTTGCACATCAAAGGCATCCGTCGGGTATTTCTCCCCCACCTCAAACAAGACTTTCAGCCCGGCGGCGCGCGCCTGGCTGATAGCATCCAGCTTCTGTTGCAGGGTGAGCGTAATAATGTTTTCCGAGCACTCCACCGCCGTAAACCCCAGTTGCGCCAGCCGGTGGAATAGCGGTTGCGCGGCGTTATCCAGCCACGCCATTTCGAACACGATCCCGCCGGGATTAACGTCAATGGCATGGTGGCGATAAAGCTGGATCTTGCGCACCACCAGATCGCGCGGATCGTCGCGCATCAGCAGCACGAATAGATGACGGATCTTTATATAATCGATAAATTCTCCCACCGCCTCCATCCAGCTTTCCGCTTCGGCGTAACCCAGCCCCAGATCGCGCGCCAGCGTTAACCCAACGCGGCGCGGTTTCTCGCTACGGCCGGGGATACCAACAAAACTCAGTGCCCTGTTTGTCATGGTCGACTCTGCTTTTTTACGTGAACGAAAGATAATCGCAGGTATAGAGACAAACGATCGCCGGCACAAAGCAAAAAAAATGCTATCGATATGAGGGTTTTTTGATCAGCCGGGGAATGGCGGCGGGAAAGGGACGGTATAGGTATTTATCGATTGAAATATAAGGTTTTTAATTTTTATCGCCGGGCGGAGTCGGCCATAAAATATATTGGTTTTGCTAATGTATTATCTGTTGCCGCTTATCTTTTGTTATTTGCCGGCGGCGCCCGCAGGATCGTCGCAGGATCCTTGCGCTTTATCACAGAGTCCGTATAATTCCCTGCCCGCGCGTCCACGCCTGTTTTCTGTGCTCGGCCAGACAGAAATCCAAAAATAATCGGCATGGCTGGCACGTAGCGCGTGATGTTAATTGACTCAGGACTGTACAATTATTACAATCCCGCCTCTTTCAGTTATATATGATTGTTATATGCGATTGAGGCGTCGGTCATTTTCACGCCGAGTAGCCAAACGCGTTTACTGTGAAGTTGTGTTTGTTCCCCGCGCAAGCTGGGATAAACCGTTAATTATCCAAGTTTAGGTAGAAATCGCCATGAAACGCACTTTCCAACCGTCCGTATTGAAGCGTAACCGTAGCCATGGTTTCCGTGCTCGTATGGCCACCAAAAATGGTCGTCTGGTTCTGGCCCGCCGTCGTGCGAAAGGCCGTACTCGTCTGTCCGTTTCCAAGTAATAAAAGCTAACCCACCGAGTGGTTAAGCTCGCTTTTCCCAGGGAGTTACGCTTGTTAACTCCCAGCCATTTCACTTTCGTCTTCCAGCAGCCGCAACGGGCTGGCACGCCGCAAATTACTATTCTCGGCCGCCTGAACACGCTGGGGCATCCCCGCATCGGTCTTACCGTCGCCAAAAAGCATGTTAAACGTGCTCATGAACGCAATCGGATTAAACGCCTGACGCGCGAAAGCTTTCGCCTGCATCAACATTCATTGCCCGCAATGGATTTTGTGGTGATTGCCAAAAAAGGGGTGTCTGAACTGGATAACCGAACGTTGACGGAAGCGTTGGAAAAATTATGGCGTCGGCACTGTCGTTTGGCTCCCGCCTGCTGATCGGGTTGATACGCGGTTATCAACTCGTTATCAGTCCGTTACTTGGACCACATTGCCGGTTCCGGCCGACGTGTTCACAATACGGTATTGAGGCAATACGCAGGTTCGGCATGATAAAAGGCAGTTGGTTGACGCTTAAACGCGTATTAAAATGCCACCCTTTGAACCCTGGTGGTGATGATCCCGTACCGCCAAAAACCGACAATAACAGAGAACATTAACGATGGATTCGCAACGCAATCTTCTTCTCATCGCTCTGCTATTCGTAACCTTTATGATCTGGCAGGCCTGGGAAACGGACAAAAATCCGCCAGTGACCACGCAGGCCATACAGCAGGCGACGAATGCAGCCTCCGGTGATGCTACCAACCAGGGCGTACCCGCCAGCGGTCAGGGTCAACCGATCACGGTTAAAACCGACGTGCTGTCTCTGACCATCAATACCCGCGGCGGCGACATCGAGCAAGCGCACCTGCTGGCTTACCCGGATACGCTGGGTTCCGATAACCCCTTCCTGCTGCTGGAAACCTCGCCCGAGTTTGTCTATCAGGCGCAAAGCGGTCTGACCGGCAAAAACGGCCCGGACAACCCGGTTAACGGTCCGCGTCCATTGTATACCGTCACTCAGGATCACTTCGAGCTGGCCGAGGGTCAATACGAATTACGCATTCCGCTGACCTATACCGCGGCTGACGGCGTCACCTACACCAAAACGTTTGTCCTGAAACGCGGCGACTACGCGCTGAACGTTGAATACAACATCAATAACGCCAGCGCGCAGCCGCTGGAGCTGACCCTGTTCGGCCAGTTGAAACAGTCCGTCGAGTTGCCCAAGCACCGCGATACCGGCAGCAGCAACTTTGCGCTGCACACCTATCGCGGCGCGGCGTTCTCCTCCAGCGAAGACAAGTACAAGAAATACAGCTTCGGCGATATCACGGATGAAAACCTGAACATCACCACCAACGGCGGCTGGGTAGCCATGCTGCAACAGTACTTCGCCACCGCCTGGATCCCCACTACCGCGGGGGCCAACACCTTCTATACCAGCAATCTCGGCAACGGGCAGGCGGCGATTGGCTTTAAAGGCGCGCCGGTTGTTGTTACACCGGGCAGCCAGCAGAACCTGAACGCCACCCTGTGGGTCGGCCCGGAAATTCAGGACAAGATGGCCGCCGTCGCGCCGCATCTGGACCTGACCGTTGATTACGGCTGGCTGTGGTTTATTTCTCAGCCGCTGTTCAAGCTGTTGAAATTCCTGCACGGCTTTATCGGCAACTGGGGCTTCTCCATTATCGCCATCACCTTTATCGTGCGCGGTATCATGTACCCGCTGACCAAGGCGCAGTACACCTCGATGGCGAAAATGCGCATGCTGCAGCCGAAGCTGACGGCGATGCGCGAGCGTATCGGCGACGACAAACAGCGCATGAGTCAGGAAATGATGGCGCTGTACAAGTCGGAGAAGGTAAACCCGCTGGGCGGCTGCTTCCCGCTGCTGATTCAGATGCCGATCTTCCTGGCGCTGTACTACATGCTGATGGGCTCCGTCGAACTGCGTCATGCGCCGTTCGCCCTGTGGATCCACGACCTGTCGGCGCAAGACCCGTACTACATTTTGCCGATCCTGATGGGCGTGACGATGTTCTTTATCCAGAAGATGTCGCCGACCACCGTCACCGACCCGATGCAGCAGAAGATCATGACTTATATGCCGGTGATTTTCACCGTGTTCTTCCTGTGGTTCCCGTCGGGTCTGGTGCTGTACTATATCGTCAGCAACCTGGTGACCATCATTCAGCAGCAGTTGATTTACCGTGGTCTGGAAAAACGCGGCTTGCACAGCCGCGAGAAAAAATAACCCCGGTGATGGACAATCATTGAGAATAAGGCGGTCAATGACCGCCTTTTTTTATAACCTGAGAGACAGAGACGACCATGAGCAATACCGACACCATCGTAGCCCAAGCCACGCCACCGGGACGCGGCGGGGTAGGTATTTTACGCGTATCCGGCCGGGCGGCGTCTGCCGTGGCGCAAGCCGTGCTGGGCAAACTGCCCCGGCCGCGCCACGCGGACTATCTGCCCTTTCGCGATAGCGACGGCACGCCTCTCGATCAGGGCATCGCCCTGTGGTTTCCCGGCCCCAACTCCTTCACCGGCGAAGACGTGCTGGAGCTGCAGGGGCACGGCGGCCCGGTGATTCTCGATTTGCTGCTGCAACGTATTCTGGCCCTGCCGGAGGTGCGTATCGCGCGCCCCGGCGAGTTTTCCGAACGCGCCTTCCTGAACGACAAACTCGACCTGGCGCAGGCGGAAGCCATCGCCGACCTGATTGACGCCAGCTCCGAACAGGCGGCCCGCTCGGCGCTTAATTCGCTGCAGGGGGCGTTTTCCGCCCGCATCAACCATCTGGTGGAAGCGCTCACTCACCTGAGAATCTACGTTGAGGCGGCGATTGATTTTCCAGATGAGGAAATTGATTTTCTCTCCGACGGGAAAATTGAAGGGCAGCTCGACAATGTGATGGCCGACCTGGACGCGGTGCGCGTCGAAGCCCATCAGGGCAGCCTGCTGCGCGAAGGCATGAAGGTGGTGATCGCCGGACGGCCCAACGCCGGAAAATCCAGCCTGCTAAACGCGTTGGCCGGGCGGGAAGCGGCGATCGTCACCGATATCGCCGGCACCACCCGCGACGTGCTGCGCGAACATATCCATATCGACGGAATGCCGCTGCATATCATTGATACCGCGGGCCTGCGCGACGCCAATGACGAGGTTGAACGCATCGGCATCGAACGCGCCTGGCAGGAAATAGAACAGGCCGACCGCGTGCTGTTTATGGTCGACGGCACCACCACTCAAGCCGTGGAGCCCGCGGCCATCTGGCCTGAGTTTATGGCCCGCTTACCCAAAACCCTGCCGATTACCGTGGTGCGCAATAAAGCCGACATCACCGGCGAACCGATGGGGCTTGAAAATGTAAGTGATTACTCACTTATTCGCCTCTCGGCGCGCACCGGAGAAGGCATAGAGACATTGCGCGAGCATCTCAAGCAAAGCATGGGATTCACCAGCAGCACAGAGGGCGGCTTCCTGGCCCGCCGTCGCCACCTGCAAGCGCTGGAACAGGCGGCGCAACATCTGATTCAGGGCAAAGAACAGTTAGTGAGCGCTTACGCCGGAGAGCTATTGGCAGAGGAACTGCGCCTGGCGCAACAGGCATTGAGCGAAATCACCGGCGAATTCACCTCCGATGACCTGCTGGGACGGATTTTTTCCAGCTTCTGCATCGGCAAGTAACGCTGAGTCTGTAAGCGTCCACTTACTTCCACTGATCCCGCATAGTTCCTTGTTATGCGGGATTTTTTGTTCTATTGATGTTTATTCGCTTCCATCGAGAGCCAGGGATTTTTGTGTCCATGGCCGTGTCCATCGTCATTTTTCCCTTGTGTCCATGGTTGTTTTTTGAGCAAAAAATTGCGTATTATGGACACACGAAGCAGTACAAAAAACAATCAAACTTCGCTAACCATGGACACATCAGGCATGTTTTACTCTAAAAAACCATACATAACATAAAGATACCATCATCACATATGGACACGTTAAAGAGGTACATATGGCGCTTTCAGATACAAAAATCAGAAGTCTGTCAGCAAAAAGTCGGGCATATCAGGTTGCCGACAACGGCGGGCTGGTCATAGAGGTACTGCCCACGGGCCGCAAGGTCTGGCGCTTGCGCTACCGTTTCAATGGCAAGTCGCAGAAAGCAACCCTGGGCGAATACCCCGCTTTCTCGCTGGCGGAAGCGCGCCTCTGGCGTGAAAAATGCCGCTCGATGATTGCCCATGGCGTCAGCCCGGCACAAGGAAGAGAAAGCCAAACAGAAAGAGCCGACCACCGTCGAAGCCTTCGCCAAACGCTGGCTGACCGACATTATCGAAAAAACCACCCGTCAGCCGCGCAACCTTGTCCGAGTTATCAATAAAGACATTATCCCGGTTATCGGGCACATCCAGCTTGAAGCGCTTACCACCGCCGACGTACAGACGGTGATCGATCGCATCAAACTGCGTGGTTCGGACCACGTCGCCCTGCTCACCCGCAACGTGCTGAAACGTATGCTGGCCTATGCCATCTCGCGCGGCATCATCTTTAACAATCCCGCCGCGGCCATTGAGGCTCGTTATATTGCGCAGGCTACCAGCCGTGACGTGGCGCTGACGCCACAAGAGATCGGCATACTGCTGCGCGGCATTTATACCTCGGGCATGAACCGGCGACATAAGTTAGCGTTGCATCTGCTGATTTTGTGCATGGTGCGTAAAAGCGAGCTTATTGAAGCGACATGGGATGAAATCAATTTCGTTACCGCCGAATGGCGCATCCCTGCCGAACGCATGAAAATGGATAATCCACATATCGTCCCGCTCTCCGGCCAGGCATTGGCAATGTTTGAAGAACTTAAATTTTTGGCTGGCGACTCACCCTATGTTTTCCCCAGCCGCAACGACTATCGCCACCCTATTTCCAAAACCACCTTAAATACCGCCGTGCGCACGCTGAATCTCGACGTTCGGGATTTCGTTATCCATGATTTCCGCCGCACGGCCAGCACATTACTGCACGAACAGGGCTACAACTCTGATTGGGTGGAAAAATCTCTGGCTCACAAGATTTCAGGCGTGCGCGGCGTCTACAACCGCGCGGAATATCTCGGACAGCGCCGGGAAATGCTTCAGGCATGGGCGGATTTTGTCGATGCGCAGATTGAAGAAGGCCGCAAGGTGATTATCGGCCGGTTTGGGAAGGCGTATAAAGCGGATACAGATTAGTAATCCTTGACCTTTCAAAAGCCCTCAATACAGAGGGCTTTGATTAGGTATAGATAAGCGATTAGCCCTTTGGCGGAAAGGGATCTTTTCCATAAGTATTACGCTCACGGATTTTTCCATTTTCACCATGGATGAAGACCTCACTCGCTTGATTTTTCGCAATACCGCGCGCGGCTTCAAAAGCTTCTTGCTGCGTACGATGATGCGAAGTATCACGGGTATTATTCTCTCCCCGTACAGCCCATCCGTCTTCACGTTTGATAACATGCTGATTTTTACCGGTCATGGATCACCTCCTTAATAAGTATTCATGACACTGTATAAATTACCACCACAGAACAGAAAAAATCAACATGTTGATCATTTTTTAATTTAAAAACACTACATGTAGTTTATTCATACCTCAGTGATAGTGATCATCAAAGAAAAACTACGATGTTCGTAGTATCTGCAACTCCTCATAACTACGACTATCGTAGTTATGAACACACCTCGATCACGCAGCGATATTTTCAGCAAACGTTTAAAGGATGCCCGGCAGTTGCGGGGGCTATCCCAGAAAGGGCTGGGTATCGCCGCCGGCATTGATGAGTTCGTTGCCAGCGCGCGCATTAACCGCTACGAGAAAGGCGTCCACGAAGCCAATATAATGACAGCCAGCCGTCTGGCGCAGGCGTTACATGTCCCGCTGGCGTACTTCTACGCGGACGACGATAATCTGGCTAAGATGATCCTGAAATTCTCCGAACTGCCTGCCGCGCAACAAACCAGGCTACTTGCTTCGCTCGATAGCCAATGAACAAAGTAATGCGATCGCGTTACTCAGGCCGCTTCCCTCTGATTTTCACCTTTCGGTCGATGAGTTTCCCCACCCCATCGTAGTAACGGCTCGGCCAGATCTCGGCAGGATGAATGCCCAAAGCGTCAGCGATTAACCATTCGCCTTTCGGCCACGGGCGTGTCAGCACATTTGCCAGCGTGGATGAACTCAATCCGGCGGAGCGGGAAAGCGCAGCCATTGTTGTGCCCTGTTTGCGCAAGGCGGCGATAATATCTGCCTGATGCCAGTCGTTTTTCATGTGACCCCCTAACCTTTCGTCGTAAAAGGAACATGCACAACTCAATACTACGTTATTCGTAGTATCACGCTCAAGCAAAAACTACGATTCTCGTAGCCATGAAGAGCAAACCCAATTATCACGACATTTTCTGTCAGCGGCTTAAGCAGGCGCGTCTGGCGAAAGGGCTATCGCAAAAACAGCTCGGCATTGAGGCCGGGATCGATGAATTTGTCGCTAGCCCCCGCATCAATCGTTACGAAAGAGGCGTGCATGAAGCCAACACCGAGACGATTCAACTGCTGGCGGACGTGCTGGGCGTACCGTTAGCCTATTTTTACACCGCCGATAATGAACTAGCCGAACTGATACTGGTATTTCAGGCTCTGTCGCCTGAGGAGAAACCAGAAATTCTGGCGCTGGTGAAAAGCCGGGCTGAACGGCCTCGTCAGGCGTGATTTCCCCCATTTTCCTTTGACCCGCCAGCGCCACACTTTTGCCCCCACTGAAAACAGACATATCCCTGCTCAGGCTAGTCATAGCGCAGCATTGAGCGATTCCCCCCACCTGGGCGTCGTATACAGGCGGGAAGTGGGGGGATCCGGTTTTTTTGGGCCGGATCCCCCCATCAGTACCACCATGTTCCCGTTTATTCCCCCAGATACCCGGCAAGGCGGATCGTTTCTCCCTCCAGCTCAATCAGGCCGTCTTTCTCCAGCTTGAGCAGCCAGCGGGTAAACTTTTTATCCACATTCATCCCTTTTACGCGCAGATCGTCGCGCAACTGCGATCGGGTACAGACTTCGCGCGCCTTAAGAGCCTGCCAGACAGCGATGTGATTGACGGTCAGATGGGGGATACCGGCCAACTCCGGGTAAGCATCGGTTCCGTCCCGGAGTTCCCTCGGCTGGTCGTTCAGCACCAGCGAATCAACCGGCTCGCCGTCCTCATCAACATAGACCGTAACCGGCGTCAGGTCGTAAGCCGCCGGCGCGGGCGGTTCGGCATCTTTCATTTTGGTACAGCTCAATACCAGCGCATTGCCGTTACTTTCCCGCCGGACGTTGAACTCCGCATCCAGCGCGGCCTGAAACGCGCTGGAGCCGCGCGCGCCCCGCTCCAGATCTTTGCCGGAATGATGAACGATCAACACCGATGCCTGCGTAGCGGCCTTGATGGCATCGCACCCCTGAATAAATGCGCCCATATCCTTAGCCGTGTTCTCATCTGAACCGCCAAAGCAGCGGGCCAGCGTATCGAGAATAATCAACCGGACCGGCATCCCGGTCTCTCGTTTAACGTCATTCGCCGCCTGTATTACCTGCTTTACACTCTCGCTACTGGCCGGAAATACCGGACAATCGACCCGAAACAGGGTATCAACAGGGCTGCTGCCGTTCAGCGTCTGCTCCCAGGCGCGGATCCGCCGCGGCACGCCGATACCGCCTTCACCCACCACATAAATCACTGCGCCCTGATTGACCAGCCGGTTGGCCCACGGTTTACCGGTGGCGATATGGCAGGCCCAGGATACCGCCAGAAACGATTTATACGACCCGCTGGCCCCGTAGATGCTGCATAGCGAATGACCGGCGAGATGCCCCTTAATCAGGTAATCCTGCCGGGCATCGTAGCCCTCAGAGCCCCGGCGCAGCGGCAGCGTGGAGGTAAAGACGAGCTCATGGTCATCGGGAGTCATAATGGGCATCTCCATGGAAGAAAGCTGGCGGTAAAAAGTGCGCCGGGCAACGTCACGGCCGTTATGACGCAGATAATCGTCCCAGTCGGCGGCGATATCGCCGGGCGGCAATACGGCAAAACCGTTCACCTGTCGGGCGGCATATTCGGCCTGTTTCCGGCCGGTATTTTCACCTGTGCCATTGTCGTTATCGCCAGCCAGGATAAGGCGGGCATGAGGATTTTTTTCACGTAAGGATCGGGCGACATGCAGCAGGTTATTCGCCGACAAGGCTGCATAGGTTGCAGCTCCTGTCAGAGACTGAACCGCCAGCGCCGTAGCGTAACCTTCGGCGATGGCGATGTCAGAATGATCTTCACCGGCAGGCAAAGCAATAAAACAGCCTTTTAGCCGCGAACCGGGCAGCAGACGTTTATCGCCTGCGGGACTGATAAGCTGCGCGCCGGTCACATCACCTTCGCTATCCCGAAGCGTTAACACCAGCGAACCCGGCCCAAAAACGGCATCGGCAATATGCACTGGTGCGCCCTCTGTCAGTACGTGCTCACTTCGTTGATACCCCTTAGCCTGCAAATAAGGCGACTCACCACAGGCACAGCGGGACAGCAACGCTGAAACCTTCTCGCTGATATCTGGCGGTGAAGATTGCGCTTTTCCCCTGGCTGGCGATATTGCCTGCCTGTCTTCCACCGAGGCGACCAGCTTTGCCGCCTCCGTCAGGGAGCACTGATGCACTTTCGCCACCAGATCCAGACCGTCACCGGCCCGGCACTGATTGCAGAACCAGGTGCCCCGGCCTTCAAGGTCATCGAAACGAAAACGGTCTTTACCGCCACAAATCGGGCAAGGACCGTGTCGATGGTGGGCCGGAACGCGGATATTTAACGCAGAAAGAACGGCAGGCCAGCGATAACAAGCGCTATGGGTTATCTCAGTAACAAACTTACCCGTCATTGCGCCACCTCCTGCCCGTACACCTGCCGGATGTAGCGCCCGCGTCCGTCTCCATGGCCTAAATCCATTGATGTCAGCGCATAGGCTTCCCTGCGGCTGAAGCCCTGCTGCCGGTAATGGCGAATGGCATCCTGAGCCCAGGCATAACGCAGACTGTGCGGGGAATATTGTCCTTTCAGACCGGCCGAAGTGGTTTGGTAATGCCATCGATTCATGGCGGTTTTCAGGTCGGGTTTGTCAATCAGGCGGCCGTTACGCGTAGCGGCAATTGCTAACGCTTCACGGACAACCTGCGTCACGGCCTCACGGTTCAACACCATGGTCTGGCGCGGACGCCCGCCTTTGGTGCCGTAGACAACCGGCAGACGTTCGTCGCCCCTGGCCAGCGCCGCGGCCCAATAGGATAGCGACTGCGAGCACTGCACCGCCTCCTGCGAGCGCAGGCCCATTAGCCGGGCCAGTTGCAGCGTGACGGCTACGCCGGCATCTTTTTGCCGCAGGGTGGTCAGAACGACCTGATAATGCTCCGGGGTAATGGCGGCGCGCGTGCCGCTCCGGCTGGCACCACCTAATCCCAGCGCTTTATTGCTAATCCGTTCGGATCCCGCCAGTATTTCCCGCCCGGCCTCACGCAGAATAACTCGCACCGCCGCCATCTCATTGTGCAACGTACGCAGCGATATTCCCTGCGTAAGACGGTCGGCGATGTAACTCTCAATATGTTTCGCTTTCAGATGCTGTACCGAGCGTACCTGAATATTCAGCGACAGCAGATGACGGCCGATCCGCTCGGCCATTTTCAGCCGATCGTGAACGGTTTTGTAACTACCAGCGGCCCGCCGGGCCAGTTTCTGCATCTCACGAGTTAACTGTGACATAGCGTTTACCTCAGTCTTCGGCGCGAGGTTGCCTGCGGCACAGGGCGAACCTATGCCGTGCTGAACAATACCTGTGCGCCGGAGTGTCTGGGGTTTGGGTATCACGGGAACCGGTTATGCACTCAGTGCAACCGCCTGCGTTAGCAGGAACGTTCCCCAGGCTGAAAGCCTGCCTTCAGGTATCGGTTCAGTCCTCCTTAGTTGAATGGTTGATAAATGTTGACGCAGCCAACAGGGCGTCAGATGACAGGTCGCGTCAGAAAGCGAGACAGCACAAGCGCTGGCGCGGCGGCCGGGGCAACGTCACTTCGAGCCGCGCTGCGGACGAAGTGACGTTGCTGCCTCATGGATAAACTAAGCTGAGGCAATAAAAGGCCACGCCCACAGGCTGCGCCAGTTCCGAACGATTGGTAAAAGCAGGGCGTGCGTCAGAGATAACGCAGCATTGAGATAAAACAGGACGCACGATTTCGGGCTGACGAAAGCCGTAAACACGCTAAGAGAAAAACAGAGATGCAGCCATGATGGCGCAGGAAAAAAAGGTCGCTACCACCGCCGGAGCGGCCACCCGCGCTGCCGGTAGCGTTAGCGGGTTGGGCGTCGACCACACAGGTTTGGCCTGTGCGTTGCCTGGAAGGTCGTGGCAACGTGGGATGTTGTTGGGATATGGATTGTATAGAAAATGAGCATACATCGTGAGCTGGGAAATTACAAGACTGTCGCGCCTTGCCGGGCATTTCTGATCGACGGCGATGAACACACGCTGATACAATCATTGGCCAACATGTCATTGGACTCGTGATCATGAAGCGTTGCATTGTCGACGGCCGAACAGACCGCCCACGCAGGGGAGCGAGAGACGCCAATCGTTTGTTTGCCCTCTCTGGCATTGCTGGCCGTAGTGCTCTCGAACAACAACCGCCGTCTGCGGCGCAGGATCCACGACAAACAACCCAAGTCACTGACAGGACTGGCTGAACTTTGTGGCCGTAAGGTGCCAAATATAAGGCGTAAGGGGAAACCAGCATGGAAGAAATAACATCCTATGAATAAGCAGGCGCTCAGCGAACGCGACATCTGCACAAAATTCATCACGCCGGCTCTGGAAAAGGCCGGATGGGACGTCCTGACCCAAGTACGCGAAGAATTCCTGCTGACCAAGGGGCGTATCATCGTGCGCGGCAAACTACATACTCGTGGCCAGCACAAACGCGCCGACTATGTGTTATTCCACAAGCCAAACCTACCCATCGCCATCATCGAAGCCAAGGACAACAAGCATGCCATCGGCGCGGGCATGCAACAGGCCCTCGGCTACGCTGAAATGCTGCAAGTACCTTTCGTGTTCAGCAGCAATGGCGACGGCTTCCTGTTCCACAACAAGATCGCGAAAGATGGCATCATCGAACGCGAACTGAGCCTGGATGAATTCCCCAGCGCCGAGACCCTGTGGCAATGGTGGACAGAACATCAGGGGCTGGACACGCAGCAACAAACGCTGGTTGCCCAAGACTACTATAGCGACGGCAGCAACAAGACACCTCGCTACTACCAATTGCTCGCCATCAACAAAACCATCGAGGCGATTGCCAAGGGACAAAAACGCATCCTGCTGGTGATGGCCACGGGTACCGGCAAAACCTATACCGCTTTCCAGATCATCTGGCGCCAGTGGAGGTCGCGAGCCAAGAAACGCATCCTATTCCTGGCCGATCGCAACATCCTGATCGATCAGACCATGACCAACGACTTCAAGCCGTTCGGTGCAGCGATGACCAAAATCCATAAACGGCAAGCCAACAAGTCTTATGAGATCTACCTGTCGCTTTACCAAGCCGTGACCGGTCATGAAGAAGAAAAGAACATCTATAAGCAGTTCAGTCCGGAATTCTTCGATCTAATCGTCATCGACGAATGCCACCGGGGCAGTGCCTCAGCGGACTCCGCCTGGCGTGAAATCCTGGAGTATTTTCATTCCGCCACCCAGATCGGCCTGACCGCCACGCCGAAGGAAACCAAGGAAGTTTCCAACATCAACTATTTCGGCGATCCCATCTACACATATTCGCTACGTCAGGGCATTGATGATGGCTTCCTCGCCCCCTACAAAGTGGTACGCATCGATTTCGACAAAGACCTGGCCGGCTGGCGTCCCGACAAAGGCATGCTCGACAAACACGGTAACGAGATCGAAGACCGCATCTACAACCAGCGTGACTTCGATCGCACGCTAGTGCTGGAACAACGGACACAACTGGTGGCACGCAAAATCAGCGAGTACCTGAAAGCCAGTAACCGCTTCGACAAGACCATCGTTTTCTGCGACAACATCGACCATGCCGAACGCATGCGCCAGGCCTTGGTCAATGAAAACGCCGACCTGGTCGCGCAGAATCATCGCTACGTCGTGCGCATCACCGGCGATAATGAAGAAGGAAAGATGGAGCTGGACAACTTCATCTTCCCGGAAAGCAAATACCCGGTCATCGCCACTACCTCCAAGTTGATGACCACAGGCGTCGATGCCCAGACCTGCAAACTTATCGTGCTGGATCAACGCATCCAGTCGATGACCGAGTTCAAGCAGATCATCGGCCGGGGTACTCGCATTAACGAGGATTTCGATAAATATTGGTTCACCATCCTCGATTTCAAGAAAGCGACCGAGCTTTTTGCCGACCCAACCTTTGACGGCGATCCCGTGCAGATTTATGAGCCAGGCCCCGCCGACTCACCGCTTCCCCCTGAAGAAGAGGATGAGGAGGGTTCCACTGACGAAGACTTCCCCTACCCAATGCCGGACGACAACCCGACGCCATCCGGTGGTGTCGCTGAACCTCTCCCAGGCGAAGGCGGCGGTGGGGTGCGCCGCTATATTGTCGCCAATGTCGAAGTGAAGGTGGTGGCCGAACGGGTTCAGTACTTCGACGCCAACGGCAAGCTGATCACCGAGTCCTTGAAGGACTACACCCGCAATACCTTAGCCAAAGAATTCGCCTCGCTCGACGATTTCCTGCGCCACTGGAGCAAGGCCGAGAAGAAACAAACCATCATCGACGAACTGGCCAACCAGGGGATCTTTTTCGAAGCGTTGGCCGAAGAGGTGGACAAGCAATCCGGCAAGGATTTCGATCCCTTTGATTTACTATGCCATGTGGCTTGGGATCAACCCCCGCTCACGCGCAAAGAACGCGCTGAGCAAGTCAAAAAGCGCCATTATTTCGCCAAGTATGGCGAGCAGGCGCAGAAGGTACTCGAAGCCCTGCTCGACAAATATGCCGATGAAGGCGTGGCCACCATTGAGGAAACACAGATCCTCGCCATCGCCCCATTCAACAGCTTGGGTACGCCGCTCGAACTGGTGCGTGCCTTTGGCGGCAAAATTCAATACCAACAGGCCATCAGCGAGCTTGAACAAGAACTCTATCGCGCCTGAATCAGAACTAGAACTAGGAAGTATCCATGTCACTTGCAACTCTAATCAAAGCTATCCAAGACATTATGCGCAAAGATGTCGGCGTCGATGGTGACGCCCAGCGCATCAGCCAGATCTGCTGGTTGTTGTTTTTAAAGATTTTCGACGACAAGGAACAGGAGTGGGAACTGACTCAGTCCAGCTACCGCTCGCCGCTGCAAAGCCGTTTTCGCTGGAGCAATTGGGCCAAGGATCCGGAAGGCATGACCGGCGAAGAACTGATCGATTTCGTTAACAACGACCTCTTTCCCGCCTTGAAGCAGCTTGCCTACAAGGCGGGCGTCTCCGCGCAGGGTCGGGTGATCGGCTCGGTGTTCGAGGATGCCTACAACTACATGAAATCCGGCACGCTGCTGCGCCAGGTGATCAACACCATCGAAGAGGACGTGGATTTCAACAAGTCCAGCGATAGACACCTGTTCAACGACATCTACGAGAAAATCCTCGCCGATCTGCAATCGGCCGGCAATGCCGGTGAGTACTATACCCCACGAGCGGTCACACAGTTTATGGTCGATATCCTCGACCCGAAACTTGGCGAAAGCATCCTCGACCCGGCTTGCGGCACGGGCGGCTTCCTGACCTGCACCATCGAGCATCTCCAGAAGCAGGTCAAGACACCGGAAGACAACCGACTGCTGCAAGAGAACATCCATGGCGTCGAGAAGAAACCCCTGCCGCACATGCTGGCGATGACCAACATGATGCTGCACGGTATCGACGTGCCTTCCCGCATTCGCCACGACAACACCCTGGCCCGCCCCTTCAAGGACTACGGCCCGCGCGACCGGGTGGACGTTATCATCACCAATCCTCCGTTCGGCGGTATGGAAGAAGACGGCATCGAGAAGAACTTCCTCGCCAAGCACCAGACCCGCGAAACCGCCGACCTGTTCATGGCGCTGATCATGCATCTGCTCAAGCACGACACAAGCCGAGCCGCCGTGGTGTTACCGGACGGCTTCCTGTTTGGAGAGGGGGTAAAAACCACCCTCAAGCGCGAGCTGCTGGAAGACTTCAACCTGCACACCGTTGTTCGCCTTCCAAAGGGGGTGTTCGCTCCCTACACCAGCATCGCCACCAACATCTTGTTCTTTGAGAAAGGTGGGCCCACGCAAGATGTATGGTTCTTCGAGCACCCCTACCCGGAAGGCTACAAAAGCTATTCCCGTTCCAAGCCGCTGACCATCGAGGAATTCGAGCGCGAGAAAGCCTGGTGGGGCGGCCCGCAGCGTAAGGGACGCAAGACTACCGAGCATGCCTGGAAGATTTCAGCAAAAGAACTTGCCGCCCGCAATTACAACCTGGACAGCAAGAATCCGTGCCAAGTCGACGTCAAACTCGGCGACCCTGATGAGCTTATGGCCGAATATCAAGACATCACCCGCCAGTTGCAGACCGCTCAACAGGCGCTGAAAAACCAACTGCTGGCCGCGCTCAAGGCCACCAGCGGGGAACAGTCATGAACGCACACTTGCCAGCCAACTACCCCGCATTGCTAACCGACATCAAGCAACGAGTCCGTCATGCCCAGGTACGAGCCATGCTGGCGGTCAACGCTGAACTGCTCCGCCTGTACTGGGACATCGGCGCTCTGATCGACCAACGCCAGAAACAAGAAGGCTGGGGCGCCGCCGTCATCCCCCGGCTGGCGAAAGACCTGCATAACGAATTGCCGGAAGAAAAAGGCTTTTCGGAACGTAACATCAAGCGCATGCTGGCCTTCTACCGCGAGTATCCGCATCTAGCCACCTGCGTCGAGAGCGCCGAGAAAGTGCCACAAGCCGTGGCACGGATCGCCACCAAGGGAAAAGGGCCACAGGCTGTGGCACAAAGCTGCGAAGATCCGGTTCCACCAGCAGATGCCACCCCCATATTCCCAACCGATCTTCTGCTGTCCTTGCCCTGGGGCCACCATGCCGAGCTAATCGCCAAAGTCAAGGATCCGGCCACGCGCCAGTGGTACATGCGCGCCGCCATTGAGAACGGCTGGAGCCGAAACATCCTGTTGATGCAGATCGAAACCGACGCGCATCAGCGGCAGGGCAAGGCCGCTAGTAACTTCGCGCTACGCCTACCCCCTTCGGATTCCGACCTTGTGCAGCAAACTCTCAAGGACCCTTACCTATTTGACTTCCTGACGCTGGAAGCAGGCTTTCATGAGCGCGAGCTGGAAACCGGCCTGATCGGCCATCTGGAAAAATTCCTGCTGGAATTGGGACAGGGCTTCGCCTTCGTCGGGCGGCAGTTCCATCTTGATCTTGGCGGAGACGATTTCTACATCGATCTGCTGTTCTATCACCTTAAACTGCGTTGCTACGTGGTCATCGACCTCAAACGCGGCGACTTCAAGCCTGAGTATGCCGGCAAGATGAATTTCTACTGCAATGTCGTGGACGACAAGCTGCGCCACGAAACCGACAAGCCCACCATCGGCCTGATCCTGTGCCAGAAATCCAACCGCGTGCTGGCCGAATACGCCCTGCGCGGCATGGAAAAACCCATCGGCGTGTCCAGCTTCGAACTTACACGCGCACTGCCGGAAACCCTGCAAAGCAGCCTGCCCAGCATCGAACAGATCGAGCGCGAACTGGGAGGCGAGCATGAATAAGCACACCGCCGAACTGTTGGAAAAGCACTTCGATACCGCCTTCGCCGCGCCCGACGGCATCAAAAAGCTACGCGAACTGATCCTGACGTTGGCCATGCAGGGCAGGCTGGTGCCGCAAGACCCAAGCGACCAGCCTGCCAGCGAGCTGCTGAAAGAGATCGAAGCCGAAAAGCAGCGGATGGTGAAGGAAGGCAAGATCAGGAAGCCCAAGCCATTGCCGCCAGTGACAGAGGGAGAAAAGCCTTATGCGTTGCCGCAGGGGTGGGAGTGGGTGAGATTGGGAAACATCGGCCTTATCAACCCTCGCAACAACGCAGATGATGCTATGTTGGCTGGGTTTGTGCCCATGCCGCTAATCCAAGAGGGTTACTCGGAATTTCATTCCTTTTACGAGCGTCCATGGAGTAAGATTAAAAAAGGCTATACACATTTCACAAACGGTGATGTTGGGATGGCCAAGATCACTCCATGCTTTGAAAATGCAAAATCCTGCGTATTTTCTAATCTTCCCAATGGAATTGGCGCGGGAACAACCGAACTTCATATTTTTCGCAACGCCTTTCACGCAGTTGATCCACGATATCTCCTCTTCTTTTTAAAAAATCCAAAATTCATTTCTAAAATGGCGGCAAGAATGACAGGTTCAGCAGGCCAGAAACGTGTGCCAACGCCGCTGTTTACGAAATTGGAATTACCTTTGCCTCCAAAATCGGAGCAACACCGCATTGTCGCCAAAATAGACGAACTGATGGCCCGCTGCGACGAACTGGAAAAACTGCGCGTCGCACAGCAGGAAAAGCGCCTGACCGTCCATGCCGCCGCCATCAGGCAGTTACTGAACATCACCGAACCCGATCAACACCGACACGCCCGAGCCTTCCTCGCCAAACACTTCGGCGAGCTCTATACCGTCAAGGAAAACGTCGCCGAACTGCGCAAGGCCATCCTGCAACTGGGGGTCATGGGCAAACTCGTTCCACAGAACCCAAACGACCAGCCTGCCAGCGAACTGCTGAAAGAAATCGAAGTCGAGAAGCAACGACTAGTGGAGACAGGAAAGATCAAGAAGCCTAAGCGATTACAATCGGTAACAGAGGAAGAAAAGCCTTATGTTTTACCGCAAGGGTGGGAATGGAGCCGGCTAGGCTATCTCGCCTTGTCGAGTGATTCGGGATGGAGTCCTCAGTGTCTCCCGGAAATGCGCAAAGACCAAGAGTGGGGCGTTCTTAAAGTCAGTGCCGTCTCTTGGGGAAAATTCAATCCGCACGAGAATAAGGCACTTCCAGCGTCGCTGGCCCCAAGGATGGAGTGCGAAGTCAAGTGTGGCGATTTCCTCATATCACGAGCGAATACGGATGAACTCGTTGCGCGAAGCGTAGTCGTTGAAGAAACTCCACCTCACCTGATGATGAGCGACAAGATCGTCAGATTTAGGCTGAGCAATAGCGTAAATAAGGCGTTTGTTAACATGGTTAACGGTGTTCCATATTCACGCACCTACTATATGGGAAATGCATCTGGAACCAGCAGTTCCATGAAGAACGTGAGTAGGGAGACAATAAGTCTTCTTCCTGTTCCGCTTCCTCCTATTGCCGAGCAAAATCGCATCGTCGCCAAAATCAATGAACTAATGGCGCTTTGTGATGAACTGGATCAACAGATTGACACCACAGTCAGCAAACAAGATAAATTGCTGAATGCTCTGATGCACGCCCAATTGCAAAGCAACACAGAGGAAAAAAACCAACCAGAGTTGCTTTCAAAAGACCAAGTAATTGACCTGACGACCTACCGCACCTCCATTGGATGTTATGCGATCAACAAACTCGCCAACGCCCAATATTTCGGTCGAACGGCTGCCGCCAAGGTGATGTATCTAGCGCAAGCGCATATCGGTCTAGAACTGGATCTGAAACCTGAGCGTGAAGCCGCCGGTCCACTGGATATCTGGATTTATGATTTCGAGCGACAAGGTCAAAACAAGGGTTGGTTCGTGGTCAATGAAAAGACTTTGGCAAGCGGCAGAAAAAAGACGGAATACCGCTGCCTGTCGGCATTGACAGAGCCATCAGCAAAGGCCGAAAAACTGATGTCGTCTGAGCAGAAGGCTGAGTTTGATCGCCTGATCTACGCGCTGGCCGACAAAAAAACCGAAGAGGTTGAAATCATCGCCACGCTGTTCGCCGTCTGGAACGATTTCCTGATCGACAGCGTCCAGCCTACAGATGAGCAGATCATTACGGACATGCGTGAAAACTGGCACGAGCGTAAAGCTCGCTTCTCACCATCCGATCTCAAGCCGTGGCTTTCCTGGTTACGCAAGGAAGGTTTTATCCCTCGCGGGCTGCCACCAAGAACCACTCAGTTGCAACGGCTTGGCGTTTGATTCTAAAGGAAGCCTCCACCATGCGCGTCACCATAATCCATCCACATAATGGTCAGATAGGGGTGAAGCGCAGGGGATGCTTCCTGTCTTGGTGAGAAGGCTAACTTGCCATCAGCGCGAATCACGGTAATTGCCACGCCGAATGGCGACTACGTCAATTCGCCCAGCTGACAAGCGATATTTGTCGCATCAAGCTGATGGTCACTGTCTGGCGCGACTGTTTATTCGCTGAAAAACACTCATCGGAATCTGAAAAACTATGAGATTCAATAGATTATTCATGATTCATTTTTTGTGTCCATAAATGTGCCCATCTCACAAAAACGCACCAACAAACATCATCATAAATCAAACGGATAAACCACAACGCCACTTTCTGCATCGCGTAACGCTGAGTCTGTAAGCGTCCACTTACTTCCACTGATCCCGCATAGTTCCTTGTTATGCGGGATTTTTTGTTCTATTGATGTTTATTCGCTTCCATCGAGAGCCAGGGATTTTTGTGTCCATGGCCGTGTCCGTCATCATTTTTGATCTTACCCGGCAATAATTTCGTGATGCTTTCGTCCGGGCAAAGCAACACGATGGTGCGCCACGCCTGACTGATCCCCATACGTTTGCCGGATCAGAGGGGAAAGGTCGCTGGTATTGAGCCTGTACACTGTACAGGCCTGAGCATGAACCATATCTGTGGAAGGAAATCAAATCACCCGATCAGCCTTAGTCTGTTGGCATGATAGGCAATGTGTTCACCAATAAAGGTGGAAATGAAATAATAGCTGTGATCATAACCATTGTGATAACGGATCGTCGCATTAATATTCATCTCATTGCATATTCTCTCAAGACTTTTGGTTCGCAACTGCTCTTCATAAAAAGCGTCGTTCAGTCCCTGATCTATAAGAATTTCCGAAACTCGTTTACCCTGTAAAATGAGGCTAACAGGATCATAGTCTTCCCACGCTTTTCTGTTTTCTCCCAGATAGGCGGAAAAGGCCTGTTGTCCCCACGGCACCTGAGAGGGTGATACGATCGGGGAAAATGCTGATACACTCACATATTCACCGGGATTACGCAGAGCAAGAACCAGTGCGCCTAATCCCCCCATGGAATGACCGGATATAGATTTCCTTTTCGTTGTCGGAAAATGGTTCATGACTGCATCCGGAAGCTCACTCAGAATATAGTCATACATCCTGTAATGTGTCTTCCACGGCAGCTCCGTGGCGTTAAGATAAAAACCGGCACCCTGGCCAAGATCGTAGCTATCGGCATCCGCGACATTATTACCCCGGGGACTGGTATCCGGGGCAACGACGATGATGTTGTGCCGGGCCGCATAACGCTGCATACCAGATTTCGTGATGACATTCTGCTCAGTACAGGTCAGCCCTGAGAGCCAGTACAGCACCGGCAATTTTTCTGTTTCTGCTTTGGGGGGGAGATAAACGCTAACATTTATGTCACAACTGAGGGATTGTGAATAATGCCGGTACACGTTTTGCCAGCCACCAAAGCTGGCATGTTTTTCAATGAGTTCCATCAGCCATTGTCTCATGGTTAATTCCCCTGACCGAGGTCAGGGGAGGTATCTGGTTATCCAGACGTCAGATGAACGTGTAGGCCGTGATTTTGTTACCTGCCGGATCACGCAGGTAGGCAGCATAGGCGCCGGGCAAATGGCCGCGCGGCCCTGGCTGCCCTTCGTCAGTACCACCATGAGCAAGACCTGCGGCATGGAAAGCGTCAACTTCTTCCTGACTTGCTGCAGCGAAGCCGATAGTCACACCATTGCCTGAAGGCACTTCACCGTTTCCTGGTCGCGCAATAATGAATGCCGGCTTTTCGCGACCATAGAGCACCCAGCCATTGCCAAAAGGCCCGAGATTTTTGATGCCAAGAGTACCCAGAACGGCATCGTAAAACGCGGCGGATTTTTCGACATTCGACGCGCCGATGAATACATGAGAAAAAATGCCGTCGCCAGAAATTACAGGTGTTGCCATAATTAACTTCCTTCTGTTTTGGTCTCTTCAAAACCCGGTGGAACTCAGTAATGAATCACCGTCCGGATGGATTTACCTTCGTGCATCAGCTCAAAGGCCTCATTAATTTCATCTAGCGCCATCGTATGGGTCACAAACGGCTCAAGCTCGATGTCGCCTTTCATTGCATCCTCAACCATGCCGGGCAGCTGCGTGCGGCCTTTTACTCCACCAAAAGCGGAACCTTTCCATACCCTGCCGGTTACCAGTTGGAAAGGACGGGTGGAAATCTCCTGCCCGGCACCCGCCACGCCGATAACCACTGACTGACCCCAGCCCCGGTGGGCACTTTCCAGTGCTGCACGCATGACGTTAACGTTACCGATACATTCAAAGGTATGATCAATACCCCACTTGTTGATATCCAGAAGAACATCCTTAATCGGTTTGTCATGGTCGTTCGGATTAATGCAGTCGGTGGCGCCGAACTGTCGGGCCAGGTTAAATTTTGTCGGGTTGGTATCGATAGCGATGATACGTCCCGCTTTTGCCTGACGGGCCCCCTGGACTGCAGCCAGGCCAATCGCGCCAAGACCAAAAATGGCAACAGAATCACCCGGCTGCACTTTTGCCGTGTTGTGGACGGCGCCAATACCGGTAGTCACCCCACATCCCAGTAGACAGACATGCTCATGGTTTGCCGCCGGGTTAATTTTTGCCAGAGAAACCTCGGCCACTACGGTGTATTCACTGAAGGTTGAGCATCCCATGTAGTGGTAAAGTGGCTGGCCATTGTAAGAAAAACGGGTTGTACCGTCAGGCATCAGACCTTTACCCTGAGTCTCACGAACCGATACGCAGAGGTTGGTTTTCCCGGACTGACAGAACTCACACTCTCCGCATTCGGCGGTGTAAAGAGGAATAACATGGTCACCCGGCTTAACGCTGGTAACACCTTCCCCCACTTCAACAACGACTCCGGCCCCTTCGTGCCCAAGCACAACAGGGAAAACACCCTCTGGGTCATTACCGGAGAGGGTAAATGCATCGGTATGGCAGACACCAGTGTGGGTGTTTTTAATCAGCACCTCGCCTTTTTTTGGTGGTGCAACATCAATTTCAACAATTTCCAGGGGCTTCCCCGGTGCAAATGCAACGGCGGCACGTGATTTCATGTGTAATTTTTCCTCAATGTGGTAATGGTCTCAGCTATTTAAGATAGGCACGAACCAGTTCAATCGTATCGTCAACCGATTTACTGACTTCGTGGCTGTAGCTGTCATTCTGGTCAAAGGTTTCACGTATGTGGCTCTCGAGAACCTCCGCCATCAGTCCGTTAGCCGCACCGCGGACGGCGGCTATCTGCTGGAGAACGGAACGGCATTCAGCACCATTTTCAAGCGCTCTTTCCAGGGCATCAATCTGACCGCGAATACGGCGAACCCGGGTGAGAACCTTTTTTTTCTCTTGCGGAGTACTGGGCATTTCTTACCTCATCATTTTTGACTCCACATACTATAGGTGAGTATATATTACATGTCAACATATACTCCTCTATAGTATGTGAGACATAAAAGAGTGCAAATATCTCTAAAACCGAATTGTTAACGTGATGCAGGAACTAGTTGGGTATCAATATCGGGGGATGCAGACAGAAAGGAGCTCTGCCTGCAAAACAAGAGATATATACGAAGTTCGGGGACATGACGTCTCCCCAGAGGCTGTGGACATTATGAAGCGCGCCGGCGTCTAGGACGCGCGCCGTACAGATATCAGGAATTGCACTCGGTCAACATTGAGCAGGTGGTTTCCTTCATCATGGAGCACTTCCGGCTCTACGTCATGCGGGCGCGCCAAGGAGATGGTCGTCACCGGTTCACGGCTTGCCGCCGTCAAGTACAAGCTGGCATTCGTACTGGATGGCGAAGTAGCATTGCGCTACTTGCAGGTGCAGGAGGCAAACGAAGAGGGTTCCAGGCGGTGGATTTCTACAATCTGTCCGCCATTATTTCCGTTGTCTATCGAATCAATTATTGTTGCTGGACAAGATCATTTTTCTGATTTCAACATCCACCGGGCAATTTGCAACACCAGCGAATTGTTCACCGAATGAGGATAATGTTACCAATGACCGAAGCCGAACTCCTGCACCAACTGGCTCTCGGCGAAGACAGCCGCCACCAGTTCAAACGCGACGCCACTAATGCCGATAGTATGGCCGCTGAGTTGGCAGCTTTTTCCAACAGTGGCGGCGGCCGGTTGTTTATCGGCGTAGCGGATGATGGTTCGGTGGTGGGGTTAGATGCTGGCGCCGTGCGACGTCTGAATCAGTTGCTAAGCAATGCCGCCTCGCAGCATGTGCGCCCGCGAAGAGATGCAGCGTATGTTCCAACTCGCCGGCTTGGTCCATGCAGATGTGGTGCCGATAGCCGGTACGTCGTCGGCAGATATTGATGACAAGGCTTTCCATGACTATTTCAATCGCCGTTACGGTCAGGATGTCGAGTTGGCTGACCGGCCGCTGGAACAATTGCTGCAAAACCTCAGTCTGAGCGATGGACGCGAATTGAACCTGACCGGACTGATGTTATTCGGCCACCAACCGCAGCGTTGGCGGCCTGCTTTCGAAGTCAAAGCCGTCGCTTTCCCCGGCACAGCGCTGCACGATACCCGCTACCTGGACAGCGAAGACATCGGCGGCACATTGCTGGAGCAATACCAGCGCAGCTTCGCCTTTATCCGCCGTAACCTGCGTCATGTACAGGCCGGACGAGGCTTCAATACGCTAGGGAAACTGGAAATTCCGGAACAGACGCTGGAAGAGTTATTGGTCAATGCGCTGATTCACCGCGACTATTTCACCAGCGCTTCTATTCGCCTGATGGTATTCGCCGATCGGGTGGAAATCATCAGTCCCGGCCATCTGCCCGACAGCCTGAGCACCGAGGCCATTCGTCGCGGGGCCACTAACCGGCGTAACCCCACGCTGACCGAGCATGCCGTACATATCCTGCCCTACCGCGGCCTGGGCACCGGGATTCCCCGTGCATTGCAGGATTGGCCGGCCACCGATCTTCTCGACGATGTAGCGGCTAACCAGTTCCGCGTGGTTATCCAGCGACCACTGGCAAAAACAGTTACCGGGGAAGTTACCGGGGAAGTATTGCGATTACTGACGGTAATGCAAGGGGAAATGAAGCGGTCGGACATTCAGGGCGCGCTGGGATTGAAGCATGAAGATCACTTCCGCAATACCTATCTTCTCCCGGCGCTAACGGGCGGATTTATAGAAATGACGGTTCCGGACAAACCCAGAAGTAGTCGACAAAGGTATCGACTTACGGCGGCGGGCAAAAACTGGTTGGCGCAGCAGAATTCAGGAGGAGATCGTGCATAAGACGGTCCATTTAATCAAACCGACCGACAAAGAGAATCGCCATGTGTAAAATCCGTAACATATTAAGACGGCGCTTTGAGGTCGCCTCGTCTTTCCGCCAGATAACCGATATCCTGTCGTGGCAAACAGACGGCCACTATTATTTGCCATGATCGCTCCAACCTTATCCACTGACAGGCTAATATTGCGTCCGCTGGTACTTGAGGATGCGCCTGCGATACAGCAACAGGCTGGCGATCCCCGCGTTGCTGTATGGACCGCCAGCTTCACGTCGCCCTTTAGCCGCGAACAGAGCGTTAACTCAATCGCGCGATAAATGCCATGCAGACGGAGCGAGCCATCACCCTGGCGATAATATTGCGATCGTCAATGAACTTAATTGGCGTCGTCAATCTAAGATTGCCCGAAAATGAGACGCCTTATCTGGGTTACTGGCTGGGCGCGGCATACTGGGGAAAAGGTTATTGTACCGAGGCGGTGCTAGAAGTACTTCGCTATGGTTTCAGCCGACTCGGGCTACAACGGATTAACGCCCGGTGTTACGACAATAATGTCGCTTCAGAAAAAGTCATGCGGCGTTGCGGCATGCGAAAAGAACCAGAATCGCCGGTGACGGAGGAGATTAACGGTCGCCGGGTAAGGCTGGTGAATTACAGCATAACCTGCAATGAGTTGATGTAATTTTCCTCGGTTAATACCGCTCCCAGCGCAAAACGTATCAACGCCGTCGACAGACAAAGGTCCCAAACCGAAACCATTCACTCCCCATACGATGACACTTTATTGCAATTTGATGATGCCAGCCGGATTCATAAACCGATCAACACCCCGCCTGATTATCCGCCGGCAACCTCCTCATAAGCCTGGGCGAGGCGATTCACGCCTTCGATGATATCCGGGATTTTGGGCGCGGCGAAGGACAGGCGCATGGCGCCGGTCGGGCGGGCATCCGGGTAGAAGGCCTTGCCGGGCACATAGAGCACGCCCCGGCGCACGCCGGCGTGGAACAGCGCTTCCGCGTCGACGTGCGCGACGTTCTCTACCCACAGAAACATGCCGCCCTGGGGCGGCGTCAGGCGCAGGCGCGTTCCGAGCCTGCCGCGCAGCGCGTCCACCAGCGCGGACATGCGGGCGTGATATTCCTGCGAGGCGCGCGCCACGCCTGCCGCATAGCGGCCCGACTGGAGATAAGCGACCGCGACGGACTGCGCCAGCGTCGAGGTGCACAAGTCCGCGGTTTGCTTGGCGATGGCGCACCGGCGGTACAGCTCCGGCGAGGCGACCATCCAGCCGATACGCAGTCCGGGGGAAACCGTTTTCGACAGGCTGGAGAGATATACCACCGGCGCGTCCTCTTCCTGAGTCTGCCGGGCTATCTCATACAGCGTGGGCAAGGCGTCGTCGCTGAAACGCAGTTCGCCATACGGGTCGTCCTCCACGATCAGGAAGCCGTGCCGGCGGGCCAGTTCGACGAGTTTACGCCGCCGCGCCAGCGACAACAGCGATCCCGACGGATTGGAGAACGAGGGAACCAGATAGAGCAGTTTCGGCGCCTCTTGCGGATTTTCCCGCAGCCGGGCTTCCAGCGCCGCCACATCCAGACCCTGTTCGTCCGTGGGGACGGACAGCAGGTTGGCGCCGGCCAGCCGCAGGGCCTGGATGGCGGCGGGATAGGCGGGCGTCTCGATCAATACGCTATCGCCAGGTTCGATCAGCACGCGGATCAGCAGATCGAAAGCCTGCTGCGATCCGGTGGTCACCAGAATCTCCGCCGCAGAACTGCGTATGCCGCGCGTCGCGAGCAATTCGGCAATGCCGCCGCGCAACGCGGGAGAGCCTTCCGTCGCGCCATACTGCAGGCTGCTTACCCTATCCTGCAACGCCTGCGCGGCGGCCTGTCCCAGGCCTTCGGCATCGAACAGCTCGGGAGAAGGATAGCCGCCGGCGAAGGAGATCATGCCGGGCCGGTTAAGGTAGGGAAACAGTTCGCGGATCGGCGAACCTGACGGGCTGATGAAATTTCTGGCGAAAGAAATCATGGCTGAATCCTGGCAAAAGAAGTCATGCCGGCGGCGGTCGAACGCCGCCGGCGAGCTCAAACGGGCAAAGGCGCCGCATCGGTTAGAAACGGGCATCCATAAAATGCACCAGGGAAGCGCCCTGTTCGTACATCTGGTTTCTGATGCCGCGCAGCGATGCCGATGCCGTGGTGGTAACCGGCAGCGGCATATCCTGTTCGCCGGCCTGCTCCAGCACCAGCCTGGCCATTTCCCGGCCGAGCGTGGTGCCGGGAGCGATGCCGCGGCCGTTGTAACCGCAGAAGGTGTAGGTGTCGCGCGCCAGTTTGTGCAGACGCGGCAGGTTGTCGTTCGTCATGCCGATCTCGCCGTACCATTCGTACTCGAAAGGGATATCCTGCAACTGCGGATATAGCTTGGTCAGCGCGCGGCGCCCCCACTGGTGATGCACGCTAAGGCCGTGGCCGCGCAGCGCGCCCACGCTGCCGAATACCAGACGGCCCTGCTGGTCGAAACGGAAGGAGGAGAGCACCGTCCTGGTGTCCCACGCGCCTTCACGATTGGGCAGGATCTCGCGCTGCTGTTCGGCCGTCAGGGGCCGGGTGGCGAAGTTGAAGTAGGGAAGGTAGACCAGTTCATTGCACAGCTGGCCCCATGGGCTCTCTTCAAGGGTATAGGATTCGGTGGCCACCACCACCTTGCGCGCGCTGACCGTACCGCTGCCGGAGGTGCGCAGCTCCCAGTGCGTACCCGCGTCATGTATTTGCGTGACCGGGGTTGCGGTATAGATCTGCGCCCCTTCGCGCAGCGCCGCCTGGGCCAGACCGCGCACATAGCCCAGCGGCTGGACGGTGCCGGTGCGGCGGTCGAACAGCGAACCGGCATAGGCGCGGGTGCCGGTTCGGCGCGCCGTTTCCTCGGCGTCGAGCACTTCCACCGGCGCGCCCCGATCGGCCCATTGGCGGCAGCGTTCCCGAATCTCCCGCAGCCCCCGCGAGCCCACGGCGCAGTGTATCGTGCCGTTGTGCACGGCCTCGCATTCAATGTCATAGTTTTTGATAAGTTCATAAACCAGATCGGGCGCGTCGCCCAGCAGGTTCAGAAGACGGCCGCCATAATGCGCCCCCAGCGTGCGGGTAAGGATTTCCGGCATCACCCACATACCGGCGTTGACCAGCCCGACGTTGCGCCCCGAGCCGCCGTAACCGATGCCTTTGGCTTCCAGCACCGCAACGACGGCGCCGCCTTTGGCGCAGTGCAGCGCGGTGGACAATCCCGTATATCCCGCGCCAATCACCGCGATATCCACATCCAGATGCGTAGTAAGCGCAGCGGTCTGCGGAGCCGGCGGCGCGGAGGCTTCCCACAAGCCGAAGGAAAGGGGATCGCTTTGCATAGACGTCGCTTTATCAAACATGGTTCTAACCCTCTCAAAAATGCCAACGGTGAAAATCGGTTAATGGCCGCTTAAATAAGCCTTACGTACATCGGGATTGTTGAGCAGCGCCCGTCCGCTGCCTTCCAGACAAATGGCGCCGTTGACCAGCACGTAGCCCC
The DNA here is from genome assembly GCF_023347575.1 of Brenneria tiliae. Taxonomy (NCBI): domain Bacteria; kingdom Pseudomonadati; phylum Pseudomonadota; class Gammaproteobacteria; order Enterobacterales; family Pectobacteriaceae; genus Brenneria; species Brenneria tiliae. The sequence continues at coordinate 117,373 of NZ_JAKPCB010000101.1, read as the reverse complement.
TATCCGCCAGCGAGAGCGCCTGATTGGCGTTTTGCTCGACCAGAAAAATGGTGCTGCCCGCCGCGGCGATGCGCTTAAGGGCGCGAAAGACGTCGGCGATGATCAGCGGCGCCAGCCCCAGAGAGGGTTCGTCCAGCAGAATCATGCGCGGGCGCCCCATCAGGGCGCGGGCAATCGCCAGCATCTGCTGTTCGCCGCCGGACATGGTGCCGGCGCTCTGATAACGGCGTTCCTGCAAGCGGGGAAACAGTTCGAACATCGCCTTGAGATCCTGCGCGTAATGGCGCATGCCCACGGCAACCGTTCCCATCAGCAGGTTCTCTTCCACCGTCATCGCCGGGAAAATGCGCCGCCCTTCCGGCACCTGGGCCAACCCCAGGCGCGCCACCTGATACGACGGCAGAGCGGTGATCTCCCGACCGGCGAAAAAGATCTGGCCGCCGCGCGCCCTGGGCTGGCCGAAAATCGTCATCAGCAGGGTGGATTTGCCCGCGCCGTTGGCGCCGATCAACGCCACGATTTCCCCTTCGTTTACCTGCAGCGAAATATTGCGCAGCGCCTGCACCGGCCCGTAGCCGGAGTCCAGGCCGCGAATGTCCAGCAACGGAGCGCTCATCATGGTTCCTCCCGCTGAAGATCTTCGGCCGGCGCGCCGAGGTAGGCCTCGATCACCACCGGCGAATTGGCGACGTGATCGGGCTTGCCCTGATCGATTACCCGTCCGTAGCTGAGCACCACGATGTGGTCGCAGATGTTCATCACCAGCTCCATATCGTGTTCGATCAGCAGGACGGTGACGCCGTGCTCATCGCGCAGTCGGCGAATCAGCGCCGCCAGCTCCGCGGTCTCGCGCGGGTTTAATCCCGCGGCCGGTTCGTCCAGACAAATCAGCGTCGGGTTGGTGCACATGGCGCGCGCGATTTCCAGCCGGCGCTGATGACCGTAGGGCAGTTCGCCTGCCAGCCGGCCGGCGCTGTCGAGCAGACCAACGCGCTCCAGCCATTCGCAGGCCGTGGCGATGGCCCGCTTTTCGGCGTTGCGGTAGCCGGGGGTGCTCAGTATCCCCGCCAGCAGGTTGTGATTGCGCTGCTGATGCTGAGCCACCACCAGGTTTTCCAGCACCGTCATTTCCTTGAATAAACGGATGTTCTGGAAGGTGCGGGCGATACCGGCGCGGGCCACGCTGTGCGTGCCGCCCAGGATGGAACGCATCAAGGCGCCGACTTCGCTGATGCCGCGCGGCGTCGATAGCCAAATCTGGCCGTCGGTGGGGCGATAGAAGCCGGTGACGCAGTTGAAGACGGTGGTCTTGCCGGCGCCGTTTGGTCCGATAAGCGCGGTGATCGCGTTGCGGCGGACGTTGAAATTCACATCGGTCAGGGCCTTGATGCCGCCAAACTGCATCCCCAGACCGGACACTTCGAGAAGATAGGCAGGTTCCATATTCAACCTCGCGGAAGTTCAATCACCGGACGACGGGTGGCGATCAGGCCGCGAGGCCGCCAGATCATCATCAACACCATCAGCAGGCCGAAGAGCAGGATGCGGTAGTCGGCGAAGTCGCGCAGCAGTTCCGGCGCCAGCGTGAGGGCGAAGGCCGCGATAATCACGCCGGTAATGGACCCCAGGCCGCCCAGCACGATAATCGCCAGAATCAGCGCCGACTCGAAAAAGGTGAAAGAGCTGGGATTGACGAATCCCTGGTAGCTGGCGAAGAACACGCCGGCGATGCCGCCGGTCATCGCCCCGATGATAAAAGCCGACAGCTTGACCGTGACGTGGTTAATCCCCAGCGAGCGACAGGCGACCTCGTCTTCGCGCAGCGCCTCCCAGGCTTGCCCCATCGGCATGCGGCGCAGACGATCCACCACGAACACCATCAGCGCGACCACCGCGACCAGCACCATGTAGATAAACAGATAGCGCGTGTTGGGGTTATAGGGGAGCCCCATGACTTCGTGGAACGGCACGCCGCCGTCCCTGGCCACGCGGAAGAACTCCATGCCGAACAGCGTGGGAGCCGGCGCCTGGATCCCGTTTGGGCCGCCGGTGACGTCCACCCAGTTGGTGAGCACCAGGCGGATGATTTCGCCGAATCCCAGGGTCACGATCGCCAGATAGTCGCCGTGCGTTCGCAGTACCGGAAAGGCCAGCAGGCCGCCCAGGATGGCTGCCGCAATGGGAGACAGCACCAGCGCCGTCCAGAAATCCAGCCCGAAAAACTGGTGTCCCAGCGCCAGCAGGTAAGCGCCCAGGGCGTAAAACCCGACGTAGCCCAGATCCAGCAGTCCCGCCAGCCCCACCACGATATTCAGCCCCAGCCCCAGCAACACGTAGATCAGCGCCAGAATAATCGCCTTGACCAGATAAGAGCTGTTCTCCATCAGGAAGGGCGCCACGGCGAGAACGATGACCGTCAGCAGTATCAGTACCAGATGCTGACGCCGGGAAGCGGGAACGGTGCGGACCCGCATGGATTTGTCCTTTTTGCGTTGCAGCCAGGCGCGCCCCAGCGGCGAAAGCCACAGCGCACGAAATAACCCGCGACCCGCCGTCACTATCGCGGACAGGATCAGCGGCCGGTGCCAGTCCGGAATAAAGTCGAAGCCGCTCAGCCGCAACCCGGTTATCGGGCCGAATACCACCATCGAAATCACGAAGGTGGCCGCCAGGTCGAGCGCGAAAGCACGCGCCGTAACGGCGGGCCTGGCGGAATGGGAAGCAGAAGATAGAGTCATACTTTCTCCACGGCGGGTTTACCGAACAGACCGCTGGGCTTGAATACCAGCACGATGATAAGTACCGAAAAGGCGAATACGTCCTTGTAATCGGAGCTGACGAATCCGGCGAAAACCGACTCCAGCAGGCCCAGCAGTAAGCCGCCGAGCAGCGCGCCGGGCAGCGAACCGATGCCGCCCAGCACCGCGGCGGTAAAGGCCTTGATACCGATGACGAAACCTATCGAGAAATCGAAGGAGCCGTAGTTGAGGGTGACCAGCAGGCCGGCGATGGCGGCCATCACCGCGCCGATGACGAATACCAGGGAAATGATGTAGCGGGTGTTGATGCCCAGCAGTACGGCCATCCGCGGATCCTGCTGGGTCGCGCGGCAGGAGCGTCCCAGCGGGGTTTTGGCGATAATCCAGGTCAGGAGCGTCATGCTGGCGGCGGAGACCAGAATAATCAGCGTCTGCGGATAGGTGATCTGTACGGAATTGCCGGGCTCGGACCCCAGCTGCAGGACGAACGCCCCCTTCAGTATCGTCGGAATGCCTTGCAGGTTCGGCCCCTGGGACAGCTGCACATAGGACTGAAGGAACAGCGACACGCCGATGGCCGAGATCAGGGGCGCAAGCCGGGTGGACTGCTGCAGCGGCCGGTAGGCCACCCGTTCGATCACCCAGCCATAGGTGCCGGTGACCAGCACCACCGCCGCCAGCGTGATCAGCAGCATCGGCAGTACCGAACTGATGCCGAAATAGGCGCACAGGCTCAGGGCGATGGCGGTGACGTAGGCCGAAACCATATACACGTCGCCATGGGCGAAATTGATCATGCCGATCACGCCGTACACCATCGTATAGCCGACGGCGATCAGACCGTAAATAGCGCCAAGGACCAGGCCATTGACTAACTGCTGGAGAAAAATATGCAAATCCATTGAATAACTCTCGCTGTGGGCGGGAGGCCCAAGAGCCTCCCAGAACGGCTGAGCAGCCTGGAACTACGCGCTACGGGGCATTGCCGGCAATCTTCGAATAGCTCCCGTCGGCCTTCCACTGGTAAACCACGTAGTCGGCGCTGTTCAGGTCGCCGTTGGCGTCCCAGGATTTGGTTCCCAGCACGGTCTGCACCTGATTCTTTTTCAACCAGTCGGCCAACTCGGCGCCGCTGGTGCTCTGGGCCCCCTTGAGCGCGGCGGCGACGGTTTGCACCCCGGCGTAGGAATAGAGGGTGAAGCCTTCCGGCTCATAGCCCACCTGCCGGAGCTTTTGCACCACGGCCTGTCCCTCCGGCTTTTCGCGCGGATCGTCGCCGAAGGTGATGAGCATGCCGTTCACGTTGGCGCCGCCGCCCGCGGAGGTGAGCAACGCCTTATCCGCCAGGCCGTCGCCGCCCATAAACACCGCCTTCACCCCCTGTTCGCGCAGCTGGCGCAGCAGCGCGCCGCCTTCGGCCGTCAGGCCGCCGAAATAGACCACGTCCACATTGGCGCCTTTGATCTTGGTGACCAGCGAGTTGAAATCCTTTTCGCCGCGGCTCAGTCCTTCATAAAGCACTTCCCTGACGCCCAAAGCGTTCAGCCGCGCCTTGGTCGCATCGGCCAGACCTTTGCCGTAGGTATCCTTGTCGTGGACGATGGCCACGCGCGCCGCCTTGAGCTCCCGCACGATGTAATCGCCGGCGATATCCCCCTGCTGATCGTCACGTCCGCATACCCGCATGACATTGGGCAGCTTGCGGGTGGTGACCAAAGGGTTGGTGGAGCCGGGCGTCACCATCAGCACGTCGGCTTCGGCATAGGTGTCGGAGGCCGGAATGGTGCTGGACGAGCAGAAATGGCCGACCACGCCGACGACTTTATCCCGCTCGGCCAGCCTGGAGGCGACCGACACCGCCTGTTTGGGATCGCAGGCGTCATCGGCCACCACCAGCTCCAGTTTTTTGCCGTTGACGCCGCCGGCCTGGTTGATGTCTTCAACGGCCGCCGCCGCCCCGCGGCGCAGTTGTTCGCCGAAGCTGGCGTTGGCGCCGGTCATCGGGCCGGCTACGGCGATTTTCAGCGTGGACTGGGCCCAGCCGGGCGCGCAGGCCAAGGCAAGCGCGGCGACGGTCAGCCCGATGGTGGTGCGGCGAATGGTGGAAAATGACATGGCAAACTTCCTTATATAGGTTGGCAGATGACTATCCGGCGGCGCAGCGGCTCGCGCTTAAATATCGAAGCGCACGCCCTGGGCCAGCGGTAACTCACGGGAGTAATTGACCGTATTCGTCGCCCTGCGCATATAGTTGCGCCAGGCGTCCGAGCCCGATTCACGGCCGCCTCCGGTCTCCTTCTCGCCGCCGAAAGCGCCGCCGATCTCCGCCCCGGAGGTGCCGATATTCACATTGGCGATACCGCAGTCCGAACCGCCGGCGGACACGAAGGTCTCTGCCTCGCGCAGATCGTTGGTGAAAAGCGCGGAGGAGAGTCCCTGGGAAACCGCGTTTTGCAGCGCCAGCGCGTCGGCGTAGTCGTCGTAGCTCAGTACGTACAGGATGGGGGCGAAGGTTTCGCGGCGTACGGAGTCCGTCTGCGCCGGCATCTCGATAATCGCCGGCCGGACGTAGTAGGCATCCGGGAACTCCGCCTGCAGTACGCGCTCCCCGCCGAAGACCTCGCCGCCTTCCGCGCGCGCCGCCTGGATGGCCGACTGCATGCCGTCGAACGCCGCGCGGTCGATGAGCGGGCCGATCAGCGTCTCCTGTCGCAGCGGATTACCGATGGGCAGCTTCGCATAGGCATTTTTGAGCCGCGTCACCAGTTCGTCGCGGATGTCGGCATGCACGATCAGCCGGCGGGTGCTGGTGCAGCGCTGCCCGGCGGTTCCCACGGCGGCGAAGAGAATGCCGCGCACCGCCAGGTCGAGGTCGGCGGAGGGCGTAACGATCACCGCATTGTTGCCGCCCAGCTCAAGCAGGCTGCGGCCGAAGCGGGCCGCCACGCGCGGACCGACCTCGCGCCCCATGCGGGTGCTGCCGGTGGCGGAGATCAGCGCCACGTCGGGATGGTCCGTCAGCGCCTCGCCGACGTCGCGCAGCCCCGGCAGCACCAGGCTCAACCCTTCCGGCGCCTCGCCAAAACGCCTGGCGGCCCGCTCGAACATCGCCTGGCAGGCCAGCGCGGTCAAAGGCGTCTTTTCAGAGGGTTTCCAGACCACCGGATCGCCGCATACCACGGCCAGCGCGAAATTCCACGACCACACCGCGGTCGGGAAGTTGAAAGCGCTGATCACCCCCACCACGCCCAGCGGATGCCAGGTTTCCATCATGCGGTGGCCGGGACGCTCGGAGGCGATGGTCAGGCCGTACAGCTGTCGGGACAGGCCCACGGCGAAATCGCAGATATCGATCATCTCCTGCACTTCGCCCCGGCCCTCGGTGAGGATCTTGCCCGCTTCCAGCGAGATCAGGCTGCCCAACGCCTCCTTCCCGGCGCGCAGCTCATCGCCGAGCAGGCGGATCAGCTCGCCGCGACGCGGCGCAGGGACGTCGCGCCACGTTTTGAACGCCTCAACGGCGCGCGCCACGCCGTCCCGCAGTTCGTCCGGCGTGGCGCGACGAACCTGCGCAATGATGGAGCCGTCGATGGGGGAGCGTACCGGCAGATCGCCGTCGGTAATAAGATCCGGCGCAACGCCGAGCTGTGACAGTAAGGATTGGACCTGGATAGCTGTTTGACTCATAAAATACTCGCTTAGAGATCGCTTTGGCATATCAACGCCAATGATTTATCATAATGAAAAAAGTTTCCTATAAGGCACACAAAGAAAAGCAAACTTCATGCCATGAATCCATTTAGGAGTAATAGCTATCAGCCTTACTAACGCCATCGGCTATGATTTATCTGGGAATAATGGAAAAATAAGAGCGGATGGTGCACAAACGCCTGGGTAAGGAAATGAATTTCTGATTTAATCGGCAACGACGGTTTGCCCCGTTTTGGGGCGAAAAGTTGACTTTTAGCGCACTCAGCCACATAGATTGGTGCACTTATAGGATAATGAAATGAATACTGGAATTGACAAACCATCTGCCGAAACGGCTTTGGGCCAGCGCATCCGCGGTCTGCGGACCAGTAAAGGATGGACGCTGGAGCAGGCCAGCCGGGCCTGCGGGCTGGCCCGCTCCACCCTGTCCAAAATCGAAAACGAGCAGATGTCGCCGACTTACGACGCACTAATCAAGCTGGCTGACGGATTCGGCATCGACCTGAGCGAACTGTTCGCCATACGGCGGGCGCCGATGGGCGCGGGGCGGCGCTGCATTACGCGCGCGGGGGCGGGGATGCCGCACGATACGCCCTACTACCACCATATGCTGTTGTGCAACGACCTTTCCAACAAAGTGATGGTGCCGTTTCGTTCGAAGATCGTCGCACGCGCATTCAACGAATTCGACGACTGGAGCCGTCACACCGGCGAGGAGTTCGTCTATGTGCTGAGCGGCCAGGTCCGTCTGTTCACCGAATTCTATGAGCCGGTGGATCTGGCCTCCGGGGATAATTGGTACATCGACAGCCGTATGGGGCACCGGGTGATCAGCCTGAGCGAAGAAGACGCCGAAGTGCTGTGGGTCAGCACCATCCACCAATAAGGCATGGGCGGCGTGAAAAATCCCTATTCCAGGCGCTGACGGCAGGGATCAGGCCAGGCCGGCCATTTCCGCCGCCAGTTTCGCGGCGGCCAGATCCCATAGCGCGCTCCCTACGGTTTTGAACATCACCGGGCGGCCCTGACGGGGACGTGGGTTCAGGATGCCGCCGATCGGCTGCACGCGGCTCCACTCCACCCCGGCCTGCATCAAATCGCCCGCCTCTTCCCGAGCGCCTTCCAGCGTATCGACGAACAGGTCGCAGCTATGCACCACCGCCGGCGCGATCTCCGCCATCTCCGGCTGATAGGCGCCGACGGCGATAATGGTGCTGTCGTCCGACACCGATACCGACAGCACCGGCGTACGGCTGGTGGTCGCCGCGACGATCAGTCCGGCCTGCGCCTCACGTTGGTCCACCGCCTCAATCGCTTGCGCATCCAGCCCTAAATGCTCGCGCGCATAGTCCGCCAGAGCCGCGGCGCGCGGCAGACGCCTGGATAAAATACGCACCCGGCGCAACGGCCACTGCCGGGCAAAAGCCTGAATATGTTCTTTCGCCTGCACGCCGGAGCCGATCAGCAGCAGGCTATCGGCATCCGGATGAGCCAGTTTGCGCGCGCCCAGCAGGGAGAGCGCCGCCGTGCGCCGGGCGGTGACCGTCGGCGCATCCAGCGACAGCAGGCGTTCGCCGGTATCGGCGCGCATCAGCACCAGTTCCCCCTGAATCGCCGGCAGGCCGCGATCGGGGTTGCCCGCATGCACGGTAAGCAGTTTCACGCACAGATGCCGCGCGTCGGAGGCCGGCATCAGCAGCAGCACGCCGCCGTTCTGAGCGGGTACGCTCTGGCGCACCGGCGCCAGCGCCTGTCCGCTCAGGGCCTGTCGGGCCATCAGGTCCAGCGCGTCCGCCAAACGGTCGTAAGGAAGGAGTTTGGCCGTCGCCGCGGCATCGAAAAATTGCATAAACATGCTCCTCAAGATAAGTGACGGCAGTGGACGGCGTATTTACCAGCCATACCAATAGGCCACGCCAATAATGGCGGCGGAAACGACGAACATCAGCCCCACAAAGCCGCGGTTCCACTGTAGGCCGACTTTTTGCGGCCTGACCCCGCACAGCGAGCCGGTAAGCAAAGACATCGCGCTGATGGGAGAGACGGAAATCGCCATCGCCCAGCCCAGCGTCAGGGCCAGCGCCAGCGCCATCGGGTGCGTTAGCCCCAGTTCGCTGGCGCCGAATATCTGCGCCAGCAGCACCACGAAGATCGAGTGGGGAATAAACAGCGCGCCGGCCAGCGGGACAATCAGCAGACAAGCCAGCAGCACCGCCAGCGCCGGGAAGTGAGCCGACTGTAACGCCTGCCATCCGGGCTGTTGCTGGATGGTCAGCGAGATAGCCGCGCCAATGACATTGGCCGAAAGGAAAATCGCGCTTTCCATGCGCATGGAGCCGATATTCCTGAAGATGTGGCGGGCATCCTGCACCAGATCCGTACCGGGCGCCGAGCGCTCCAGACATAGCCAGCCCAGCGCGAACAGGGGAAGCACCAATACCGTTGCAACCACGAAAGACCATTGCAGCCAGATATGGATACCGATCACCCCGGCCAGCAGCAGCGCGCAGGCGAGCAGCACGCCGAGCAGGGTGCGCGGGGATCCCGCTGCCGCCCGCGCGGGGGAAGGAACGTCGGCCTCGACGCCCTCGCAGCGCATCGCCCAGAAACAGGTGACGGCCATAATCAGCAGCGCCGACGCAAAGGCGGCGGCGACGAAATACATCGAGTTCAGCGCCGTCAGCGCGGTAGTGACAATGGCGAACCCCAACCCCATGGGCGACCAGATGGTCATCAGAACCGCGCCGCGCATACCCGCCAGCAGCATAATTCGCCGTTCATCCTCGTCCGGTTTATTTCGGCCGTTGCCCAGCTGATCGGCGATAAGCGGAATGATGCCGACGTTAAACAGCAGGCTCAGAAAATGGCTGCCCGCGTTAACCGCCACATAGCGGCGGCTGGCGGGAAACGACAGCAGGTAGCCGGCGGCCTCGCGCACGGTTCCCGAACGGCTTACCGGGTAACGCAGCAAGCCCAGAACGATCAGCAGACACGAGAAGGCCGCCCCCTGAGCCAGCGCCTGAATCATGGCGGGCTGGTGCAAAGGATAACGCCAGGCCACCCAGCCAAAGGCCGCTATCGCGCCCAGGAAAAATCCCTGAGCAAGCCGCGACAGGGCGGTAAAACGCAGCAAAGTGGCCAGCACCGTGGCGCCCATGGCTATCGCCAGCCAGGGAGAATCCGGAAAGAGATTAGCCAGAAGCAAGGCGATAACCGCCAGTAGATGGGCGCATCCGGAAAGACATTCAAATAAGCTCAAGCGATCACCTGCGGGTCAGTTAGGCGCCATTGTCGGATTTCTCAATCCATTCAGGCCGTCCAGAATATCACGGCATGTTCTTATGGGAAATTTTTACCACTATATGAAATATGTATTTAATCGGGATGTTGCCCCCGACGGGAAACGGCGTCATCGGGTTACCGGTAAACCCCATACCTCGTCATTAGTGCTATAACTTATATCGAAAACGAATTTCACCGGGATGGTTTTTTTGCTCTACTGCCGGAATTGGCTGCATCAGCAGCATCATTATTACTCTGTCATACTCAACCAATCGATAGTTAAGCGATTGGATTTTTGCCGCCATTCTTGTATATACATGTCTATTCGTAAGCGGAAACAGACATCCACGCTGGGGAAAACAATGCGCACAACCATCAAACAGGCTCTGTTATTTATCGCCGGATTCAGCGCCGTCGCACCGGCGGTTCAGGCCGCTGATTTTATCGTCGGCAGCAAAAACTTCACCGAGCAATATATTCTGGCGGAGATCTACGCCTCGGCGCTGGAGCAGGCGGGCATTCCGGTGCAGCGCAAAATCAACCTGGGAGGAACGCTGATTGCCCACGCCGCGTTGCTGAAAGGCGATATTGATATGTACCCCGAGTACACAGGAACGGCGCTCAGCGCGGTGGTTAAAGGGGAGCTGTCATCCGACGCGGATAAGGTCTATCAGCAGGTAAAAAGCACCTACGCCGAAAAATACCAGCTCGCCTGGCTCGCCCCGGCAAAATTGAATAACGGCTATGCGCTGCTGGTCAGCAAGGCCACGGCTGAAAAATACCAGTTGAAAACGCTCTCCGATCTCGCCAAGGCCGCGCCGCAGCTGACCATTGGCGCGGGCGCCGAATTCGGCGATCGGCAGGACGGCCTGAAAGGGCTGGAGCAGGTTTACGGCATAAAATTCAAATCATTCCGCCAGTTCGCCAAAGTCGGCCTGCGCTATGACGCGCTGGCTGCGGGGCAGATTGACGTGGCCAACGGCTTCGCCACCGACTGGCAAATAGCCGAAGGGCAATATGTGCCGCTAACCGACGACCGGCATCTCTTCCCGCCCTATTTCGTCGCCCCGGTGGTGCGCGAGCAGGCGCTCAAAGCCCAGCCGCAGGCGGAAGCGGTGCTTAATAAGGTCAGCGCGCTGCTGGATAACGCCACCATGCAGAGACTCAACGCCGCGGTAGAGAAAGACAAAGAAGAACCCGCCGACGTCGCACAGGCGTTCCTGCGGGAAAAAGGCATTATCAAATCTTAAACAACCGGTTAAACGCGGCAATGACAGTTAATCTCGGTAACGATACGGCGTTAACTCTGGCGACGCTGGTCGAAGTCGCCAGAGGAAATCGGCCGGTGGCATTCAGCCCGGCGGCGCAACGGCGCATTGCGGAAGGCTTCGCCTTTCTTTACCGGCGGATCGCCGCCGGCGATCGTATCTACGGCGTAACCACCGGTCTCGGCGCGGGCGTGGATACCGCGGTGCTGAACAGCGCCGACGGCCGGCAGGATATCGCCCGCCTGCATCAGATACAGCGGCGCATTCCGCTGGCCCGGGCGGTGGGGGTCGGCGCGACCGCCGGCCGCGATCAGGTCCGGGCGATGATGCTGGCGCGCCTGGCCGGCATCGCCGCCGGCTATTCCGGCATCTCCCCGCCGAGCGCGCAGGCACTGCTCAGCCTGTTGAATCTTGGCGTGCATCCGCTGGTGCCGCTGACCGGCTCGATCGGCGAGGCCGATCTGGCGCCGCTGGCGCATATCGGCCGGACGCTGGCGGGCGAGGGTCAGGCCGAGTATCGGGGAGAGGTGGCCGACATTCAGGCGCTGGCGAACGACGCGGGGTTCGCGCTGCCCTCGCTGACGGGTAAGGACGGGCTGGCGCTGGTCTCTTCGAACGCCGCCTGCGTCGGCATCGCCGCATTGGCGCTGGCCGATATCGCCCGGCTGATTAACGCGCAGGCCGGCGCCATCGCGCTATCGTTCGAAGCGTTTCGCGCCAATGTTTCCCCGCTGTCGCCCTGGGCCAGCCGTATCCGCAGGCTGCCGGGCGGCGCGCAGTGCGCCGCTCATCTGCTGTCGCTGCTGGCGGAAGGAAGCTTATTGCAACCCGGCGACGCCCGCCTGTTGCAGGATCCGCTCAGCTTCCGCTGCGCCGCCTCGGTGCTGGCCAGCGTTTATCAGGCCTTCCACCACGCCAGGCAAGCCACCGAGCTGGAGCTGAATAGCGCCGACGATAATCCGGCGCTGATCGCCGAGGCCGATCTGGTGTTGGCCAACGCCAATTTTGACGCCACCCATCTGACGCTGGCCTTTGACGGGCTGGCGCTGGCGTTGGCGCGCCAGGCCGCCTGCGCGGCGGAACGCATAATGAAGCTGATGTCCGCCGACGCCAGCGGATTGCCGCGTTTCCTCACCCCGCACCGCGGGCAAACCGGCTTTGCCACGCTGCAAAAAACCATTTCCGCGCTGACCAGCGACATTGTTCATCACGCCAGTCCGCTGTCCGCCATTACCGTACCGGTCGCCGATAGGGTGGAGGATTACGCCTCGCAGTCCATGGCGACGGTCAGGAAAATGCTGCGCCTGGTGGAAAGCCTGCGCTATCTGGTGGCCATCGAATTGATGGTGGCGGCGCAGGCGGTCGATTTGCGCGGCGCGACGGAAATAACGCTAGGTCGCGGCAGCGCGGCTATCCATGCCAGGGTGCGCGGTCTGGTCGCCGGACTGGATGAGGATCGCTCCACCGCCGGCGATATCGAGAATCTCGCCGCGGCCGTCAGCGCCGCCGACTGGCTGGCCGCGGGCGAACAGCTGCTGGAGATTGCGTGATGCGCTGGGCGCCCAGACACCTTGACGATATCGGCCTCGCCTTATTGCAGCATCTGTTTCTGGTCGGCGTCTCGATCGGCTGCGCTTTCGTCATCGCCATGATCTTGGGCGTCTGGAGCGCCCGCCGGCCGAAAACCTATGCGCTGGTGCTGACCCTCACCGGCATGCTGTTTTCCATTCCCAGCCTGGCGCTGTTTGCGCTGCTTATTCCGTGGCTGGGGATCGGCACGCTGCCGGCGATTGTCGGCCTTACCGCTTACGCCCTGATGATTCTGGTGCGCAATATCGCCACCGGCTTTCACGCCATCGCCCCCGAGGTGCTGGACGCGGCGCGCGGCATGGGTTACGGCTACCGGCGCATGCTGTGGGAGATCGAACTGCCGCTGGCGCTGCCGTTTATTATCACCGGGCTGCGTATCGCCACCACCACGCTTATCGGCATCGCCACCGTCGCCGCCTATATCAATGCCGGCGGGCTGGGCGCCATTATTTTCGCCGGGCTGGACCAGCGCTACCCGGAAAAAATTCTGATTGGCGGCGCCCTGACCTCGCTGCTGGCCATCGGCGTCGACGCGCTGTTTCTGCTGCTGCAACGGCGCCTGGCGCGCCGTCGCCGTCTGGCCCCGAGTACGGAAGCGAACGCATGATTTTCTACGACGCCTGGCAATGGATTGCGGCGAATCCGGATCAGTTTTTCACCGCGCTGCGTCAGCATTTGCTGATGTGCGGACTGGCGCTGTTTTTTTCGCTGCTGCTGGCCATTCCGATCGGGGTGACGGTGGCGGCTTCGCCGCGCGCCACCTTTATCGCGACCAGTATCGCCAGTACGCTGAGAACCATTCCCAGCCTGGCGATCCTGGCGGCGGCGCTGCCGTTTTTAGGCATCGGCCTGCTGCCGTCGGTGGTGGCGCTGGTGATCCTCGCCCTGCCGCCGATCCTGCTCAATACCTGCACCAGCATTCAGTCGGTGGATAAAGACACCCTTTCCGCGGCGCGGGGGATGGGGCTGACGCCGGCGCAAACCACCCGCCGGGTGATCCTGCCGCTGGCGGCGCCGGGCATTCTGGCCGGCGTGCGCACCGCCGCCGTACAGGTGATCGGCGGCGCGGCGCTGGCCTCCTTTATCGGCGGCGGCGGGCTGGGCGATTTCGTCACCACCGGCATCGCCATTATGGATATGTCGCGGCTGCTGGTCGGCGCGATCCCCATCATTCTGTTGGCCATCGGCGCCGAACTGCTGTTCGCCGCGGTGGAAAAGACCTGGTTCAAACATGTTCCCAAAGGGTAAGCCGATGATTAAGCTTGAAAATATCACCAAGATTTATCCCGGAACAACGCAGAAAGCGCTGGATAATCTGACCCTTGATATCCCGGAAGGCTCAACCACCGCGCTGATCGGCCCGTCGGGCTGCGGAAAAACCACCACCATGCGCCTGATTAACCGTCTGGAAGACGCCACCCGGGGCCGCGTTTGGGTTAACGGCGCGGACATTACCACCGTCGATCCGGTACTGCTGCGCCGCCATATCGGCTATGTCATTCAGAATGTCGGCCTGTTCCCGCATATGAACGTCGCCGACAATATCGCCACGGTGCCGCGGCTGCTCGGCTGGGATCGCCGTAAAACCGACGCCCGCATTGATGAGCTGTTGCATCTGGTCGGCCTCAATCCGTCGACAGATCGCGGCCGCTATCCGGCGGAGCTGTCGGGCGGACAACGCCAGCGCGTCGGCGTAGCCCGGGCGCTGGCGGCCGATCCGCCGGTGATGCTGATGGACGAGCCCTTCGGCGCCATCGACCCGCTGATTCGCGGGCGCCTGCAGCAGGAATTCAAGCAGATCCTGCAACGGGTTAAAAAGACCGTGGTGATCGTGACCCACGATCTTGACGAAGCGATAAAAATGGGCGACCGCATCGCCATTATGCGCCACGGCACGCTGTGCCAGTACGATACGCCCGCCGCCATCCTCAGCAAGCCGGCCGATGCGTTCGTTGCCGCGTTTATCGGCAGCGACGCGGCATTAAAGCTGCTGGCGCTGACGCCGGTGGAGAAGGCGATGACCCCCTGTGAACAGAGCCGCTATCCGCTGTCGGTCGGCATCCGGGCGAATCTGAAAGAGGCGCTGGCGCTGATGCTGGCCCACGACGCGCCAGGGGTGCGGATTAGCGACGACCAGCAGCGGGTGCTGGGGGAGCTAAATCGTCAACAGCTTTTTACCTATCAGCAAACACTGCTTGCGGCCTGAGCGCCGGATTAAGGGAATTCCATGACCCAGCCTGTCAATATTACCTATCTCAACGGACCGGACATTCAGCAACTGGCGATGACCGACAGTGAAATTCTCGCCGCCGTCGACGCCGGCCTGCTGGCGCAGGGACGGCATCAAACCGTTATCGAACCCCGCGTGCACCTGATCCCCGATCCGGCGTTTAACGGCCACTTCAACGTGCTGCGCGGCTATATCGCGCCGCTCAATCTGGCGGGGGTGAAGGTGGTGGGCGACTACGTGAATAACTACCAATCAGGTCTGCCGTCCGAAATGGCGATGCTTAATTTGTTCAATCCGCGCACCGGTATGCCGGTGGCCATCGTCGATGCCTCGGCGATTACCGATATGCGCACCGGGGCGATCACCGCGCTGGGCGCCCGCCATCTGGCGCGCCGCGACAGCAAGGTACTCGGCCATATCGGCGCGCGCGGCACCGCCTACTGGAACGTACGCCTGCTGGACAGCCTGTACGACTTCGATGAAATCCGCATCCACTCGCGCCGTCCGGAAAGCCGTAACGCCTTTGCTAAACGGCTGGAACAGGATTTGGGCAAAAAGATTATCGTCACCGCCGACTGGGAAAGCTGCGTGCGCGACGCGGATATCGTCGTCGAAGCTTCACGGCTGGAAAAACCGGCGCCCATGCTGAAAACCGCCTGGATCAAGCCCGGCGCGCTGGTGGTGCCTTACGGCACCATGAGCGCGGTGGAGCTCTCGCTGACCGACATCATGGATAAAATGGTGGTCGACGACTGGGGCCAGTGCAAGGGCGGCATGTTTGGTTCTCTGCGCGCCCACGTTGAAGCCGGTAAACTGAGCGCAGAGACGCTGCATGCCGAACTCGGGCAGATCGTCGCCGGCGTTAAACCTGGACGCGAAAACGACGATGAAACCATCCTGTTCTGGCATCGCGGCCTGTCGCTGAGCGATATCGCCCTCGGCCATGCGATGCTGGAAAAAGCGGGCAGGCTGGGAATCGGCCAGACGTTGCGCTACGCATGATCGCCAACGGACGGATGTACTCGGTCACGCCCGCAGCGGCAACCGGCTGGAAAAGGCTGCTACGGGAGGTCTATCGCCGCGCCTCCGTCGAGGGGGAGGTGATTGACTACCCCGCGCCGGCGCCGCTGGAGGGGCTGTGGCAGCGCCCGGATCTGGCGGGCGTATTTATGTGCGGCCTGCCGTTTGCGCTCGGGCTGTTTCCGGTCGTGGCGGTCGCCGTACCGGTTCCGCTGCATTCGCTGGCCGACGGCCCCGGCAGCTATCGCAGCCGTTTGATCGTCGCGCGTAACGCGCCCTATCGGCAATTGCCGGAGACCTTCGGCCGGCGGCTGGCCTTTACCAACCGCGAGTCGTACTCCGGCTACCATGCCCTGCGCTTTCACCTGCTGCCCTACCGGCAACCGGGCGGGAAAAGGTTATATCGCCAGACGGTCGGCCCGCTGATTACCCCGCGCCGCGTGGTGGAAGCCATCGCCAACGGCCTGGCCGATATCGGCCCGGTGGACAGCTATGCCTTTGATCTGCTGGCGCACGATGCGCCTGAGCTGATGGAAAAAGTTCGGGTAATCGACCACACCGCTCCCGCCCCGATGCCTTTACTGGTGGCATCGGCCTCGCTGCCGCCCGCCGCGCTGGCCAGCCTGCAACGCGCCTTCGTCGACTTGTCATCCGACAGCGGAGCCGCCCCGCTGCTTGCCGCGCTACAGTTGCAAGGCTTCAACGTACCCGACCCGCAGGACTACCAGCTGCTGGCGCAGCGCGCCGCCGCCGCTGAACGGGCGGGCTATCCGCATTTACGCTGAGATGGGGAAAGCGCTCGGCGCGATCGGGGTAATAAGCGGGGCGGATAAAAACCACCTTACCGGCTAAAACCGGTAATATTATATTTAACGCCTTAAGCGGGTAAATATTGATTTAACGGCTATAGCGTGTAATTATGTTTTTACCTGCTTAAACCGGTACGAACCACTATGAAAGTGACAAACACCCGGCAGCTTAGCGCCTATATGAAAGATGTCAGAGTCACGCAAAAGCTCTCTCAGGGAAAGGTGGCCGGCAAGGTCGGCATCCGCCAGGACACGGTATCCAGCTTCGAACAGCATCCGGATTCAACCAAGCTGGAGACCTTCTTTAAGATCCTCTCGGCGTTGAATTTAGAACTGGATATCAAGCCGAGAAGCGATAAAGAGCACGATAGTGCAGACCGGCTATGGAAGGAAGAGTGGTAATGGCCTCCCTGGATGTCTATATGAACGGTTACCGGGTTGGTGTGTTTGGCACAACGCTCCTCAGTTGCGCAACGCATTGATAAAAGTATGCGTGCGCAGATTCTGCGGATGGCGGAATACCTGTTCCGGCGTGCCCTGCTCAACGATACGGCCGTGCTCGGTAAATACCACGCGATCGCTGACCTCCTGGGCGAAGCGCATTTCATGGGTGACCAGGATGCTGGTCATGCCTTCGCCGATCAGCTCGCGGATCACCGCCAGCACCTCGCCTACGGTTTCCGGGTCCAGCGCCGACGTCACCTCGTCGAACAGCACCAGTTCCGGGTCCATCGCCAGGGTACGCGCAATGGCCACCCGTTGCTGCTGGCCGCCGGAAAGCTCGCCGGGATAGCTATGGGCTTTGTTTTCCAGCCGCACGCGCGCCAGCAGCGCCATGGCTCGGGCTTTCACCCGCTCTCTGGGCTGACGCAGAATACGAATGGGGGCAATCATCAGGTTTTCCAGCACCGTAAGATGCGGGAACAGATTGTATTGCTGGAAAACAAAGCCAATGCGTTTACGCAATGCGATGCGCTCGCTCTCATTTTTCAACTGATGCACGCCGGTATCCCCGATGAAAATCTCTCCCCGGTGCGGCGTCACCAAGCCGTTGATACAGCGCAGGATCGATGACTTTCCCGAGCCCGAAGGGCCGATGATGGTCAGGGCTTCCCCCTGGGAAACCTGTAGATCGATGCCCTGCAGCACCGGGGTGTCGCCCAGCGTCAAATGGACGTCATTAATTCGCACCAGGGTCCGGGCGGCGTTCGCCTGCGGTACGTCCCGGACAGGTATAGGCACAGACACCATAAAGCACTCTCCCGTATATAAGCAGAGCCATTAAAAGCAAAATAGAGTTAAAAGCTAAATACTTAATCCGCCTTTTATTAGTCTTAAATCAAATATACCCACCGGCTTTCGGGCTACAGGCGGCTGGAATTTACTTTATTCATCACGCGCAATTCCATAGCTTTTATATTTATTTGTGAGGGGAAATCGATTGTTACGAGAATAGGGATTCGCCGTTATTCAGGAATGAGATAATGAGTGCCACACCGTTCGATGCCCTTCCGCTGTTTCGCGCCGGTCTGCCCGCTCCCACGCCAGTGTGGCGGGGCCTGGCGGACTTTACCTTTGATGCCGGACACAACGCGCCGGAACTGATCCCGCTGGAAGCGCTGGCCGAGGCGGCGCAGCAAGCGATTCTGCGCGAGGGGCGCAGTCTGGCGATTTACAATCAGGGCCACGGGCCGCAGGGGAATGAGAATCTGCGCCGTTTTGTCGGCCGCAAGCTGGCGACGCGCGGCATTACGGCGGATATCGACGATATTCTGATCACCTCCGGTTCCGGGCCGGCGCTCGATCTGGTGAACAACCTGCTGCTGGAGCCGGGAGACACCGTGCTGGTGGAAGCCTTCTCTTACGCCGGGGCGTTGCGGAAACTGCGCGGCCGCCAGGTGAATATCGTCGCTATTCCGCTGGATGACGAAGGGATACGCATCGATGCGCTGGCGACCATCCTCGCGGAGCTGGCGCAAAGCGGCGTGACGCCGAAGTTTATCTACACCATCCCGACCGTGCAGAATCCTACCGGGGCGATCCTCGGGCTGGAGCGCCGCCACCGGTTGCTGGAGCTGGCCGCGCGCTACCGTACCCTGATCGTTGAAGACGAATGCTACGCCGACATCGTCTGGCAGGGGAATGAAGCGCCGCCGGCGCTGTATGCGCTGAGTCCGCAGCAGGTGATCCACATCGGCTCCTTTTCCAAAACGCTGGCGCCGGCGGTGCGCGTGGCTTATCTCAGCGCGGTTCCGGCTATTCTGCGCCAGCTGGTGTCGCTGAAAACGGACGGCGGCACCGGCGCCCTCGATCAGATCATCGTCGCCGAGTATTTTTCCACCCATTTTGATGCCCACCTTACGCGCCTGCGCGACACCCTGGCGCGCAAACTGGCAGTGCTGGCGTCGGCGGTGCAACAGGAACTGGGCGACAGCGTCAGGCTGTGGCTGCCGAAAGGCGGGATTTTTCTGTGGCTGGCCCTACCCGAGGGCGTGGACACCCGCGCCCTGGTGGAACCGGCCGCCGCCGTCGGCGTGGCGTTTAATCCCGGTCCCGACTGGGCGGTGGACGGCGAAGCGGCGAAAAACTGGCTGCGCCTCTGTTTTGCCCTGGAGAGCGACGAGCAGATCCGCACGGGGATTGCCCGGCTGGCCGACGTGCTGCGCCGGCATCTCTGAAATCCACCGGGCTATGGCGACGTTAAGGAATTTGCATGTCTGTACCGGACGTAAGTAATAAACCCCGGCTGGCGGTGGATGTCGGCGGTACCTTTACCGATGTCGTGCTGCTGGATGGCGATTCATCGTTTACCACCAAAGTGCTGACCACGACGAGCTCTCCTGAAAGCGGAGTGCTGGACGGCACGCAGGAAGTATTGCGGCGCGCCGGCCGCGAGCTGGCGGATGTCGGGCTGGTTATTCTCGGCACCACCCTGGCGACCAATGCGCTGATAGAACGCAAAGGCGCGCGCACCGCGCTGATTACCACGCAGGGATTCCGCGATCTGGTGGAAATCGGTCTTGAAGACCGGTTTGCCCAGTACGATATCTTTTTGCATAAACCGAGTCCGCTGGTGGCAAGGCGCTGGCGTTTCGGCATCGCCGAGCGGATCGACGCCCGGGGCCATATCCTGACGCCGCTGGATGAAGCGGCGGTGCACCAGCTGGCGCAGACGCTAAAGCACGAAGAGATCGATAGCGTCGCCATCGTCTATTTGCAGAGTTTCACCAATCCCGTACATGAGCGGCGCACGGCAGACATCCTGCGTCAGTGGTTGCCGGACCTGGCGATCACCCTTTCCAGCGATGTCTGCCCGGAAATCCGCGAATATGAACGCCTGTCCACCGCCTGCGCCAATGCCTACGTACAGCCGCTGGTGGCGGGCTATCTGACGCGGCTGGAGCGGATTCTGTCCGCCAAGGGGCTGAACGCCCCGCTGTTTTTAATGACCTCCGGCGGCGGGATCACCACGCTGGCGACCGGCATCGACCAGCCGGTGAGGCTGGTGGAGTCCGGCCCGGCCGGCGGCGCCATCCTGGCCCGCTTGACCGGCGAACAGCTACAGACGCCGCAGGTGCTGTCGTTCGATATGGGCGGCACCACCGCCAAAATTTGTTTTATCGACGACTACCAGCCGCAGATTTCCCGCAGTTTCGAATTCGGCCGGGTGCACCGCTACCAGAAGGGATCCGGCCTGCCGGTGAGGATCCCGGTGATCGAAATGGTGGAGATCGGCGCGGGCGGCGGATCGATCGCCCGTATCGATACCCTGGGCCGGGTGCAGGTCGGCCCCGACAGCGCCGGCTCGCAGCCCGGCCCGGTAAGCTACCAGCTGGGCGGCACGCAGGTCACCATTACCGATGCCAATGTGCGGCTCGGCATTATCGATCCCGCCACCTTCGCGCAGGGCAAAATCACCCTCAATCCCCAACTGGCCGCTCAGGCGATCGCACAGCAAATTGGTGAGCCGCTGTCGCTGAACACCGATCTCGCGGCGCTGGCGGTAACGGAAATCGTGGCGGAAAACATGGCCAATGCGGCGCGGGTACACGCCACCGAGCTGGGCAAGCAGGTGGAAAACTACACCCTGGTGGCTTTTGGCGGCGCCGCGCCGCTGCACGCCGCCCGGCTGGCGCGCAAGCTGGGGATCAGGCGCGTGGTGATCCCGCATTCCGCCGGGGTGGGTTCGGCGCTCGGCTTTTTGTCGGCGCCGATTGCCTATCAGGCGGTGCGCAGCTTCTACCAGCGGCTGGCGCGGCTCGACCATCAGGCGGTGGAGACCCTGTTGCGCGATCTGGAAGAGCAGGCGCGCGGCATCGTCCGCCAGGCCAGCGGCGACGGCGCGCCGTTATCCCTGCGGCGCATCGTCTACCTGCGCTATGCCGGTCAGGGGCATGAAGTTCCGGTCGAGCTGCCGCAAGGCGCGCTGACGGCGGCGACGGTCGATGAGCTGCAACGGCGCTTTACCGCCGTCTATCGCCGGCTGTACGGCCGCAGCCTGGATCACGTGGCGGTGGAGGCCATCAGTTGGACGGTCACGGTCAGTACGCTGAACGCCCCGGTCGCAGGGCGCCCGGAGACGAGGCCGCATAGCGTGCTGACCCCGGACGAGAGCGGCGAACGGCGTGAGGTACTGCTGGCGAATCAGTCCGCGCGTCTTCAGGCGCCGGTCTTTGCCCGCCGCGATCTGCCGCCGCGGACGGCCGTTCGCGGACCCGCCCTGATCGCCGAAGCGGAAACCACCACCGTGGTGGAGGGCGGCTTTGTCGCCTGGCTGACGGCCGAGGGGCATCTGTTGCTGGAAGAAGAGCAAACCGGAGGAGCGCAGCCATGAGTCTGAGCACGATCCAGTATCAGGTGATATGGAATCGCCTGATCGCCGTGGTGGAAGAGCAGGCGCAGACGCTGATCCGCACGGCGTTCGGCACCTCGACCCGCGAAGCGGGCGATCTGTCCGCCGGCGTATTTCTGCCGGACGGCCGGATGATCGCCCAGGCGGTCACCGGTACGCCGGGGCACGTCAACTCCATGGCCGAGTCGGTAAAACACTTTCTGCGCCAGTTTCCGCTGTCCGATATGGCGCCGGGCGACGTGTTCCTGACCAACGATCCGTGGAAAGGCACCGGCCATTTGTACGACATCACCATGGTAACGCCGGTCTTCCATCAGGGGCAAAGCGTGGCGCTGTTCGCCTCCACGCTGCACGTGGTGGACATCGGCGGGCTGGGACCGGGGCCCGACGGCCACCAGATCTACCATGAAGGCCTGTTCCTGCCGATTTTGCGCTTTATCCAGGCCGGCAGGCTGGATAACACGGTACTGCGGATTATTAAAGCCAACGTGCGCGAACCCGAGCAGGTGGAAGGGGATATTCTGGCGCTGGTGGCCTGTAACGAGGTGGGCGGGCGCCGGCTCACCGCCATGCTGGATGAATTCTCGCTGAGCGATCTGCACGCGGTGGGGGAACATATTCTCACCCATTCCCGCGAGGCGATGCTGGCCGCCGTGCGCCGGTGGCCGGCGGGGCGCTGGCAGTCGGAGATGTGGATTGACGGCTATGACGCGCCGATCCTGCTGCGCGCGGCGCTGACCCTTGGCGAACAGGGCATCGAGATCGATTTTGACGGCACCTCGCCGTTTGTCGCCAAAGGGATCAACGTGGTCAAGGCCTATACCGACGCCTACAGCTCATTCGGCGTGCGCTGTCTTATCGGCTCCGAGGTGCCCAACAACGCCGGTTCGCTGGAGGTGATAACCGTCAAGGCGCCGGAGGGATCGATACTCAACGCGCCTTATCCCGCCGCGGTGACCTCGCGCCATATCGTCGGCCAGATGCTGCCGGATGTGATCTTTGGCTGCCTGCGCCAGGCGAAACCCAACGCGGTTCCCGCCGAAGGCGCTTCCTGCCTGTGGAATATCCAACTGTCCGGCGGCCATGTCCTGCCCGGTTTCGACGCCGGCGGCTTTCTGCGGCAACCCCGCTTTTCCATCACCAGCTTTTCCACCGGCGGCACCGGCGCCCGGCCGGGCATCGACGGCCTCTCCACCACCTCGTTTCCCAGCGGGGTGCGTAACGTCTCGGTGGAGATCCTTGAATCCATCAGCCCGGTGGTGTTCTGGCGCAAAGAGTACCGCCCGGATTCCGGCGGCGCCGGACAGTTTCGCGGCGGCCTGGGACAGGTGATTGAGCTATCCCACGGCGGCGGAGCGCCGATGGCGCTGGGGGCGGCCTGGGATCGCATCGCCTTTCCGGCGCGCGGGGCGGAAGGCGGGCGCAACGGCGCCGGCGGGCGGGTCAGCCTGGGATCGGGGCAGGCGCTGTCGGGCAAAGGGCAGCAAATTATTCCGCCCGGTGAACGCCTGGTGGTGGAAACGCCCGGCGGCGGCGGGCTGGGCGAACCGTCAACCCGCGATCGGGCCGCCTTGCGCCAGGATATCGACAATGAATTAGTGACGCCTGACGCCGCCCGTACGCTGTACGGCCATACCGTTCAGGATTAATCAGCACAGGAGCTTTTATGTTGCGTTTAGCGGGGCTGCGGCCAGTGATGGCCGCGACGTTTTTACTACTGCTGACCGGTACCGGGCAGGCAGCCGATGTTCAACCGCAGCGCGGCGGCACGCTGACGCTGGTGATTAACTATGAGCCCCCGGCGCTGGTGGCGCTGACCACGGTGGCGACGCCGGCGCTGAGCGTCAGCGCCAAGGTAACCGAAGGGCTGCTCAGCTACGATTACGACCTGAACCCGCAGCCGCAGCTGGCGACCGCCTGGGAAATCAGTCCGGACGGCACGCGCTATACGTTTCATCTGCGCCAGGGGGTGAAATGGCACGACGGTCGGGATTTCACCTCGGCCGACGTCGCCTGGTCCATCGATCTGCTGAAAAAAGTACACCCACGCGGCTCAAGTACCTTTGCCAATGTCACCGCCATCGAGACGCCAGATCCCCACACGGCGGTGATTGTGCTGTCGAAGCCCGCGCCCTATTTGATCAAGGCGTTTGCGGCGGCGGAGTCGCCCATTGTCCCGCGTCACCTGTACGAGGGCCAAGATCCGCTGACCAATCCGCACAACGGCGCGCCGATAGGCACCGGGCCCTATGTGTTCGACCAGTGGGTGCGCGGCAGCCATGTACTGTATAAGCGTAACCCCCATTACTGGCAGCCTGGGCGGCCTTACCTCGATCAACTGGTGGTGAAGTTTATCCCGGACGCCGCCGCGCGTTCGCTGGCGTTTGAAACCAACGCCGCCGATCTGGGCTACCGTTCTCCGGTGGCGCTAAGCGATATGGCGCGGCTGAAGGCGTTGCCGCAGCTGGGGTTTGAAACCAAAGGCAATAGCTATTCCTATAACGTGTCGTCTTTGCAGTTCAATCTGGACGATGAGCATTTCCGCGATCTGCGCGTCAGGCAGGCGGTGGCGCACGCCATCAATCGCGATATCGTTTTGCAGGTGGCCTACTTTGGCCTGGGCAAAGTCAGCACCTCGCCGATTGCCCCCGGCATCACCGAGTACCACGACGCCTCTCCGTCCCCCTATGCCTTTGATATCGAACGGGCTAACGCGCTGCTGGACGAGGCGGGCTACCGGCGCGGCGCCGACGGGGTTCGTTTCAAAGTGGCCCTCGACTATAACCCGATAGCGGAAGATCTGCGCAAAACGGCGGAATACCTGCGTTCGTCGCTGGCCAAAATCGGTATCGGCGTCACGCTGCGCTCCCAGGACCTGTCCACCTTTGTGCGCCGGGTTTATACCAACCGCGATTTCGCCTTTACCGTTAACGGACACAGCAATCTGTTCGATCCGACCGTCGGCGTACAGCGTATTTACTGGTCGAAAAACTTCCGCAAAGGGGTGCCGTTCTCAAACGCCTCGCACTATCACAATCCCGAGGTGGATCGGTTGCTGGAAACGGCGCAGACGGAGAACGATCCGGCGCGGCGCGTGCAGCAATTCCAACGCTTCCAGCAGATTGTCGGGCAGGAATTGCCGGACGTCAGCCTGGTGTCGCCCGAATTTATCACCATCTATAACCGCCGGGTGCACGACCACTCGGTCACCGCCGACGGCGTGGAGGGCAATCTGGCGGAGGTGTGGCTGGCCAAACCCTAGCGGCCGGCAGGCTTTATCGCTTTACCTTTCAGCTAATTATAACGACAGGAGCAAGACCATGGCATCTGCAGAAACAAAAGTAATACAGCGCCAGCAGGCGGTCACCGCCGCGCTGACCGATATCCGCGCTATTCTGGCGCAGGGGGAACTGTCGCGGGTTATTGTCGATCGAGTGGCTCATCGTCTGGCGCAGCTCGCCGCCCAGCATGAGCTATTCGGCCTCGAGGATTTCCCCCCGCCGTCGGAAACGGTGGAAACGTCAACCCGTTACCGGCTGAACAGCGAGGATGGCGATGACGATCTGGCGCTCTACCTCAATTCGCTGTTGCCCGGCAAGAGCACTCTGCCCCATAACCACACCACCTGGGCGGCGATCGCCGCCGTCGAGGGCGATGAGCTGAATCGGATTTACCAGCGTCTGGATGACGGCAGCCAGCCCGATCGGGCCGATCTGCAACTGGTGCGGGAAGTGGTGGTGCGGCCCGGCGAGCCGCTCGCTTTCCTGCCGGACGATATCCACAGCATTCATGTCGCCGGCGAGCGGCCGATCCGCCATTTACACCTGTACGGCCAGCCGCTGGAAACGCTGGTGCGGCGGGTGGCTATCGATCCGCAAACCGGCAAGGTGACCAACTACAACGCCACGCAGATGAAACCCTCTGAAAATCGGGCATAGCAAGCAGATGAAACCAAAGACACAATGGCGGGCGGATACGCAGCTGGTTCACGGCGGCGCGCCCACTCTCGCCTCTCCCGGCGCCGGGCCGGTCAATGTCCCGGTGGTGCGTACCAGCACCGTGCGGTTCGATAGCGTCGGGACGATGGCGCAATATTATCAGCGCCGCCGTGACGGGGAGCGAATCGCCGGCTATGGCCGTCACGGGCTGGATACCCATCAGGCGCTGGAAGAGGCGGTCACGCAGCTGGAGGGCGGCTATCGTTCCTGGCTGACGCCGTCCGGCCTGTCGGCGATCGCCCTGGTTTTTATCGCCCTGTGCCAACCGGGAGATCATGTGCTGGTCGCCGATAGCGTCTATTCGCCGGTACGGCAGCTCGATCGTACGTTGCTGGCCCGCTACGGCGTGACGCTGGACTATTTTTCGCCGCAGCGCGACGACCTGTCCGCGCTGATCCGCCCCAATACGCGCCTGCTCTATCTGGAATCGCCGGGCTCGCTGCTGTTCGAGGTGACGGATTTTCCGGCTATCGCGGCGCTGGCGCGTGAGCACGGCGTGCTGGTGGTGGCCGATAATACCTGGAGCAGCGGCTATTTCTTCCAGCCGCTGCGCCACGGCGCCCATATTACGCTACAGGCCGCCACCAAATATCTGGCGGGCCATTCGGACGTGATGCAGGGCGTGGTTACGGTCGACGGACCGGAACTGGCGGCGCGCATCGGCGCCGCCTGGGATGCGCTGGGGCTGACGGTGGGCGCGGATGATGCGTATTTGACGCTGCGCGGCATACGGACGCTGGGGGTGCGTTTGCGCCAGCATCAGAGCAACGCGCTGCGTATCGCCGCACATCTGCAACAGCACCCGGAGGTCAGCCGGGTGTTTTATCCGGCGCTGCCTGAAGACCCCGGCCATCCGCTCTGGCGGCGGGATTTCAGCGGCGCCAACGGGCTGCTGTCGTTCGCCTTTCGCCGCGCCGACGCGCAATTCGCCGCCGACTTTGTGGATGCGCTGACGCTGTTCGCCATTGGCGCCTCCTGGGGCGGCTATGAAAGTCTGGCGCTGATTGCCGAGCCTTCCCGCCTGGCCGAACACGCCGCCTGGCGCGACGCCGGCGCGACGGAACTGCCGGTGGTGAGGCTGCATGTGGGGCTGGAGGACTGGCGGGATCTGGCGCAGGATATTGATACGGCGTTTCGTCTGGCTGACGGCGAAACGCCGTAATACGCCGATCACGGCAGGTTAAAGCGCAGCTCGCCGCCCGGTCGCTCCAACTGCCGCACCAGGCCGATTTCCCAGTCCAGATAGTCCCGGAACAGCCGATCGCGCCGCGCCGGATCGCTGACGCTATAGCCGTTGTGCTGCCGGTCTTCCTCGGCGGTGAGAATATTTTCATCGCCGCTTTCCACCGGCAAACCGGCGGCGAACCACGCCTGATTGCCGCCCGCCAGCGCCGCGGCGCTGATGGCGTAGCGCTGTAGTTCGCCGGCGATCAGGCCGGCCAGCACGCCGTCATTAGAGGTCAGCACCCACTGGCGCCCATCGTCCGCCGCGGCCAGCTTCGGCAGCCATTCCGTCAGGCGATGCGGGGCGATAAAGCGCGCGCCGGCGATATGCCGGCGAATAAAGCGCAGACTATCATCCACGTCAATAACCTGCGCCGCCTGCCGCTCCAGCAGCTGGCTGAGCTGCCGGGGTGCAATTTCCGTTGCCGGCGGCAACGCGCTATCGCGCAGGACGTGCGGCGTTGACGGCCCCTGTTCCCGCTCGTCATCCGCACCGGGTTCATAGAGAAAGATCTCAAACCCGCCCAGCCGCCGCAGCCACGCGGCGGTATGATGGGCGCGAACGCCGTCCCAGTCCGCCAGCACAATGCGCGCGCCGCGCGCCGCGGCGAAACGATCGGTCGCCTGAACCAGCTGACCGCCCGGCGCCCAGCGGAAACCGGGCAGATGGCCGGCCTGATATTCGTCGTGCGTGCGGGTATCAAATTGATACAGCGTACGTTCGGCATCGGCGCGCAAAGCGGCCAGCGCCGACGCGTCGATAGTCGCGATCCCGGCCCGTTGCGTCAGTCGGCGCGCCTGTTCGCGGGCGGCGCTCAGGTTTTCGGCGCCCGGCTGCGGCAGCGCGGTCCGCCGCCCCTGCTCCAGCGGCAGGTCCGCCAGCAGCCAGGCCATGGTGCCGTTGGTCAAGGCGACGACCGGATTGGGCAGGCCGCCGTCGATCAGCGTCTGCGCGCCGACAATGCTGCGCGTGCGTCCGGCGCAGTTCACCACCACCAGCGATTGCGCATCGGGCGCCAGTTCCCGGATACGGTAAGGCAGTTCGCCATTGGGAATATTGTGGGCGCCCGGCAGGCTGAAATTGGCGAACTCTTCCGGCGTGCGCCCATCGACGATCACCAGCTTTTCGCCGTTCGCCTGGCGTCGGCGCAGCTCCTCCACCGAAATGTTCGGCGTATGAGCCTCTACCTCAATGACTTCGCCCAGCGCTTTGCTGGGCACGTTCTCATCAATAAAGATTTCCAGCCCGGCGGCCTGCCAGGCCCGGGTTCCGCCGCTCAGCAGCGCCAGATTGCCGTAGCCGAGACGCTCAAGGCGGCGGGCGGCCTCTTCCAGCAGGGAACCGTCTTCGTCAATCAGCACGATGCGCGTTGCGCGACGCGGCACCAGATCGCCAATCAGCAGCCCCAGTCGCCACAGCGGCGCATTTGCGGCCAGCAGCAGATGGCCGCGGGTATATAACCCATGCTCCCGGACGTCGATCAGGGCAATTTCCGTGGCGGCATCGAGCGCGTCGCGCAGCTGCCGGGGAGTGAGCGACTGCGGCAGAGGCCGGTCAGAGGAGGATATGGACATCGGGTTTCCTTAATTACGTGAATTGAACATCGGAGCGGTAATCTTTCGGGCGGCGTGGCGATAAATTAATGTTATTTTAATGTCATTAATTATTAGCTAAATGGTAAACGGAATTGTTATTTTCCGCACAAATAAAAAGAGCCGTCAAACGACAATATCAGATAATTAAAGCGTAATTTTTCAATAGCATTATTTTATATATTTAATTCCGTATTACGACATAACATTTGCTGATTTTCAGCGCCCCGCCCGCGATTGAATATCCGGCGTTATCGCCTGATTGTCATATTTATACTATCGATAGACGGAATCATCAGTTTCCAACCCCGGCGTTCACCCTTTATTTTGTAGGGAAGCTTACGCTATAGGTTATGGGGTTGTGTGGTGGCCAATAAATTTAGCTGTACGGAATGTAATTTCCTTAATTGTCAGAGTCAGGATAGCGAATTCCCCAGGAAGTGTCTGACCACGGCGCCGGAGAGTGACGACCTGCTGCAGGTTAGCCTGGCCAGGTACGCGGACGATGAGCAGGTGGCGAAGATTATGCACGCCTCCGCCCAGGTGGAAGGGCAGTATTACGGCCAGTTGACGCGGGTGGAGGAGATTATCGTTTTCGCCAAAAAGATTGGGGCGCGGAAAATCGGCATCGCCTCCTGCGCCGGCCTGATCCGCGAGAACCGCATCTTCGCCGACATCCTGCGCGCCAACGGCCTGCAGGCGTTTGGCGTGCTGTGCAAAGTCGGCGCGCAGGATAAGTGCAATGTCGGTATCGACGATCAGGATAAAATTCAGCCCGGTCAGTATGAAGCCATGTGTAATCCGCTTATGCAGGCGGAATTATGCAATAAGGAAAAAACGGATTTAAACGTCATTAGCGGGCTGTGCGTCGGTCATGACTCATTATTTATTAAACACTCCGTGGCGCCGGTCACCTACCTGATCGTCAAAGACCGGGTGCTGGCGCATAATCCTATCGGCGCGTTGAACACCAGCCACTCTTATTATAAACGTCTGACCACGGGGGTCAGACTGAATGAAGAAGATCAGGCGCTGGCGTTAAAGCAGAAGCGCTAATTACCCTAGACGCAAATACCTTTTTATTTTTTCGTCGATTTTTTCCTGCCCCCTGAAAGCTGGTTGGTATAAATATATTGGCAATCTATAGCAAAAATAATAATTTCACAGCGAGCGGGGATAAGTTAACTATCTTTTCTTCGTTTTATCATGATGATGGAAATACTCGATGAATAATAATAAATATCAGCGCCGGACCGCGTGGCGCAAATGGTTTATGCCTCTCGTAATGGCGGCGCTATTACCGAACATGGCGCAGGCCGACGCCACGCTGGACAAAATAAAATCCCGCGGCAAGGTTACCATTGGCGTTCTGGTCAACGGCGGGGATTTCGGTTCGATTGACCCCGCAACCCGGAAATTAATCGGCTGGAACCCGGAGTTGGCGCGCAAGCTGGCCGAGGGGCTGGGGGTCGAGACGGAACTGGTGCAGGTGCAGACCGCCACCCGCGCTCAGTTTCTGCTCTCCGGCAAGGTGGATCTGCTGATCGCCTCCATGGATCTGACCAAGGAACGCGCCGAGGTTCTGGGCTACGCGCCGACTCCCTACTACCGTGTGGGCGGCGCGGCTCTGACGCTGCGCAACAGCGGCATCTCCCGCTGGGAGGATCTGCGCGGCAAACCCGTCTGCCTTTCCCAGGGCAGCAATTTCGCCCGCCCGCTGACCGCGGACTACGGCGCACAGGTCAAGGGCTTCAAGAGTTCGTCCGATTCACTGCTGGCCCTGAAGGGAAACCAGTGCGTGGCGGCGGTGCATGACTCCACCCTGATACATCCGCTGGTGCGCAAGGGCGGCGAGTGGGCGGACTACCACGTCGCCATCCCCGGAGAGATCCTGTCATCGGACTCGGTGGTGTGGACGCGCAAGGGCGAGACCGACACTATCGCCGCCGTCGACCGAGTCGTACAGTCATGGCACCACAGCGGCTGGCTTATCGAGACGGAAAAACGGCTGGGCATCGTTCCGCCCAATCCCATATTGCAGGAACTGCACGCCAAACTCGGCGACAAGGGCTGACGGCCGCGCAGAGATGGCACAGGCGGCGCCGCTGAAGCGGCTTCCTGAGCGGCGAGAAAGAGGGAATAACATCATGATAGCGGCGGCCGTAACGCCGTCGGGAGGGCGATGATGACGGACTCTTTCCTGACCGGGCTGGTGGAGTTTTTCAAACCTCTGGGTCTGAACTATTCATTCGTGCTGGACCCGGTCGACCGGGCGGCGTTTCTCAGCGGCATGGGGGTTTCCCTTGAGCTCTGTTTGCTGACGATCCCGTGCAGCCTGCTGGCGGGGGTGATTATTACCGCGCTGCTGACCAGTCCGCGGCGCTGGGTGGCCGCGCCGGTCGGCGCCTTTGTTGAACTGATCCGCAATACGCCGACGCTGGTGCAGCTCTATTTTGCGTTCCTGGTGCTCAATATGCTGATCAGCCAGCATCTGGAGGGCGGCAGTCCGATTTCACCGCTGGCCTGGGTGGTACTGGTGGTATCCCTGCACAAGGCGGTGTTCCATGCCGAAGCGCTGCGCGCCGGCGTTGAGGCGGTGCCGTCGATTACGCTGGAGGCCTCCCGTTCGATGGCGTTCAGCCGGCGGCAGATTTTCTGGTACGTGCAGCTGCCGCTGGCGGTGCGTTTCGCTCTCCCGTCGCTGATCAATAATCTGGTGGACCTGGTCAAGATGACGGCGATAGCGTCGGCCATCGCCGTGGGTGATGTGACCTATCAGTCCATCATGATCTGGTCGCAGCGCGACAACGTACTGGAGCTGATCCTGCTTATTCTGATCTATTTCGCCGTGCTGACCTGGCTGGTCAGCGTGGCCGGTAGATGGCTGGAGAATCACCTGAGGATGCCGGGCTATGGGCAATGATGTCGTGATAAAAAGGGTCCCGTATAAAAACCGACCGGTCATTGGCGCGGTATTGTCCGATTTCTGGGTTATCACGCTGCTGGCGATCGTGGCGGTGAACCTGTTCTGGGCGGCCACCGACAGCGCGCCGCTTGCCGTAACGCAGCTGTGGCTCTGGCTGCCGGCGCTGTTTCGGGGGCTGGGGGTCAATATCGGGATTAGCGCGTCGGCCATGCTGCTGGGCACGCTGCTAGGGCTGGTGGTGGGCGGCCTGTCGCTGGCTCCCTCGCGTCTGCTGCGCGCGGCGACGCATCTCTGGGTGCAGGCCTTTCGTAACGCGCCGGTGCTGGTATTGATTTACTTCACCACCTATGTGTTTCCCTTCGAAATCGTTTTCCTGCACTGGTATATCCCTTTTCCCGACTGGATTAAGGTGGTCATCGGGCTCGGCCTGCCGGCCAGCGCCATCATTGCGGAAATTTTTCGCGGCGCGGTACAGTCCATTCCCAGCGCGCAGTGGGAAACCGCGCAGTCGATGGCCTTCCGCCGCAGCCAGATTTTTCGCTACATCATTCTGCCGCAGTGTGTGCGCCGTATGCTGCCGCCCTGGATGAATGTGTATGCCAGCATCACCATGAGCACCTCGCTGGCTTCGCTGGTGGGAGTGCATGACGTGGTGGATATGGCCACCATCGCCAGCAATACCGTGTCGCGCATCGACTTCACCATTCTGGTGTACTTTACGCTGCTGCTGCTGTTTTTCTTCTACTGCTACCCGATTTCCCGTATTACGCGCCGGCTGGAAAAACGCTTGAACAGACACTAAGCCAGGCCGGACGCGGGGGAAAAGCACATTGCGGCCCGCCGTTAAAAATCGGGATGCCGGGCCAGCAGCACCACGCCGGCGACCAGCACCAGACAGCCCGCCAGACGCCAAATCCCCACCGGCTCGCGCAGGATAAACATGGCGAACAGCGCGCCGACCATCATCGACATTTCACGCGCCGGGGCGACCACGCTAAGCGGCGCGCCCAGCCGCAGCGCCATCAGCACCAGGATATAGGAGAGGGGCGAAAGGATGCCGACCGCGATGGCGAGAGCCCATTTGCCGCGCATAAGACCGATAACCTCGTGGCGATGAGCGGTTAGCCAGGGCAGCAGCATCACCAGGCGAACGACCTGCGAACACCAGTCCAGGATGACCGGGTGAATCCCCAGGATTTTGACGCCGTATGCGTCAACGACGGTGTAGCCGGTAATCATCGATCCCGTCGCGGCGCCCCAGCGTACGCCTTTCTGCGCGGCAGGCTGGAGAAAGCGGGCAAGATTTCCCTGACTGGAGATCAACAGGATGCCGATCACGATGGCGCCAAGCCCGGCGACGCCCGATACGCTCAGCTGTTCGTCAAATAGCAGGAATGCCCCGACCGTGGACATCATCGGCGCGCTGCCGCGGGCGACGGGATAGATAACCGAGAGATCGGCGACCTGGTATCCGCGCTGCAAGAACAGGCTGTACGCCAAATGCAGCGCGCCGCTCAGGACGACGCAGGCGATGACGGAGAGATCCCATCGCAACGTACCGGTGGCAAACAGCCAGACCACCCAGGGCATATAAAAAAGGCAGGCGGCGCAGCTGTAGACAAAAACGAAAGCGGCGCCGGCCGAGGCGGCGCGCTTGGCGAGCAGATTCCAGGTGGCGTGGATAAATGCGGCTACGACAACCAGCATTAAAGTGAGAAAGGACATAAGCGCTCCGGTTCAAAAAGCCATGGGGAAGACTCGACGTCTCCTCCTCTGGGCTTTTCTCCCTCGGGTGCAGCCGCGGCCAAAACCGCGGTCTCTACAACGCTCGGACCAGACAACGGCGTCAGCGTGCCGTTCGGAACCCTAGTTGCCACTCAGTCGATGCGATAAATTTAGCCCAAGCCGCGGCGTCACGCAAACGGATCGCGCCGCAGAAAGGCGAGTTATATTTTTTGGCGATCGTGGCGGGCGATGGCGCGATGGACTATCGCCCACCAGATGGTCACACCCACCTCAGATCAATTTTCACGCAACATAAAACCTTAAAAAAAACAACACATTGCTATCAAAATAAACTTATAAAGCAATGCTTCATTATTTCCCGGGGAGCCTTTAGGCGCCGTTGTGGGTTTCTTCATTTCATGCATACGCACAGTATTGGTGCATCCTATTACCTCATCAATATAAGCAACCGTTTGCTTATTTTCATGTTATCGACTGGTTTTTTGATTGTTGCTTTTCTGTTTTTATCTTTTTGTTTTTAAAACAAAAAAATATTCTGGTATGTAAATTGCTAAATTTTGATTAACAGCTGCGCTCGATAGATAAAAGCCGCCGGCAGGGTCGCGTCAGCACAGAGAAAACGAGTGCGGTTTGGGATAGAGGAAATACGGTAATGAACATGTCATTTACTACGGCTATTCGCGGCAATTTTTTCGATATTGCCGCCTGTGTGG
The DNA here is from genome assembly GCF_023347575.1 of Brenneria tiliae. NCBI lineage: Bacteria > Pseudomonadati > Pseudomonadota > Gammaproteobacteria > Enterobacterales > Pectobacteriaceae > Brenneria > Brenneria tiliae. The sequence continues at coordinate 83,652 of NZ_JAKPCB010000101.1, read as the reverse complement.
CTCAACCACAGCAACTGGAACAACATATTCGGCACATCCCCGACGGGCTGATGCTGCTCAATGGCGGCACCATTGTGTGGTACGGCAGTTGGCGGGAGGGCGAGGCAAGGCTGCACGCCGGCGTTGAGGTGACGGATTACCGCGACAAGTTGATCGTGCCGGGCTTTATCGACACGCACATCCATTACCCGCAGACCGAGATGATCGGCGCCTACGGCGAGCAACTGTTGTCGTGGCTCCAGCAATATACTTTTCCGACGGAAAGCCAATATTGCTGCGAGCAGCATGCCGAGCGGATGTCGGCGTTTTTCCTACAACAACTCCTGAGTAACGGCACAACGACGGCGCTGGTATTCGGCACCGTTCATCCACAGTCCGTAGAGGCGCTGTTTGAACAAGCGGCAAGGCTGAACATGCGTCTGATTGCCGGCAAGGTGATGATGGATCGCCACGCGCCGGAAGCTCTGCTGGAAACCCCGATGCAAAGCTATCGGCAAACGCGCGAACTGATTTTGCGCTGGCATGGCAAGCAGCGCCTGGGTTATGCCATCACCCCGCGTTTTGCGCCGACCAGCACTCCGGAACTGCTGGCGCAGGTACAGCGCCTGCACAAGGAATTCCCCGACGTCTACCTGCATACGCATCTGAGCGAAACCCCGGATGAAGTGGCGTGGGTAAAAGAACTGTTCCCGGAAAACAGCGGTTATCTGGATGTCTACCACCAGTATGGGCTGACCGGCCGCAAAAGCGTATTTGCCCACTGTCTGCACCTGGATGAGGAAGAATGGAACTGCCTGCATGATACCCATTCCGCGATTGCTTTCTGCCCGACCTCCAATCTATTTCTGGGCAGCGGCTTGTTCAATATGCAAAAAGCCTGGCAGAAACAGGTAAACGTGGGGATAGGTACCGATGTGGGGGCCGGCACCACCTTCAATATGCTGCAAACGCTGGGGGAGGCCTACAAAGTGGGACAGTTGCAGCATTATCGACTCTCCGCCGGCGAGGCGTTCTATCATGCCACGCTTGGCGGCGCGCGCGCCCTGGGGCTGGAAGCCAATATCGGCAACTTTACGGTTGGCAAAGAAGCGGACTTTGTGGTGCTGGATCCGGCGGTTTCCGCCTTGCAGACACTGCGCCATGCAAACAGCCGCCAACTGGCCGATCAATTGTTCGTACTGATGACGCTGGGGGACGATCGCAACATTTATCGCACCTATGTCGACGGTAAAGTGGTGTATCAATCCGGCGCGGGCAGGGAGGCGGCATGATCCAGTTTCTATTGAACCAGACGTTAAAAAACGAAGCGGATATCGATCCCAACACCACGGTCTTGAACTACCTGCGCCGGAATTTAGGCCGCTGCGGCACCAAGGAAGGTTGCGCCTCCGGGGATTGCGGCGCCTGTACCGTGGCGCTGGCGGAGCCGGACGGCGACAGGTTGCGCTACCGCAGCATCAATGCATGCCTGACGTTTGTCAGCGAACTGCATGGCAAACAGCTGATTACCGTCGAAGATTTGCGGCAAAACGGTAAGTTGCACAGCGTGCAGCAGGCCATGGTGGATTGCCACGGATCGCAATGCGGCTTCTGTACGCCGGGGGTGGTGATGTCGATATTCTGCCTGCAAAAGAGCGGTGATGATTACCCACGCGGGGAAATATTGCAGGCGCTAGCGGGTAACCTGTGCCGTTGCACCGGCTACCGGCCCATTATGGCGGCGGCGCGGCAGGCGTGCGAACAGCGTCCGGTCGATGAGTTCGATCGGCAACAGGCGCAAACGTTGCGGCGCTTGCGCCGCATCCCGCCGGCCGCATCATTGCAGGCGGCGGGAAAACGCTGCCTGGTGCCGCAGAACATTGATGAACTGGCGGCGATGTACCGGCAAAACCCGCAGGCGCGCCTACTGGCCGGCGGAACCGATCTGGCGCTGGAGGTGACGCAACGGCATCAGGACTTACCGCTGATGATTGCCATCGGCCAGGTGCCGGAGCTGAAACAAATCACCCGCGGGGAACGGCTGGAGATCGGCGCCGGCGCGGCATTGAGCGACGTTTACCCCGTGCTGGCCGATTATCATCCGGCGTTTGGTGAACTGCTGGCGCGTTTCGCTTCCCGGCAGATCCGCAATCAGGGCACGCTGGGGGGCAATATTGCCAACGCCTCGCCGATTGGCGATAGCGCACCGTTGTTGCTGGCTCTGGATGCCGCGTTGGTATTACGCCGGGGAGAGGCCCGGCGTGAACTGCCGCTGAGCAAGTTCTTTCTTGATTACCGGCAGACCGCATTACAGCCGGGGGAGTTTATCGAGCGTATTGTGCTGCCGGCCAGCGCGCCGCCGGCGTTCCGTGCCTGGAAAGTCTCCAAGCGCCTGGAGGACGATATTTCCGCCGTATGCGGCGCCTTTAATCTGGTTATCGAGCAGGGGCTGGTGCGCCAGGCGTACATTGCGTTCGGCGGCATGGCCGCCACGCCCAAGCGGGCGTCGGCTTGCGAACAGGCATTAATCGGCAGGCCGTGGCAACGCGCCGCCATCGAGTCGGCCGCGCAGGCGCTGGCGCAAGACTACACGCCGTTGAGCGATTTCCGCGCCAGCGGCGCCTATCGACTGTTGGTGGCGCAAAACCTGTTGCGCCGTTATTTTATGGCGCTGACGGCGCCGCTGTCGGCGATCGAGGTGACCGTCTATGAGTAATTCCACACATATTACGTCTACCCAGGCGCAATTGGCCGAGCGCTTTCGTCAACCGTTAACCAGCGGCGTCGGCCGCAGCCGCAAGCATGAAAGCGCGGATAAACACGTCAGCGGCGAGGCGCAGTATATTGATGATCGGCTGGAGTTTCCTAACCAACTGCATCTGGCCGCGAAACTGAGCGATCGCGCGCATGCGCGTTTAACCCGGGTCGACGTTTCCGCCTGCCATGACTTCCCCGGAGTGGTGCGGGCGTTCACCTGGCAGGATGTGCCGGGCGAACTGGATATCGCCCCGTTGACTCACGGCGATCCGCTGCTGGCGAAAGATCGGGTGGAATATGCCGGACAGGTGATTGCCGTGGTGGCGGCGGAAGACCCCGAAACGGCCTGGCGCGCGGCGCAAGCGATACGGGTAACGTATCAAAATCTGCCGGTGAAGCTGGATGTGGCCGAATCGTTGCGCGAGGGCTATGTGGTGCAAGAGTGCCACCGCCACCAACGCGGTGATGCCGATGGCGCCCTGGCCACCGCGCCGCACCGCATTCAAGGCGAGTTGCACGTTGGCGGCCAGGAGCATTTTTATCTGGAGACCCAGATCTCCTCGGTGACGCCGACGGAAGACGGCGGCATGATGGTCTACTGCTCAACCCAGAATCCCACGGAAATACAGAAGCTGGTGGCCTCGGTGTTGGCGATCCCGATGCATAGAGTCGTCGTCGATATGCGCAGGATGGGCGGCGGTTTCGGCGGTAAGGAAACGCAGGCCGCCGGGCCGGCATGCCTGTGCGCGCTGGCCGCCCGTCTTACCGGACGGCCGGCGAAAATGCGCCTGAACCGCCATGATGATATGGTCATGACCGGCAAACGCCACCCGTTTTATATCCGCTATGACGTGGGGTTTGACGACAACGGGCTGTTGCACGGGGTAAAAATCGATCTGGCCGGCAACTGCGGCTATTCGCTCGACCTGTCCGGCTCGATTGTCGATCGCGCCATGTTTCATGCGGATAACGCCTATTTCTTGCAGGACGTGCTGATTACCGGCCATCGCTGCAAAACCCACATCGCCTCGAATACCGCCTACCGGGGCTTTGGCGGCCCGCAAGGCATGATGGCGATAGAACAGATCATGGACCATATCGCCCGCTATCTGGCATACGATCCGCTGGCGGTGCGCAAAACCAATTATTACGGTAAAGAAACGCGCAACGTCACCCATTATCAGCAGCCGGTGGAGCAAAATCTGCTGCACGAGATCACAGCGCAGTTGGAACACAGCGCCAGGTATCGCCAGCGCCGCGCCGCCATTCGGGCGTTTAACGCGCAAAACCCGGTGCTGAAAAAAGGGCTGGCGTTGACGCCGGTGAAATTCGGAATTTCGTTTACCTCCAGTTTCCTAAACCAGGCGGGAGCGCTGGTGCTGATCTACACCGACGGCAGTATCCAGCTCAATCATGGCGGTACCGAAATGGGCCAGGGGCTGAACACCAAAGTGGCGCAGATTGTCGCCGAGGTGTTCCAGGTGGATATTGGGCGTATCCAAATTACCGCCACCGACACCGGCAAAGTGCCGAACACCTCGCCGACCGCCGCCTCCTCCGGCACCGATCTCAACGGCAAAGCGGCGCAAAATGCGGCGTTGATCATCAAACAGCGGTTGATCGACATGCTGGCGGAACAGCATGGGGTAAGCGCCTCTCGGATTGAGTTCCGCAACGGCCAGGTGCGCGTGGGCGAGCGCTATTTCAGTTTTGAACAGGTGGTGGAGCAGGCGTATTTCAATCAGGTATCGCTGTCCAGTACCGGCTATTACCGAACGCCGAAGATTTTCTACGATCGCGACAAGGCGGCCGGTCACCCATTTTATTACTTCGCCTACGGCGCCGCCTGCGCCGAAGTGCTGATCGATACCCTGACCGGCGAATACAAACTGCTGCGGGCCGACATCCTGCACGACGTGGGCGCTTCGCTTAATCCGGCGATCGATATCGGTCAGATCGAAGGAGGCTTCGTGCAAGGCATGGGCTGGCTGACCTGCGAAGAACTGGTGTGGGATCGGCAAGGCAAACTACTGACCAACGGCCCGGCCAGTTACAAGATCCCGGCAATCGGCGATATCCCCGCCGACCTGCGGGTGACGCTGTTGGAAAACCGCAAAAATCCCGAGGATACCGTGTTTCATTCCAAAGCGGTGGGGGAGCCGCCGTTCATGCTGGGTATTTCCGTCTGGTGCGCCATTAAAGACGCGGTCGCCAGTCTGGCGGATTACCGCGTCCAGCCCGCTATCAACGCGCCAGCCACGCCGGAAAGCGTATTGTGGGGAGTACAGCAGATGTTAATGCATAACGATACGACGGAAATGGCGTTGGAGGGCGGTAATGATGGATGCGTGGATTGACGAGCTGGCCGCGCTGCGGCAGCGCGGCGCGCCCTGCGTCCTGGTCACGCTGGTGGACGAACAGGGCTCTACGCCGCGTAACCGCGGCAGCAAAATGCTGGTAACCGCCGAACGGGCGGTCGATACCATCGGCGGCGGAAACCTGGAATTTCAGGCGCTGGAAATCGCCCGCAACATGCTGAAAAAAGGGGACGCTACCCTGCGGCTGGAGCGTTTTCCGCTGGCAGCCCGACTGGGCCAGTGCTGCGGCGGCGCAACCAGCGTACTGTTCGAACCGTTAATTCCGCCGCGCCCGCTCGTCGCGCTGTTCGGCGCCGGCCATGTCGGCCGCGCGCTGACGCGGATCCTCGCCACGCTGCCGCTGCGCGTGCGTTGGATTGACAACCGTCCGGAGCAGTTCCCGGCCGCCATTCCCGAGGGAATAGACAAAATCGTCAGTGAGGATCCACTGGATGAAGTGGACGCCTGTCCGCCGGGGAGTTATTACATTGTGATGACCCATGATCATCCGCTCGATCTGGCGCTGGCGGAGCGCATTCTGCGGCGGAACGATGCCGCCTACTTCGGCCTGATCGGCTCGTTGACCAAACGTAAGCGCTTCGATTATAAGCTCGGACAGCGCGGCATCAGCGACGATGCCCTGGCTTCCATGCGTTGCCCGCTGGGCCTGCCGGATGTCAAGGGCAAACTGCCGGCGGAGATAGCCGTGGCGGTGGCCGGGGAAATTATCGCGTGCTATGGGCGCCAGACCATGTCCCGCAATGGCGCCTCGCCGGCCTGAGGAGTATCAGGCTTACGCGAGCGCTCTTTGCCGTAAACCCGGCGTTTATGCCAAAGGTCCGCCCAGGATGGTTTCCCGCATACCGGCGATAATGCCTTCACCGGTTTCGGTTTTCAGCTCTTCATACCACGCCTGGGTGATGCTCATCTCTTTACCGTGGGTAACGTCGCAGCGTTTACGCGCTTTCAACACCAAATCCCTTACCCGATCGCTGCGTTTTTCCTGGTAGCGTTGCAGAGCATCGGTAATACCCAGCGAGTTGGTTTGTAAGGCTATCGCCAATACCACCGCATCCTCCATCGCCGCACAGCCACCCTGGCCGATATCCGGCGTGGTGCTGTGGCCGGCGTCGCCCAGCAGCGCCACGCGTCCGCGCACCAGCTGCTTGAACGGTTCAATATCGTGGATTTCTATCCGGTTGGTGGTTTCAGGATTAATCGCGGAAATCAGTTTTTGTACCGGTTCGGCCCAACCGGCGAAGTAACGCTGTAAATCGTCGCGCACTGTACTGCGATCTTCCGGTAATCCTTTCGGCAGCGGTACATCGAAGAAAAAATAAAAACGGTTGCCGGCAATCGGCATCAGCGAAACACGTTTACCTTCGCCCACAAACGTCGTCCACTGATTGGCCGGCGCGATGGTTTCATCGATAGCGACCAGCCCGTTCCAGTTGACATAACCTGCATAGCGGCGCTCCACCTGTTGACTCAGCACATAAGGGCGGATCGCCGAATGGGTGCCGTCGGCCGCCACCAGAAAATCGGCGTTCACCCGGCAGCCGTCTTCAAACCAGGCGGTAACGCCGTCGGCGGTATCTTCAACGCCGCTCACACGCTTGCCGAATTGCACCTTATCGCGACCATAGGTTTCCAGCAGCATAGTCTGCAACGCCGCCCGAGACACCGGGTAAGGCCGTTCGCCCACGCTTTCCACCAGCGGATTCAGGCTAAAGCGGGTCAACGTCCGGCCTTTCCGGTAATCATTATAGGCCATGTAGTGCATTGGCCCCCCCAGTTGGCGCACCTGCTCTTTCATGCCCAGGTAGTTAAGGCACTTCACCCCGTTAGGCCAGATTGATAGCGCCGCGCCGACCGGTTTGATCTCTTTAACCGCTTCAAAGACTTCGGTTTCAATACCGCAGCGCCGTAATGCGATAGCCGCGCATAGCCCGCCGATGCCGCCGCCGATGATAAGTGCTTTCATATTTTTCTCCTTTTTTAATGGCTAAATAAAGCAATTTGCATACCAGCTTGCGCATTGGGCGGAACACCATCCCTACCCGGGTTAAGCGCCGTTAGGCAACCGTCGCTTTCGTTACCTTTTCAAACTGACGCGGCGTTGCCCTCAGCCAGCACCGCCGGACGATCAATATTTACTTTTCATCATTCAGTCCTGTTCCTCTGGTAAAAAACGATGGCGAAGCGCCTTTTGAGTGCTCAAGCACCAAGTTAGTGCATTTCTTTGTCCTTTACGGCCTTCCCTCCACCTTTCCCAGACAACGAAAAATGCCCACCAAGGTGCAAATATTAAGGAGTTCATGCAGATTCACCCCGCTCTGACTATTTGGCACATTGGTTGCAATAAAGAAATAAAAGAATCTTTTGTTTCACAGCTTTGTTATCAGCGACGCCTTTTTATATTTATATGAGTGGCAAAAAAGACGGGTGGCGGCATTGGAGGAAGACGCATGAGGTTGCAACAGTTTAATCAATTGCCGGCGCATGAGGCGGCACGTTTACTGCGCCCCTGCGTGGATATTACACCATGGATCGACGCCGTCGTCGCCGCTCGACCATTCGTCAGCGTGGATGCCGCGGTGCTCTTTGGCCGGCAGGCATCGCTTCGCTGGCGCCCGGCTGAAGTGGCGACGGCGCTGGCTCAGCATCCGCGCATCGGCGAGCGAGCCGAAGGACAGGGGCAGGAGGCGACGTTTTCCCAACGTGAGCAGGCGGCGGTGAATGCGCAAGATGCCGCATTGACGCAAGCCTTACAGGAAGGTAATAGACGTTATGAGGCGCGTTTTGGTCAGGTGTTTCTGATCCGCGCGGCCGGGCGTGACGGGCAAACCATCCTGCGTGAGTTGGCGCGCCGGTTGCAGAATACCCCGGAGCAGGAACAGCAGGAAACCACTGAGCAATTGCGAGAAATCGTGTTGCTGCGTTTTAAGGAGCTATTAAACGATGAGTAATATCAGCACCCATATTCTCGATACCTCTCTGGGCAAGCCGGCCGCCGGGGTACGCGTTTGGCTGGAGCGGCAGAACAGCCGACAGTGGCAGGTGGCGGCGGAAAGCCGCACCGATGCCGATGGCCGCGTGCGCGATCTGACGCCCGATGGTCTGAGCAACGGGCACTACCGCCTGTGCGCCGATCTGGGCGGGTATTTTGCGCAAAGCCGGCGCCAAACCCTTTACGTTACGGCGATCATTGACTTCGTTATTGACGATGCGCAGCAGCATTACCATCTGCCGCTGCTGGTCAGTCCGTATTCTTATTCGACATATCGCGGCAGTTAAGCTCAGGCCGCGCCACGCGGCAAGTTAAGTAACCGGCGAACATCCACGTCCGATAAATAAAATCTTAATTACCCAGTTAGCGGGAGAAACTATGGATCTATCGCAAAAGAGGGGCGCGGCAGCGGGCCGTCCGGAAGATGAACAGTTGCCGCTGGGTAAAACAGTTACCTACGGTTTACAGCATATTTTGACGATGTATGGCGGCATTATTACGCCGCCGCTGATTATCGGTTCGGCTGCCGGGCTGAGCGCACCGCAAATCGGCATGTTGGTTACAGCGGCCCTGTTTGTCAGCGGATTGGCCACGCTATTGCAAACGCTGGGCGCACCCTGGTTTGGCTCACGCTTGCCGCTGGTGCAAGGGGTTTCCTTTGCCGGCGTGGCAACGATGGTCACCATTGTGAACGGCGGTGGCGGATTACCGGCGGTGTTTGGCGCGGTGATTGCGGCTTCGCTGATTGGTTTACTGATCGTCCCTTTCTTTTCGCAGATCATCCGCTTCTTCCCCCCGGTGGTAACCGGTACGGTGGTGACGGTAATAGGTCTGTCGCTGATGCCGGTGACCGTTCGCTGGATAATGGGCGGGAATGCCAAAGCGCCTGACTGGGGCTCGCCCGGTAATATCGGGCTGGCGGCCTTTACGCTGGCGGTGATCCTGTTGCTGAATAAAGTGGGATCGCCAGCCCTGAAGCGCCTGTCGGTACTGTTGGCGATGGCCGTGGGCTGTGTGGCGGCGGCGCTGGCGGGCAAAGTGAATTTTTCTGCCGTGGGCGACGGAGCCTGGCTGGCGATACCGGAACCCTTTGCCTTCGGCTGGCCGATCTTCGAACTGAGCGCCATTCTCTCAATGCTGCTGATTGTGCTGGTGCTATTAACGGAAACCACCGCCGGGCTGATCGCCGTGGGCGAAATTGTCGGTTCACCGGTGGATACCCGTCGTATCGCCAACGGGTTGCGTGCCGATATGCTTTCCAGCGCATTGTCGCCGGTATTCAACTCGTTCCCGCAAAGCTCGTTCGCCCAGAATATCGGGCTGGTGGCGCTCACCGGCGTCAAAAGCCGTTTTGTGGTCAGCGCCGGCGGCGCGATCCTGGTGCTGCTGGGCGTACTGCCGATACTGGGGACGGTGATGGCCTGTATTCCGTTGCCGGTGCTGGGCGGCGCCGGGGTGGTGCTGTTTGGCTCCGTGGCAGCCAGCGGTATCCGCACGCTGGCCAGGGTCGACTATAAGGACAATATGAATCTGGTCGTGGTGGCAACGGCCATTGCCTTCGGCATGATCCCGATCGTGATGCCGACGTTTTACGATCAGTTCCCGAACTGGGTCCGCACCTTGTTGCACTCCGGCATCAGCGCCTCATGTCTGGCGGCATTGCTGCTGAACATGTTGTTTAACCGGATTGAAGCCGATGCTGAAGACAAAAACGCGGTAAGGGGCTAATAGCGTGCGTTTCAGGCAGGGATAAGAACGTCACGGTATCGTGCCGGATATTTTCACTATATGGAAACAAGATTCCCATTACTGCGGCGACGTTGAAGGCTGGCAAAGCCCGACGCGCTTATGCCAGCCAGACCGCTATCCGGCCTATTGGATAGCCCCTTTCACCACGGTCGCCAGCGGCGTGGTGGGACGGCCGATCAGGCGGCTCAGCTGATGACCGTCATCAAATAAACCGCCTTTCGAGGCGCCCACGTCCGAATCGGCAATGATATCCGCGAACGCCGCGGGTATCCCCGCCGCCGCTAACGCCGCGCTATATTCCGCTTGCGGCAGGTTCCGGTAACCAATGCTCTTACCCGACTGAAGGCTGACTTCGGCCGCCAGATCGGCCAGAGTATAGGACTCATCCCCCGCCAGTTCGTAAACCTTGCCGGCCTGATTGTCCTGAGTCAGCACCGCCGCGGCGGCCGCGGCATAGTCAGCGCGGGTGGCCGAGGAGATTTTTCCCTCGCCGGCGCTGCCGATAAACACGCCGTGCTGCAACGCCGCCGGTATGCTGGCCGCATAGTTTTCGGTATACCAGCCGTTGCGCAGCACCACATAAGGTAAACCCGACGCTTTTAACGCCGCTTCCGTTTCCTTGTGTTCGGCAGCCAAGGCAAGCGGCGAGGTATCCGCGTGCAGAATGCTGGTATAGGCCAGCAGTTTAACCTGCGCCTGTTGCGCCGCCTCGATAACGTTGCGATGCTGCGCCGCCCGCTGACCCACCTCGCTGGATGATATCAGCAAGACCTTATCCACGCCTTGCAGCGCGGAAAGCAGCGTCTCCGGCCGCGTATAATCCGCCGCCTTCACCTGTACGCCGCGTGCGGTTAAATCGGCGACTTTGGCGACGTCCCTTACCAGCGCCACAATTTCCTGCGCCGCAACCTTATCCAACAGTTGTTCAATAACCAAACGGCCCAATTGGCCGGATGCGCCTGTAACAGCAATCATAATAAGCTCCTTTCTTTGATTGACACCGACTGGCATAATAGCGGCAAAGCAAACTTTTAGTAAGTACGCACATAAAGGTAAGTATAGTGTCGGAAAAAATATCACCAGTCGCCTCTTCAGCGGCTATGCCGTTGCAGGGAAATCTTTTCGCCGAAAAATGCCCGTCCCGCCAGATCCTTAACCATATCACCAGCCGCTGGGGGGTACTGATTTTAGTCGCATTGCTGGATGGAACGCTCCGTTTCAGCCAGTTGCGGCGCAGAATTGACGGCGTCAGCGAGCGTATGCTGGCGCAAACGCTGCAATGGCTGGAAAACGATGGTTTTATCCTGCGCATCGCCTATCCCGTCGTACCGCCGCACGTCGAATACAGCCTGACCCCGCTGGGCAGAGAGGCCAGCGAGCGCGTCAAGATCCTGGCCGACTGGATAGAAGAAAATATAGCGACGATATTGGCGGCGCAGGCGGCCCATCAGGATAAGTGATCGCCGGGCGCCGCCCCCTGCGGCGTTACCCGATAGATAAGTCTTATCAAGGACCTGCGCTTTGCCTTCCTACCCCACGCCACATAGCGCGCCGTCATGGTCTATGCTTAATGGTGTTCTCGTAAACCACAGGAAAAAATTATGTCTATCGAAAAAGTTCTCTATGTTGCGCATGCTAAAGCTACCGGTGGGCGTGACGGCCGTGCGGTTTCCTCAGACAACCATCTTGACGTCAAGCTGGATGTGCCCAAAGAGCTGGGCGGCAACGGCGGTGAGGGGACAAACCCCGAACAGCTGTTTGCCGCGGGTTACTCCGCCTGTTTTCTTGGCGCGCTGAAGAGCGTGGCCTCAAGTGAGAAAGTCTCACTCCCTTCCGACACGTCAATCGAAGGCAGCGTCGGTATCGGCAAGATCGCCACCGGCTTCGGTATTGAAGTCGAGCTGAAAATCTCCGTTCCGGGCTTTGATAAAGCCAAGGCTGAAGAATTGGTGAAGAAAGCCCACGTTGTTTGCCCCTACTCGAATGCCACCCGCAACAATATTGACGTCACGCTGACGGTAATCTGATCCCTTGCGCCTGCCGTACGGCGCAATATCGTGCTCAATCAAACCGATAAATCGGATAAAAACAAGATGATACCTGGCATGGCTGTTACTTGAATGTAAAAACACAACCAACTGAATCGATTCAATATTTTTCACTGCGTTATTTTGCATTAACCGACTGGTTACATGTCCTACATCAAAGTAACAGCCCACCGGAATCATTAGGATGAGAAGCAATAAATGGGGGATATCCCCCAAATTAATTGGAGTAAGAGTAAAATGGGGATAGTTGTATTTTCTCCTGACGAGATCCATACCAACCCCTTCCAAACCATTTTCTGGGTGACCAGATAAAAAATCGAACGCCAAAAATCAGAGGCTATCGATGCGGATCTAAGCAACCGCTTACATTCGATGGATAACTGCGTCGCAACGACAAGCCTGTCCGGCTGCGTTGGGCTGAGCCGCCTCTGTGTTCTTTACAGGTAAATGGAGTCGGAAGAGGAAGTTATGAATAGATTCGTTATTGCAAATTCTCAGGATTGCATTGGTTGCCGCGCTTGCGAAATCGCCTGCGTTATTTCACATAACAACGATCAATATCCAACCAGCGCCGGGATGTTCCAGCCCAGAATAAAAGCGTTCAATACGCCAGGCCTGCGCTCCGCGGTCACCTGCCACCATTGTGAAGATGCGCCCTGCGCCAGCGCCTGCCCCACCCAGGCGCTGGTGCAGCACGACGACAGTATTCAAATCATCAAAGAAAAATGCATCGGTTGTAAAAACTGCGTACTGGCCTGCCCGTTTGGCGCCGTGTCCGTGGTGACGGACGCGGCCAATGACGCCGCGATGGCGCATAAATGCGATCTGTGCGCGGGCAGGCCGCAAGGGCAAGCCTGCGTTGAAGCCTGCCCGACCCAGGCGCTGCGCTTAATCAGCGAACAAACGCTGGAAAGCCGCCGCCGGGAAAAACAGCAAAGCATGGCGTTCCGCTCCGCCTCTCCCTGGCAACACGCCGCCCCGGCGCTTAAAGCCGCCGACAGCAATCCGCTGCGTAAACGAAAAAACTGGCCGCGTCTCGACGCCGAGAAAAAGCCGCTGCCGCGGCGCAAAACCACATTTGACGAAATTTACCACGGCTTTACGCCCCAACAGACGCAGGATCAGGCCGACCGCTGCCTCTCCTGCGGCAAACACTCCATCTGCGAGTGGACCTGCCCGCTGCATAACAATATTCCCGAGTTGCTGAGCCTGGCCAAACAGGGACGGATTCTGGACGCGGTTGAATTGTCGCACCGGACCAGCAGCCTGCCGGAAATCTGCGGCCGGGTATGCCCGCAGGATCGCTTATGCGAGGGCGCCTGTACGCTGGGCAAGGAGTACGGCGCGGTCACCGTCGGCAACATTGAGCGCTACATCACCGACACCGCGCTGGAAATGGGATGGACCCCCGATATGAGCCGCGTCAGGCCAAGCGGCAAACGGGCCGCCATTATCGGCGCCGGCCCGGCCGGACTGGCCTGTGCCGACGTGCTGACGCGCAACGGCGTTCAGGCCGTGGTGTTCGATCGCCACCCTGAAATTGGCGGGCTGCTGACGTTCGGCATCCCGCCTTTCAAGCTGGATAAACAGGTTTTAGCCCGCCGCCGGGAGATCTTCAGCGAGATGGGCATTGAATTTCGCCTGAATGCCGAAGTGGGCAAGGATATCTCCCTGACTCACATCCTGCAGGAGTTCGACAGCGTCTTTGTCGGGGTGGGAACCTATCGTCCGATGAAAGCCGGTCTGGAAAACGAAGACGCGCCGGGGGTATTCGCTGCGCTGCCTTTTCTGATTGCCAACACCAAACGCGTGATGGGATTACCCGAGCTGGAAGACGAGCCCTATATTTCAATGGCGGGCAAAAAAGTCGTGGTGCTGGGGGGCGGAGACACGGCGATGGACTGTCTGCGCACCTCGATCCGCCAGGGGGCGGTATCGGTTACCTGCGCCTATCGCCGCGATGAGGCCAATATGCCGGGTTCGAAAAAAGAGGTAAAAAACTCCCGCGAGGAAGGCGTTGATTTTATGTTCAACGTACAGCCGCAGGAAATTTGCCTGAATGAGCAGGGGGAGGTGATCGGCATCAAGCTGGTGCGTACGGAGCTGGGCACCCCCGATGCCAGCGGACGCCGTCGCCCCCGTCCCATCCCCGGCTCTGAATTTGTGCAACCCGCGGATGCCGTCATTATCGCCTTCGGCTTTCAGGCCCACAGCATGCCCTGGCTTGAAGAGGCGAACGTCAGCCTGGACAGATGGGGACATATTACCGCGCCGGCCGGCGGCCGCTTCCCCTGCCAGACCAACCATCCGCAGATTTTCGCCGGCGGCGACGCCGTACGCGGCGCCGATCTGGTGGTGACGGCGATCGCCGACGGCCGCAAAGCCGCCATGGGGATGCTGGAAATGATGAGATTAACATCCGCTACGTCTGCGGCCCCGGCAATATCGCCGACGGCCGATGTCGACGCATCTCCGGAGGAAACGCCGTGATGAATCAATTCGTTATCGCCGATGCGCAGAAGTGCATCGGCTGCCGGACCTGCGAAATAGCATGCGCGGTGGCCCACGCCGGCGGCGACAGCGCCAAAATGCGATCCACGCACTTTTTCCCGCGCTTAAAAGTGATAAAAAACGCCAGCGTCAGCGTACCCGTGCTCTGTCATCAGTGTGAGAACGCGCCCTGCGCCGCCGTCTGCCCGCAAGACGCGCTGGTGCGCGATCGCAACGGCATTCAGGTTATCCAGTCACGTTGCATCGGCTGCAAAAGCTGTGTGATTGCCTGCCCTTTTGGCGCGATTAATGTGGTCAGCAGGGAAAGCGGCCAGGAGGGCGAAACGCATACGACGCTGAGAAGTGAAGCGCACAAATGCGATTTGTGCGCCGGTGTCGCCGCCGGTCCTTCCTGCGTGCGCGTGTGTCCTACCGCGGCTCTGCGGCTGGTGACGTCAGACGACTTGCAGCGGCGAGTCCTTGAAAAGCAGTTGCGCTCGGCGCGGGGCAATGGGGACATTCGTTTACTGTAATCATCCATATGCCATTTTTCGATAAAAAATAGCATCCTGGAAGAAAGTTGTGATAAATGGATAATAATCGCCGATTTATCCATTTATTTTTCTTTAGTTCATATTTTAGTCTGATAATATGCATCTATAATACCTGTAAACATGGCTTAGATTCTTCATCGTCCTCACGGAGTGAACCCATGACCTGTCATTTCGTCAGGTGGACCAGCACGGAAACGCTTCCCGATCTACAAAGACTGCCGGACGAGCTTATTGCATCAACGCAAGGTTTTTCCGCCAAACGCCGCGAGCGTTATCTGAAAAGCCGGGCGCTGCTGGCTGAGATGATGTGCTATTTTCTCGGCTATCCGCAGCTGCCCACGCTGCTTGCCTCTGCGGACGGACGTCCCTATTTCGCCGATCCCAACCTGCCTAATTTCAGCCTGGGCTACGCCGGCAATACCATCGCCATTCTGATGAGCGAAGAAGGCGACGTCGGTATGGATATCGAGATAGTCAATATCAACACATCGCCCCATACCCCAACGCCGACCGCGGCGGAAAAAGCCTGGATCGAGGCGCAACTAGACCCCCTGGAGGCCGCCACTCAGCTGGGCACGATTCGCCAGTCGCTGATGAAAATTCCACGGTCGAACGGGTGCCGGGCGGAAAGTCTCAGGCTCCACCCGGCATCGGGACGCCTGCGCTCCGACTGCTTTCCAGCCGTTGAAGTCATGAGCGATATCGATGATTATCTCGCCTGGGCATGCGCGCACGTCCCGGCGCTTAACCGGCTGGTGATGTGGACATACGCTACGGGGTCGGGCATGAAGAAAACCGGGGAAATCGGGCGGCAACAGCGGCCGCCGCCGCGTTATATGAAACTGACCAGCCATAGCGCGGAAAAAGCGCCATCCGCGATATCGCAGTAGCAGGGGGGACGGTCGCCCCCCCCCCCCGGTTCACTCAAAGATCAGTGCGCGTCGATAAAAACGATTTTCAACAGGAACAGCAGCGCCACCACAATCACGCAGGGGCTGATTTCGCGCCAGCGTCCCGTCGCCAGCTTCATCACGCAGTAAGAAATAAAGCCCAGCGCGATCCCTTCGGTGATCGAGAAGCTGAACGGCATCATCACCGCGGTAATAAAGGCCGGGACGGCTTCGGTCAAATCATCCCATTTAACCCGCGCCAGGCTTGACGTCATTAGCACGCCAACGTAGATCAGCGCGCCTGCGGCGGCGTAAGCGGGCACCATCCCCGCCAGCGGCGACAGGAAAATAACCAGCAGGAATAACAGGCCGACAATCACCGCGGTCAGGCCGGTGCGCCCGCCGACGGAGACGCCGGAAGAACTTTCGATATAGGCGGTAACCGACGAGGTACCGAGAAAAGCCCCGGCGACGGAGCTGACGCTATCCACATACAGCGCCTGCTTCATGCGGGGGAATTTGCCGCGGGAATCGACCAGACCGGCCTTGTCCGTTACCCCAATCAGGGTCCCGGAAGAGTCGAACAGGTTGACCAGCATAAAGGAAAAAATCACCCCGGAAAGCCCCAGATTCAAGGCTCCCGCCAAATCAACCTGACCGACCACGGTGGTGACGCTCGGCGGCATGGAGAAAACGCCGCTAAACTTGACGTCGCCGAGCAGCAAGCCGATCGAGGTGGTCACCACAATTGAAATCAGCACCGCGGCGTGGATATGCCGTGAGGCGAGAGCCGCGATAATGAAGAAGCCCAGCGCGCCCAGCAAAACGCCGTGTGAGGTCAAATCCCCCACCGCGACCAGCGTCTCTGGATTGGAAACGATAATGCCGGCGTTCTTCAACCCCATCATGGCGATAAACAGCCCGATACCGCTGGCGATGCCCAGCCGCAGGCTCAGCGGAATATTGGCAATCATCCAGTAGCGGATCTGGAAAATGGTCAGCAACAGGAAACCGATTGCGCCCCAGAAAATCGCGCCCATGGCGACCTGCCATGAAAGCCCCATCGCCCCGACGACGACAAAAGCGAAAAAGGCGTTCAGCCCCATGGCCGGCGCCAGCGCCACGGGCAGGTTCGCCAACAACCCCATCAGGATGCTGCCGAACGCGGCGATCAAACAGGTGGTGACGAAAACGGCGCTGGTATCCATGCCCGCCACGCCCAAAATCTGCGGGTTGACGAACACGATGTACACCATGGTCAAAAAGGTGGTGAAGCCCGCTATCGTTTCCGTCCGCGCGGTGGTGCCGTGCTGTTTCAGTTTAAACACGCGCTCCAGCAGGCCTTGCTCGGCGGCATGGCCCGATTGTGATTTATTCATTGTCAGCGTTCCAAAGAGGGGATAATGGTTTTCGGGTATCCTATAACAAAATTGCGCGCATTAACGCTGATTCGCCGTTTTTTTCATTCCATAAGATGGCGGATATTGTCGTCCGAAGCATCAGGCCGGCCGGCTGCGCCGCCATAGCCATGAGCGTTTTAGCGGCTTTTCCTGGCGGCTGAAACGCTTGTTAAGCCCGTTCGCCAGCAGCTCCAGCGACAGGCAAAAAACAAAATAGACCAGCGCGACGAACAGGAAAACCTCCATGGGATAAACCATGCTGCGATTGTTCACCTGGGTGGCTAAAAATGTCAGTTCGCCCACCCCGACGATGTACGCCAGCGAAGTATCCTTAATCAGCGAAACCCACTGGTTGATAAAGGACGGCACCATCATCCTCAGCGCCTGCGGCAAAACAATATGCCACAGCACCCGCCAGCGATTGAAGCCCAGAGATAACCCGGCCTGCCACTGACCGCGGCCAATCGCCACGATCCCCGCCTTCACCCCATGCGCCAGATAAGCCGACGCAATCAGCGCCAGGGCGCAGACCACGGTGGTAATTTCAGGGATCTCGACGCCGAACAGAATGGGCAGCAGGAAGTAGGTCCAGAAAATCAGCATGATGACCGGGATGGCGCGGAAAAAGCCGAGAACCATCGCCAGCAGCGCCGCGCACCAGCCGCGGGACATCGCCAGCGCCACCCCGAGGAGGGTTCCCAGCACGGCGGAGGCAATCCCCGCCAGCAGGCTAATCACCAGCGTCAGCGCCGCGCCGCCCAGCGGGCCGTCCGGAAACTGGCCCCACATAAGGTAGCTGAAGTTGTCGTAAATAATGGTGAAATCCATTTTCAGCGCTCCCCGGCCTGGCTACGTTGCTGACGCCACATACCCCAGCCTTCCATCAGCGCAATCACCGCGATATACAGGAACGTCGCCACCCCGAACGCCTGAAAAGTGCGCAGGGTTTCGGTTTCCACCTGACGGGACGCATAAGAGAGTTCGGCCACGCCGATAGCCATCGCCAACGATGAGTTCTTGATAACGTTCATATACTGGCCCAGCAGCGGCGGCAGGGCGATTTTCAAGGCCTGCGGCAATACGATATAGCGCATGGATTGCCATCCCGTTAATCCCAGCGCCAGCGCCGCGTACTTTTGTCCGCGCGCCACGCCGCCGATACCGGCGCGGATTTCTTCGGCGATAAACGCGCTGGAATAGAGCGTCAGGCCGAACAGTCCGGCGAGAAACTCGAACGAGGGCCACACCACGCCCATTCCCAGCAGCGTGATGACGTGCGGCATATTAAGCCACTGCATCATCTCCGAGGGAAATAGCTGACCGGCGCCGAAGTACCAGAAAAAAAGCTGTATCAGCAACGGCGTATTACGGAATAGCGAGCTGTAAGCCATAACGGGCCAGCGCAGCAGGCGCAGTTGACTGTCACGCGCCGCCGCCAGCAGGAAGCCCAGCGACGTCGCCAGGATGATCGTACAGAGGGAAATCCATAACGTGACCAGAAAACCCTGCCACAGCCAGCCGAGGTATTGGGGAGCCAGCAGCCAGGCTTCGACGTATTGCAGTATCGTGTCGGTCAGTTTCATAGGTCACTAATGTTCATAAACGCCGCTTTTCATAAACAACAACGCCCCCTGCAAAGCAGAGGGCCGGGAGAATAGCCTGCCAAAATCCTGTTATACCCGCTGCATGGGTATAAGTGCAAATTATGGCGTTAATCAGGCTTTTGGCTGTTGATCCAGGGGGGCGAAAGTAAAGTCGCCGCGCGGCTGGGACGATTTCGTCTCCGGTCCGAACCAGCGGTCATAGATCGTTTTCGCCGCGCCCTGTTTTTCCAGGTTCAGCAGGGTTTCGTTGACCTTCTCCGTCAAACGTTCTTCACCTTTGGGAATACCCACGCCCTGGTACTCTTTGGTGATGCTGAAAGGCGAAATTTCGAACTCGGCTTTCTGGGCATCCGGTACGTTGGCCAGCAGGCCGACAAGTTTGGCATCATCCTGGGTGATGGCCTGCACATTACCGTTGCGCAGCGCGGCGAACGCCAGCGGCGTATCGTCGTAAGAGATCACTTTGGCGGTGGGATAATGCTCGCGCAGGGTGATTTCCTGTACCGTGCCTTTATCCGCGCCGATACGCAGCGCTTTAATGTCTTCCGGGGTTTTCAGCACGCCTTTGCGGGCGATGAATTTTTGTCCGGTGGCGAAATAAGGAATACTGAAGTTTACCTGCTTGGCGCGTTCATCGGTAATGGTGAAGTTTGCGGCGATCAGGTCCACCTTTTTGGAGCTTAACAGCGGAATACGGTTCGCCGGGTTAGTGGCGCGCAGTTCCACCTTCACCCCCAGCGCCTTACCGATTTCTTCGGCGATATCAACATCATAACCCACCAGCTTTTTGCTTTGCGGATCAACGAAACCGAACGGCGGATTGCTGTCGAATACCGCAATTTTAACCACGCCCGCCTTTTGAATATCATCCAGCTTATCCGCCTGCGCCATTCCGGAAACGGAAGCCAGACCCGCCAGCAACGTCAATGCCACGATACGATTCTTCATTCCCTGCCCCTAACCAGTTAACATATTGATTGTAGGCTAGCAGCGGGGCGAAAAAGCGCGAAATAACATAAACAGCTATAATATAACCTTATGTTACATGTGGTTTATAACGGCAGGCCGCCGGCCGCTAGTTTTCATTGCTTATCAAGACAGGTTTTTATAATTTTTCATCGGCCGTGAGCGATCTTTCCCTTATTTAATTGCCAAAAATACCTTAATGGCGCAATTATTATCCTAATGCGTTACCAGGCGCCCTGAGGAAACCCGCCATGAAAGCCAAATCCCCCATCGTCACCCCTCCCGCGGAGGAGAAGAAATCCTATGAGCTGGATCGCTTCGATACGGCCATCCTGCGCCTTTTGCAGGCGGACGCCTCGCTATCCAACGTGGCGCTGGCGGAAAAAGTCAATCTCAGCCCGCCGGCCTGTCTGCGCCGCGTTGAACGGCTGAAACAGATCGGCTTGATTAAACAGGTGGTGGCGCTGCTTGACCCGCAGGCGCTTAACGCCGGTCTGGTGGTATTAATCGGGGTGGTGCTGGATCGCTCGACGCCAAGCTCGTTTGAGGATTTCGAAGCGTCGGTGCAGCAGATCAGCGGCTGTATGGAGTGCCATGTGGTCACCGGCGAGTTCGATTATATTTTGAAGATCCGGACTAAAGATAATCAGAGCTTTAACCGGCTGCACGCCGAACAGCTGCTTTTTCTGCCCGGCGTGCGCCAGATCCGCTCCTTTATCGGGCTGCGGGAAGTGCTTTCCACCACCCAGCTGACGTTCTGAAGTGGAAATACACGCAGGTTGACGACAAAATCCTAACGGATCAAACCGTCATGACCTATATACCACCAGTGGTCATCCCCGCGGCAATCACCTCCGTCATCCCCGCGGAACTAGGCGGGGATCTGCTTGCGCCGGCGGCTCGGTGTTGCTGAGATCCCCGCTTTCGCGAGGATGACGACCGTAAGGCTACCTGGCTATCCAGAACCCACCGGCGGGCACAATACTGTCCGTCAGCCATTACGGAAAATATAGCTGTAGGCGCTCAGCGCCGGGGCGCCGCCCAGATGGGCGTAGAGCACTTTCGAGCCTTTGGGGAATTCACCGTTGCGGATCATACCGATCATCCCCTGCATGGATTTGCCTTCATACACCGGATCGGTCATCACCCCTTCCAGACGGGCGCACAAGCGAATGGCTTCCAGCGTGCCCTCGCTCGGCAGACCGTATTCCGGCCCGCCGTAGCGGGTATCCAGCACCACGTCTTCTTCGGTGATCTCCCGGCCCAGCTCCACCAGATTTGCCGTGTTCTGCGCAATACGCAGGATCTGCGCCTTGGTTTTTTCCGGTTTTGCCGACGCATCGATACCGATGACGTTGCGGGAGCGGCCGTCGGCGGCAAACCCGACCACCATGCCGGCCTGGGTGCTGCCGGTGACGGAACAGACCACGATGTAGTCAAACTTGAAGCCCAGCTCTTTTTCCTGCTGGCGAACTTCCTCGGCGAAACCGACGAAGCCCAGACCGCCGTAAGGGTGTTCGGAACAGCCGGCCGGGATCGGGTACGGTTTGCCGCCATTCTGCGACGCCTCTTCCATGGCGTTTTTCCAGCTTTCCCGGATGCCGATATCAAAACCGGCGGCATCCAGGCGGACATCCGCGCCCATAATGCGCGACAGCTCGATATTACCCACCCGGTCATACACCGCGTCGGCGTAATTTACCCAGTTTTCCTGCACCAGAATACATTTCATTCCCAGATGAGCGGCAACGGCGGCGACCTGACGCGTCTGGTTCGATTGAATGCCGCCGATGGAAACCAGCGTATCGCATCCCTGTTCCAAGGCCTCGGGAATAAGGTATTCCAGTTTACGGGTTTTATTGCCGCCAAACGCCAGACCGCTATTACAATCTTCGCGCTTGGCATATATTTCCACCTCTCCCCCTAAATATTCGCTGAGTCTTTTCATCGGCGTGATCGGGGAAGGGCCAAAAGTTAATGGATAACGTGGAAATTTCTCCAGATTCATAATAACGCTCCGCTAAATAATAAGGAATGGTAGCCGCAGGTTTTCAATATTCCATTGAGAAATACCGTCATCCCATAGCCACCATATTACCCATAAACGGATGAATTTAAATTGCTAAATTTATTAAAATTTATCCTTTAAATTTCACAAAACCAACAAAACACACCATTTAAATTAAAAAAACCGCCAAATAACAAAATAAAATTAACCACTACGGCAGCACCATCCCCTCCGGCGGCAGAGGCAGGGTGGTCTTATAGCGCACCTGCTTGAGCGCAAAGCTGGATCGGATATTGGCCACCCCGGGGATCCGGGTCAGATGGTTGAGGATAAAACTCTCTATCTCATTGATATTTTTAACCAACACCCGCAGAAGATAGTCCGCGTCCCCGGTCATCAGATAGCACTCCATCACTTCCGGACGCTCGGCGATGGCCTGTTCAAAGCGTTGCAGCACCTCTTCCACCTGGCGATCGAGGCTGACGTGGATAAACACGTTTACGTGCAGCCCAAGCCGCTGCGGCGAAAGCAGCGTGACCTGCTGGCGGATAAGCCCGAGCTCCTCCAGCGCTTTCACCCGGTTAAAACAGGGCGTGGTGGAAAGATTGACCGCTTTCGCCAATTCAGCATGGGTGACTTTGGCATTTTCCTGTAGCTTATTGAGAATGCTGATATCGGTTTTATCCAGTTTACGCATAAAAGAAAACCTTTCCTGTTAATTACCACTCAATGGGAAAAATCGCCCTGGCAACAAAAATATCGCCATTAATAAGGGAAAAATTTTCCGTCAGAAAAATAATAAACTGTATTTATCCAGTCATTGTCCGAAAAGAAAATATAAAATGATTTTTCCCTCATTAAGAAATAAGAAAATAGTCTGGCTGAAAGATAAATCGGCCGGCGCATTATCGCTGCGCCAGGCCGGGGGAATTATGCTGCTTTTGCTGGCGATCCTGATTTGGGGCGCCAACTGGCCGGTCATGAAGCTCGGACTGGACCATATTACGCCGCTGTGGTTCTCCGCGCTGCGTTTCACGCTGGGCGGACTCTGCCTGTTCCTTATCCAGATCGTCACCGGTACGCTGAAGCTGCCGCAACGCCGCGATATCCCCCTGCTATTCAGCGTCGGTCTGCTCCAGATGCTGACGTTCACCGCGCTGGGCGCCATCGCCATGGTGGCGATCCCCGCCGGTCGTTCCGCCATTCTGGCCTACACCACGCCATTATGGGTTCTGCCGGGCGCCATTCTGCTCTTCAGACAACGCGTAACCCGTCAGGAGCTGGTCGGCTCGCTGCTGGGAATTGCCGGGGTCGCCATGCTGTTTAACCCGCTGACGCTGGACTGGGCGGACAGCGACGCGCTGCACGCCAATGCCCTGCTGCTGATCGCCTCATTCTGCTGGGCCATCTGCATCCTGCATCTGCGCCACCACCGCGGCGCGTCCAGCGCCTACCATCTGGCGCCGTGGCAGATGCTGATCGCCGCCGTGCCGCTGATTATCATCGCCTGGTATAAAGAAGGGCCGTACACCGGGGATAACTCGCTGCGCCTGTGGGAAATATCGCTGTTCGTCGGCCCGCTCGCCACCGCTTTCTGTTTCTGCGCCGTCAATACCGCCAGCCAGTGGATCTCCAGCACCAGCATGGCGTCCTCCATGCTGGGCGTGCCGGTTGTCGGGCTGATGATCTCGATTCTATTGCTGAATGAGGCATTAACCCCGGGGCTGATTATTGGCGTTACCGCCATTATCGCCGGCATGCTGATCGTCACCCTGGCCAGGCCTTGCCCCGCGCAGCGCTGACCTCCCGGCGTTATTCGCCCGGCGCGCAATGCCGGGCCGCGTCACCCTAAAACCGCATACTCCCGGCGAAACTGCGCATCCTGTATCGTCAGCTCATCACGTAAAAACTCGACAAAATCTTTCAGCGCCGCGGTGGTCGCCTTGCCGACCTCGGCCTGGATCTGCAGGGTGCGCTGGCCCAGCTGCGCCATATTGATCGACTTCACCTGCAAACCGTCGCGGCGGGCGCTGTACAGCACGGAAAAATGGCTGCATATGACGATAGCGTCCGGCGTATCGAGCAAAAAGGCGTACAGGGTGGAGAAATGATTGCTGGTGAATACCGGATCGATGAAAACGCCGTTCATCCGGCATGAAAGATCAAAGAGCTGGCGCACCGTGGCCGCCTGGTCGGGCAGCACGATGGGGTAGGTATTCAGGTCGTCGAGCTGAAAATCCCTTGACGCCAGCGGGTGATCCGCTTTCATCACCGCCATAAAGGGCGCGGAAAAAGAGGCGATAACCTGAACGCCGTGCTCCGGCGCCAGGCTGAACTTCAGCGCCACATCGCATTCGCCGTTGCGAACCAGCTCGGGCACCTGTCTGGCGCTGCCCACCGTCAGCACAAAGTTGACCGCCGCATGCCGCTGTCTGAACTGCGCCATCAGGGTCGGCAGCAGATTAAAGCCGATGCCGTCGGTGCAGACCACGCGGATGGTGGTCTGGCGCGCCGATTGCAGCCCTTCTATTTCGGCGATCGCCAGCTCCATATCCGCCACGCTGCGCCGCACGTGATTTTCCAGAATATGCCCGGCGTCATTCAGTATCATGCCCCGGGCATGGCGCTCGAACAAGGGGACGCCCAGCCGGGCCTCCAGCCGCTGGATCTGCCTGCTGATGGCTGAAACGGCAACAAATAGCTGCTGGCTGGCGGCGCTCAGCGAGCCGCTATTGGCCACCGCCATAAAGTAACGAATTTCGTTGCTGTGCATCGGCCCTCCTGCGCTTATACCGTTTCCGCCGATTGAGATTTCTGTAGCTGTGAACGCTGGCGGACGATATCCGCGCCCTGTTCGGCCAGATCCCACAGCAAACCGGTCATGATTTTAAGGGCTTCCAGCGTCGTATCCGCCAGAATATGCTCATTGGGCGCGTGCTGCGAACAGGCCGGATAGGAGTGCGGCACCCACAGCGTCGGCAGGCCCAGCGTTTCCGAGAAGCAGGCGTTCGGCAACCCGCCGCCGAAGTTCGGCAGCACCGCGGCGCTGACGCCGGACGTGCGGGTTATCGACTCCTTCCCCCATTCCACCCACAAATCATTGGGATCGAGCCGGGTGGCGGCGTAATGGCTGACGGCGTTAACCATCTCCACGTCGGCGAATCCGTTGTCATCCAGATGACGGCGGATATGGCGGCCGAAGTTCGCCGCGTCGCTGCCCACCACGTAGCGCATATGGCAATGCGCATTGGCCCGCGGCGGAATGGCGTGGGCGGGCTTGTGCGGATTACCGGTGACGAACGCCAGCACGTCCAGCGTATTCCAGCCATAAAGTTTCTCCGCCGCCGTCAGCCCCGGCTCTCCCCATCCGGGATCGATAGCCGGGTCCGTCGCTCCGCCGCCCAGTTCGATATCCGCAAGAATATGACGCATGGTCGCGGATATCGCCGGCGGCCGCAGCCCCGGCACCAGAATACGGCCGCGGGCGTCCACCATGCCGGCAAGGGCATGGGCCAGACGGATGCCGGGGTTGCTCAACAGACCGCCCCAGTTGCCGGAATGGTGCGCCCCTTCGCGCGCCTCCACCCGCAGTTCAAAATTGAACACCCCGCGCGATCCCAGAAACAGGGTCGGACGGGCGGCGGATATTCGCGGCCCGTCCGAGGCGATAAACAGATCGGCGCTCAGCCAGTCGCGGTATTGCGCGCAAACCTCGTTCAGCCCCGGCGAGCCGTCCTCTTCCCCCATCTCCAGAATGATTTTCACGTTGTAGCCAAGATGGCCGTTGCGCGCCTTCAGCACCTGCTCCAGCGCCGCCAGGTTAATGGTGTGCTGCCCTTTGTTGTCGGCGGTGCCGCGCCCATACCAGCGGTTGCCGTCCTGTACCAGCTCCCACGGCGATAGCCCCTCCCGCCACTGGTCGTCATAGCCGCGCACCACGTCGCCGTGGCCGTAGGTCAGCAGCGTCAGCGCGGCTTCAGGCTCCATGCGCCGCGCCAGCAAAAAGGGGCCTTTGCCGCCGACCGGGTTCTCCACGATCAGATAGTCGAACCCCAACGCCTGCAACGCGGGTATCATCTCATCCGTCAGGTAGGACAGCAGAACGGGCCCGCTGTCGGCATTCTGGCTCTCCGTGCGGTATGCCACCCGGCGCGCCAGGGTTTGGGTAAATTCGCCGGAAGTAAAATAATCCACGGTTGCCTGGATACTCTTTTCACGCGTCATCGTTACTCTGTCCTCTGTTATCCGATATTCAGTGCCGACGGCAGGGCCCCGGCGGAACGGCTGCCTGTCGGCGCGTTATGCGTTCGTTGCGGTTACTGCGCCTCGATATCCGGAATGCCCAGCCCCGGCTCAGGCGTCAGCACCGACGCCAACAGCGATTTGGTATAAGGATGCCGCGGCGCGTGGAAAATCTGCTCGCGCGTGCCCTGTTCGACAATCGACCCTCTCTGCATTACCGCCACGTGGTCCACCAGATGCTCCACCACCGACAGGTTGTGGCTGATAAGCAGGTAGGTCAGGCCGAACTCCTGTTTAAGCGCCAGCAGCAGATTGAGGATCTGCGCCTGGACGGACACATCCAGCGCAGACGTCGGCTCGTCGCAGATCAGAATGTCGGGGCGCATAATCAGCGCCCGGGCGATCGCCACCCGCTGGCGCTGGCCGCCGGAAAGCTGGCCGGGATACTGGCTGTGCGTCCGGGCGGGCATGCCGACCACGTCCAGCATTTCCCGGACGCGCGCTTTGCGCTCATCGGGCGTGCCGATACCGTGCAGACGCAACGCCACCTCCACAATATCCGCGACGGTGCGTCGCGGGTTGAGCGACGAGTAGGGATCCTGAAAGATGGGCTGAATACGCGACGCCATCTCCTTGCGCTTGCCGGAGTCGATTTCACGACCTTCGATCAGCACGTTGCCGGAAGTCGGCGGCAGCAGGCCCAGCAGCATTTTGGCCAGCGTGCTTTTGCCGCATCCGGATTCCCCCACCAGCCCCAGCGTTTCTCCCCGCCGGATACGCAGGGAAACATCATTTACCGCCCGGATCTCGCCCGCGCGGGTAAACAGACCGCGATTAAGACGAAAAACCCGCGATAGGGAACACAGCTCCAGCGCGATATCATCATTGCCCGGAATATGCGTCGGCAACGCCGACGTCGCCGCACTATGGTTCAGGCTATGGCTCATGCGACCTCCGCATCCCGTACCGGCAGGGCCCGCAGGCAGCGCACCGCGTGCCGCTCCGTCACATCGACATACGGCGTTTCCTGGCGGCAGGCGTCGGTACAGTGGGAACAGCGATTACTGAACGCGCAGCCCTGCTGCACGCCGATCAGACTGGGCACCACGCCGGGGATCGCCTTTAGCGGCTGGCCCGGTATGGTCTTGCCCTGTATCGGAATGCAGTCGAGCAGGGCCTGGGTATAGGGGTGCTGCGGCTGGTTAAATAACGTCATCACCGGGGCGGTTTCCACAATCTGCCCGGCGTACATCACCGCCACCCGATCGGCGATACGCGCCACCACCCCCAAATCATGGGTGATGAAAATCACCGCCATGCCGAACTCCCGCTGCAGTTCGCGCAGCATGCGCAGGATCTGCGCCTGAATGGTGACGTCCAGCGCGGTGGTCGGTTCGTCGGCGATAATCAGCTCCGGCTCGCACATCAGCGCCATGGCGATCATAATGCGCTGGCGCAGGCCGCCGGAAAGCTGGTGGGGATACTGATTCAGACGCTCGGCGGCCATGGGGATGCCCACGCGCTCCATCAGATAAACCGCCCGTTCGCGGGCCTGCGCCAGGGAAACCCTGCGGTGCGCCAGGAGCGTTTCGCACAGTTGATTGCCCAGCGTGAACGAGGGATTCAGCGAGGTCATCGGCTCCTGAAAGATCATCGACATCTGGTCGCCGCGCAGCGCGGTAATGTCGCGCTTTTTCAGCGACTGCAACTCGGTGCCTTTGAAGAGCATATGGTCCGCGGTGCGCACCGCCTTGCGCGGCAGCAGATCCATCAGCGCCAGCGACGTCATCGACTTGCCGCAGCCGGACTCGCCCACCAGGCACAGCATTTCCCCGCGCCGTACCGAAAAATCCAGCCCGCGCACCGCATGCAGCGTACCGCGGGAGGTGGGGAGATCGACCCGCAGGTTTTTTACATCCAGCAAAATGTCGTTATTCATGGCCTTTTCCTCAGTTACGTCCGTCCAGCGCGGTAATATCGCGCAGGCCGTCTCCCACCAGATTGATCCCCAGCACCAGAACGGCCAGCACAATGCCGGGGATCAGGATGACCCAGGGTTGAAAGAACATGTACGCCTTGCCTTCCGCCACCATCAGCCCCCATGACGGCATCGGCGGCTGTACGCCCAGCCCGAGGAAAGAGAGCGTGGCCTCCAGCAGAATGGCGTGGGCGATTTCCAGCGTCGCCACCACCGTCAGCGGGCCGAGCAGATTGGGCAGGATTTCGCGCAGCATAATGAACAACGAGGAGGCGCCCAGCGTCTTGGCGGCGGCGATAAACTCCGCCTCGCGCAGCTGCCGGGTCACCGAGCGGGAGACAATCAGAAAGCGATCCCACAGCAGTAATCCCAGCAGCAGGATCACCACTTTCACCGAGCCGCCCACCAGCGAAGCGGTCGCCAGCGCCACCAGGATGATCGGCATGGACAGGCGGACCGTCAGGATATAGCTGACCAGCGCATCCACCCGCCCGCCGAAATAGCCGGCCAGCACCCCCAGCGTGATGCCGATAAACCCGGCCACCAGCACCGAAACCAGACCGATGGTCAACGACACCCTGGCCCCGAAGAGCAGCCGGCTCAGATAGTCGCGCCCCAGCTTGTCGGTGCCCAGAATATGTTCCCAACCGCCTTTTTCATGCCATACCGGCGGTATCAGACGCCGGCTCACATCCTGCGCGTAGGGATCGTGCGGGCTGATTAACGGCGCAAGGACGGCCGCCAGTACGATAACCGCCAGAATAGTCAGGCCGAGCGTCATGCTGTGATGGCCGAGAATGCTGCCGAGCCACTTGCGCCAGGGCGCGGGCTCCGCAATCAGCCCCGCTTCGGGCATCGGCGCCTTGGCCGCCAGCGCGGAAGAGAGTGATGAAGAGGTTTTCATGGAAGCTCCCTATGAGGTACGCAGACGCGGATCGAGCGCCGCATTAAGGACATCGGCCAGAAAGGTCAGCCCGATATAAAACACCGAGATAATCAGTACGATGGCCTGCACCACGGGAAAGTCGTTGCGGGAAATGGAATCCCACGCCAGTTGCCCCAGTCCCTGCAGGGCAAACACCGACTCAATCACCACCGAGCCGCCCAGCATAAAGCCCAGTTCCACCGTCGCCAGCGCCACCACCGGAATGATGGCGTTACGCAGACCGTGCTTGACGATGACCCGGAAGGCGCTCAGCCCCTTGGCCCGCGCGGTGCGGACATAGTCCGAGCCCAGCACGTCCAGCATGCCGGAGCGCGTCAGGCGCATCAGCGACGGCATGGCGTAATAGCCAAGGGCGATCGCCGGCAACACAAAGTTCCGCCAGCTGCCGTTCCCCGCCACCGGCAGCCATTTCAGCCCCACGGCGAAGACGACGATCAGCAGCAGGGCAAACCAGAAATTCGGCATCGCCTGTCCGATAACGGAAATAAAAACGGAACATCTGTCGATCCAGGTATCGCGGAATACCGCGGCCAGCACCCCGAGAGGGATCGCCACCACCAGCGCCAGCAGCAGGGAAACCGCCCCCAGCTTCAGCGTAATGGGCATTCTCTGGCCGACCAGTTCCATCACCGTATTTTCAAAGTAGAACGAGCGGCCGAAATCGAGATGCAGCGCCGACCACATCCACTGCGCGAACTGCGTGGTCAACGGCTGATCCAGCCCATACTGCACCCGAATACGCTCGACCACTTCGGCCGTGGCGTCCGGTCCGGCAATCGCCGCCGCCAGATCGCCGGAAAGATGCAGGAGAGAGAAACTGACGATCGCCACGGTAAACAGCACCGCCAGCGCCACGAGCAGCCGATGTAACATATAGATAATCATGAGCTGTTCCTCATTCTCACCGGATATCGGGGGGAATCGATAGATTCCCCAGGGCCTGTTACTTCCAGCTCGCCAGCGCGAAGCGCGGCAGCTCATCCGGCCAGCTGTCGAAGTTCAGGTCGGAGGTAAAGGCATAGTTGGTTGAATAGGAAAACAGCGGCGCCAGATACGCCTGGGAAGAAATCCGCCCCAGCACGTCGGCATACAGGGCGCTGCGCTGTTTGGTATCGATGGTTTCATCGGCCTTGGCCAGCAGGCCGGTGACCTCCGCGTCTTTCCAGATGTCATCCCCCTTGCCGCCGAAATAAGGGGTGACGAAAGCGGACGCATCGTTGATGGAATAAGAGCCCCAGGTCCGCACCGCCAGCGGCGCCTTGCCGGAAATCAGATCGGCCGCCAGCACCGAATGCTGCACATAATGCAGCCGGGCATTGATGCCGACCTTGCGCAGATCGCCGATGATGGCCTCGGCGTAGTCCCGTTCGCGATAGGCCCAGATATCGGTATCAAAACCGTTGGGATAGCCGGCCTCCGCCAGTAACCGTTTGGCTTTTTCCGGGTCGTACTCATACTTGATCACTTTGCTGGTGTTACAGGCGGCCTGAGCGGAGAAACAGGCGGAATAGACCGGCTGGCTGCCGCCGCGCACCAGATTATCCACCATTCCCTGGCGGTTGATGGCGTGGTTCACCGCCTGCCGGACGCGCAGATCCTTGAACGGCTCCCCGCCCGGCCCGCCGGCGTTGGTGTTCAGCGCCAGAAAGCCGATGCGCATGGTTTCGCCGCTTTTCACCGCGATATTCGGCATGGTTTCCAGCGAGGCGATCTGATCCGCCGGCACCCGCCAGATCCAGTCAACCTGACCGGTCATCAGTTGCGCCAGCCGGGTTTCCGGATCGCGGATCACCACAAACTGCAGCTTGCCGATTTTGGGTTGTCCAACCGGGCTTTCCTTAAAGTAAGCGGGATTTTTTTCCATGGCGACCCCCTGCGCCGGCGTCACGCTGGTGACCTTATAGGGGCCGGTGCCGATCGGGGCTTTACTGAAGCCGGCCAGCTTAACCTGCTGGTAGTATTTGGCGGGAAAGATCGGCGTCGGGCCGGACAAATATTCCAGCGCCGCCGGGAAAGGTTTTTTCAGATGCAGTTTTACCCTGTAGTCATCAACCTTTTCGGTTTCCTTTATCCAGTTGACGCTCTGCGGCATCACGGAATCGGTATTATCGCCGGCAATATTATTGAAGGTGTAAACCACGTCATCGGCGGTAAAATCATCGCCGTTATGGAATTTAATCCCTTTGCGCAAATGCAGAACCAGTATTTCCGGCGAGTCCCATTCCCACGAGGCGGCCAGCTGGGGTTCATATTCGCCGGTTTTGGGATCGCGATAAACCAGACGGTCCCACACCAGGTTGGAAATAATCACCCCTTCGCGCAGGGTATTATGATAAGGGCTGATATTCTCCACCTCGTTATCCGAGGCATACACCAGAGTATCGTTCTGTTTGCCCGCATAGCCGTATGAAGCACATCCCATCAGTAATGCAGATAAAGCGTATTGTTGTATCCGTCTTGCCAGGGAACGAGTCATGCTATTTCTCCACGCCGTTAATGAATAAACCATGCTGAATACCCACGGTGTAATCATTGCAAGAGTGAAGCCAATAGCGGGTTTATGACCTTACAGATTTTAGGTAAGTGATTTCTAAAAATGAGAAACCGTAGACGTGGCGTGCACTATTTTTGAATACTGCTGCTGAGAAATTAAGTTACATTTTTAGGATAAGTATTTCATCTAGATAATTAGCGCGCTAATAGTGCGCCAATGCTCTTTTTTTGCACTATTTAAAAGCAACAGCGCGAGCAAGCTATTCAATCACCAGTTTTACTCGCTTACCAATTTTTCCCGCCATTCCAACCAACGAATCAAGGGTAAACTTCTCTGTTTTTTGATTCACGACATCAGATATGCGCGGACGGGAAACATGCAAAACGTTTGCCGCCTCAGATTGGCGGTATCCTTGCGATTTTATCCAGGCAGCTATTGAAGCCATCAGCGCTTTCTTCATAGCCAAAGCCTGTTCAATTTCTTTATCGGACTCTGATAGCAATGCTTCCGCTTTCTCTGCGGAAAAGCCGAGATCTGAAAAAATATTATCGGTCGCCGCCGTGATATGGCGAGACTTAACGTCAATATGATTAGTCATTTTTCCTTTCTCCGCTCAGTGATTACCGCTTGATAACGTACCTTACCCCTCACGTATGTATAAAATTTTATACATCCTGCAAGGAAGCTCAATAAAAATCACCGTATTGAGAAAGGTGGAGTGGAACATTGGGATAGGAGTCGATAGATTCTGCAACAGTGAACCACGGAAACAGGTGGTATTGGAACCAAGCGGGGAAAAACAGCAGGCACGTACAACAACTCAACAACGGACAATCACCATACAATTCAACAACAAAACCACCACGGGGCGGTATATCCCTACCCATCCCCGTATTTTTCCTAAAACCAAGTAAAAGCAAACCTCGTTGGCAAACTACCCCTGTTTTTTAACCTCTTTCTCCACCAGCAGTTTTTCCAGCGCGTCGCCGCCCAGATGGCGGAAATCCTGACCTTTGACGAAATAGAAAATAAATTCGCAGATATTCTGGCAACGGTCGCCGATACGCTCGATGGAACGGGCGCAGAACAGCGCCGTCAGCACGCTGGGGATAGTGCGGGAGTCTTCCATCATATGCGTCATCAACTGGCGCACAATCCCTTCGTACTCCTTATCCACCTTTTTATCTTCACGATAGATACGCACCGCCTCATCCAGATCCATCCGGGCGAACGCATCCAGCACGTCGTGCAGCATTTGCACCGTGTGGCGCCCCAGCGACTCCAGGCTGACCAGCAGCGGCTGATGCTGATGAGAGAATTTTTCCAGCGCGGTGCGGCATATCTTGTCCGCCACGTCGCCGATGCGTTCCAGCTCGGAGATGGTTTTGATGATCGCCATCACCAGACGCAGGTCGCTGGCGGTGGGCTGGCGTTTGGCGATGATGCGTACGCAGGCCTCGTCAATCGTCACTTCCATCATGTTGACTTTGGCATCCCCTTCCACCACGCGCTGCGCCAGCGCGGCATCCTGGTTATGCATCGCGGTGATGGCGTCGGTCAGCTGCTGCTCCACCAGCCCGCCCATGGTCAACACCTGGGTGCGGATATGTTCCAGTTCGGCGTTGAACTGCCCGGAAATATGTTTGTTCAGATTCAGATTTTCCATGATGCTTCCCGTAATCAACCGTAGCGGCCGGTGATGTAATCTTCGGTCTGTTTCTGCCGTGGCGCAGTAAACAGGGTGTCGGTATCGCTGAATTCGATCAGTTCACCCAGATACATAAACGCCGTATGGTCCGAACAACGCGCGGCCTGCTGCATATTGTGGGTGACGATAACCACGGTGTAATCTTTTTTCAGCTCGGAAATCAGCTCTTCAATTCTGCCGGTGGAGATAGGATCCAGGGCGGAGCAGGGCTCATCCAGCAGCAGCACGTCGGGACGGATGGCGATGCCGCGCGCGATGCACAAGCGCTGCTGCTGACCGCCAGACAGGCTGTAACCGCTCTGGTGCAGCTTGTCTTTGGTTTCGTGCCACAGCGCCGCCTTGGTCAGCGCCCACTGCACCCGTTCATCCATATCCGCGCGCGATAATTTTTCAAACAAGCGTACGCCGAAAGCGATGTTGTCGTAAATGGACATCGGAAACGGCGTCGGCTTCTGGAAAACCATCCCAACCTTGGCCCTCAGCAGCGCGATATCCTGTTTATCGGTCAGGATATTATTGCCATCAAGCAGAATATCGCCTTCGGCGCGCTGCTCCGGATAGAGCTGATACATTTTATTCAGGGTACGCAGCAGCGTGGACTTGCCGCAGCCCGAAGGGCCGATAAAGGCGGTAACCTGATTGGCGGCAATATCCAGCGTGATATCCTTTAGCGCATGGAACTTCCCATAATAGAAATTCAGATTGCGAACCTGGATTTTACTGGTGGATGTCTCAGTAGCCATACTCATCAAGACTTCTCTCTTTTACACGGGCGCTGCAAGGCAACGCCTTAAAATTATTAGTGTTTCTTGGCGGAAAAAATAACCCGCGCCAGAATATTCAGCAGCAGAACGCACAGGGTAATCAGCAATACCCCCGCCCAGGCCAGCTGCTGCCACTCGACGAACGGACTCATGGCGAACTTGAATATGGTGACCGGCAGGTTGGCGATCGGGTGCATCAGGTCCGTGCTCCAGAACTGATTGGAGAGCGAGGTAAACAGCAGCGGCGCGGTCTCCCCGGCAATGCGCGCTATCGCCAGTAAAATCCCGGTCATAATGCCGGAAACCGAGGCTTTCAGCGTGATGGCGGAAATCATCTTCCATTTCGGGGTTCCCAGCGCATACGCCGCTTCGCGCAGGCTGTCCGGCACCAGCTTGAGCATATTTTCCGTGGTGCGGATAACAATGGGTATCTGCAACAATGCCAGCGCAATCACCCCGGCCCAGCCGGAGAAGTGCTGCATTTTCGCCACCACCAGGGTGTAGACGAACAGCCCGACCACGATGGACGGCGCGGAAAGCAGGATATCGTTAATAAAGCGAATCACTTCGGCGACCCATGATTTCCGCCCGTATTCCGCCAGATAGATACCGGCCATAATCCCCAGCGGCGTGCCCAATACCGTCGCCCACAGGATCAGCAGGCCGCTGCCGACGATGGCGTTCGCCAGCCCGCCGCCCGGGCTATTCGGCGGCGGCGTCATCTCGGTGAATAACGCCAGCGACATGCCGTCCATCCCTTTGCTGATGGTTGAAAACAGGATCCACACCAGCCAGAAAAGGCCGAACGCCATGGTGACCATGGATAAACACAGGGCTATGCGGTTTTTCTGACGCCGCCAGGCCTGCATTTTATGTCGCGAACGCGCCAGCGACGCTTGTTGTTCCGTGTTTAACGCAGCCATCAGCGCGTCCCCTCATTCTTTGTCAGACGCATAATCATCAACTTTGAGCACGCGAGAACAATAAAGGTAATCATAAACAGGATCAGCCCCAGCTCCATCAGGGCGGCGGTATGCAGGCCGGACTCCGCCTCGGCGAATTCATTGGCCAGCGCCGAGGTAATACTGTTGCCGGGCATATACAGCGATATGCTATCCAACTGATAGGTATTGCCGATAATAAAGGTCACCGCCATGGTTTCGCCCAGCGCGCGCCCCAGCCCCAGCATAATGCCGCCGATCACCCCGTTCTTGGTGTAAGGCAGAACGATATGCCAGATGACTTCCCAGGTGGTGCAGCCAATACCGTAGGCGGACTCTTTCATCATCACCGGCGTCTGTTCAAACACGTCGCGCATCACCGCCGCGATGTACGGAATAATCATGATGGCCAGAATCACCCCGGCGGCAAGAATGCCGATGCCAAACGCCGGACCGGAGAACAGCGCGCCGACAATCGGGATACCGGACAGCACGCTGCCTAACGGCTGCTGGAAATATTTGGCGAACAGCGGCGCGAAAACAAACAGCCCCCACATGCCGTAGACGATGCTGGGGATGGCGGCCAGCAGCTCGATGGCGACGCCCAGAGGACGCCGCAGCCAGCCCGGCGCCAGCTCGGTCAAAAACAGCGCGATGCCGAAACTGATCGGTATGGCGATAATCAGGGCGATCAGCGAGGTGACAATGGTGCCGTAGATCGGCACCAGGGCGCCGAACTGCTCGGCCGGCGCATCCCAGTCTTTGGTCCACAGAAAGGAAAAGCCAAATTTTTCGATGCTGGGCCAGGAAGCCACAATCAGGGAAACAATAATGCCCCCTAACAACAACAGCGTCACCAGCGCGGCCAGTTTCACCAGCGCGCCAAAAATGATATCGCCATGTTTCCCGGGGGCTTTGATAGTTGGCTTGTACTCAGCCATGCGTCTCTCTTCTCAATTTAACCGCGTTTGATACCAAAGTGCCGTTGGGGCAAAGAGATCTGGTGACCTCTTTGCCCCATTATCAATCCAGCAGCAACTTAGCTAACGGCCTTGCGATCAAACACAAGGAACCTGGTACGATTTTAGTACAATTATGCTTAATGCAATTGTTTTTAATACTAATTATCTTGATGCCGGTTATTTTTAATACAGTGCTTTACCGCTGCCGTCTTTGATATTGGCCTTCCAGGCGGCGCGGATCTGCTCTACCACTTCAGCGGGTAAAATAGCATAATCCAGCGCCGTTGCCTCATCGCCGCCTTTGGTATAAGCCCAGTCAAAGAACTTCAGCACTTCGGCGCCCAGCTCGGCTTTAGGCTGCTGTTTCTGCACCAGAATAAAGGTGGTTGAAGAGATCGGCCAGGCATCCTCGCCTTTCTGGTTGGTCAGATCCTGAGCGAAAGACGCGCTCCAGTCTGCGCCTTTGGCCGCATTACTGAAACTTTCCCCGGTCGGGCTGACGACTTTACCGTCCGCGGAAACCAGTTTGGTGTAGGCCAGATTATTCTGCTTGGCGTAGGCGTATTCAACGTAGCCAATGGAACCGGGCAGACGCTGAACGAACGCGGCAATCCCGTCGTTGCCTTTGCCGCCCAGACCGGTCGGCCAGTTAACCGTGGAGCCGGAACCGATTTTTTCCTTCCATTCCGCATTCACTTTCGCCAGGTAGCTGGTGAACACGAAAGAGGTGCCCGAACCATCGGCGCGACGCACCACCGCAATATCCTGATCCGGCAGCTTGGCGTTCGGGTTCAGTTTGGTGATGGCGGGATCGTTCCACTTCTTGATTTTACCCAGATAGATATCACCCAGCGTTTTACCGTCCAGCGTCAGATCGCCGGATTTGATGCCCGGAATGTTAACCGCCAGCACCACGCCGCCGATAACCGTCGGGAACTGGAATAAACCATCCTGCGCCAGCTTATCGTCGGACAGCGGCGCATCCGTCGCGCCGAAATCCACGGTCTTGGCGATAATCTGTTTTACGCCGCCTGACGATCCGATGCCCTGATAGTTGACTTTATTGCCGGTTTCTTTCTGATAGGTGTCGGCCCATTTGGCATAGACCGGCGCGGGAAACGTCGCTCCGGCGCCGGTGAGATTGACGGCGGCAAAGGTGGAAACCGCCGTCAGCGAAAACGCCGCCGCGGCGATACTGGCAATAGTGGTACGCATGATTTTCATAATCCCTCCTGTGGGATAGCAAAAATGTCGACCCGAAATCGTGATTAATCAGAGTGTAGTGTGCAGGAGGAAAAATAGGACAGTTGGGTGACAGTAAAATGTATGTAATGTGACAGTTTTATGACATAGCGGACGATACAGACGCTTTTACGATAAACACGCGCTTATCGACAAATTTACGTTTTGCTTATTTTGCGCATTCTGACCTGTTTTGCAGCATGGGCAAGGCGCTTCGTTCTGCAATACAACGCAAAGATAAAAAAAGCGCGGCTATTCATTAACCAGCGACAGCACCAAAGCACAACGAATTCACCAATGAAGAAAATCACTTTTTTCGTATCATGCAATCCTTCAACGAAGGCGGTGTATCCTGATGTGGCAATCAACATAAAAAAAACAATAATAAATAGATAATTAAAAAAAACTAATCCCTGCACCTGCCCACGCGCGATAAAACGAGCGGCAGAAAGTAAAATGATTAAGAAAATCGACATGGCGCCAAAATATATCGATATAAAAACGACTGGCGCCAGATGGAAAGAATATAACGTAAATACCATATTTACTGAAAACGCTACCAGTAAAATGAGGTAAATTCCACCGGCAGCAAAAGGGTGGGGAATCGCCTGTTCATAAAGGGGTTTATCAAAATAGTCTTCCATTTCCCGCGTTGAGCGCTCGGTCAGCGTATATCCCCCTTGCCGGATTGCCGTATCAATCTCTTTCCCATGAGCGATGAGATCCTGAAAAGTGCTGCCAACAATGAGCTCTATCCACTTCATTTTATTGTCGCCAGAGACTGAAGAGTGCCCAAAACATAATTTCCTGTACGTCGCACATTACCAGGCGCGGCAACCACACCGCTAACGGCGCTTCCGGTAAATGCCATTGCGCTATTAAGTGTATTGATCAACTGTTTTTGCAATTCTCTTTGAACAGGCTCAACAGGAAAACGCTTCGGATAGATTCCTGCACGAATCATCGCTTTAATTTCTTTATTGGAAATGCCAGGGTTTTGAGCTTTGATAATTTGCTCTGTAAGACGAGCGCGATCCTGACGCGGATAGGTTTTTAACCAGTCACGAACTTTCAGCGATGATATAGATTTCATGGCGTTATATGTTCTTAATACCTCTCTCAGCGCACCACCCGCCGCCGCAAGCGAGATCAAATCCAAAGCCGTTGAAGTCGCTATATACCAATCCTCTGAATCCAACCAGCTAACCGTTTGAGAATCTAATAATCCAATATCTACTACGCGCAATGTACCGTTAATACATTGAGCCCCCGTCGCCATCGTGCCCGCATAAGCAAGAACAGCTAATGCACCACTGGCGCCAGCAGTGATAGGCATAGCCGAAGATCCGAAAATAAAAACAGCAGCAGTTAGTAACGAAGCGCCACAGGATAATGCCGTTGATGCAATTTCCACCCCCAATGAAGGTGAAGATACAGCCTCTTTGATGCTCTTTTCCGTAAAGTGACTATTAAATTGAGGCACTTTGCTGACAACCACATGCGTTACCTGACTATGCGACGGATTGGCATAGCGGCGAGAAGGGCGAACCAGAAAACTGCGGGCGCCATCATTGAAAATGATGCCGGCCTGATTGAACGTGCGATGGCAATCCATCGCCTGCCCCAGCGCTTTAAAATCAAAGTCCGCCCCGGCGCCATTTCCCATCCATCGGGAAAAATCGTAATTCGTTAATCCATGTTCAGCAGAATAATTCAGCGCAGTCATTTATCTATCTCCATCCGTTGGGGAAAATTAGCGACTATATATGCTCCCGCATTCTCTTATTACCCACAATAGATTGCAAGATGCCGGAAAGCGGCCATGGCTTTTCGCGGGATATCGCGCGCTGACCGCGGCGATATCCCGATACCCTGCTTTATTATTTGCCTGACGGATCGGTTGCCCCGTTATCCCAATTTACCTCCAGCGGCGAAAAATCAGCGAGGTATTGATGCCGCCAAAGGCAAAGTTATTGGACTGCACATAGTCGGTGTCGATATAACGCGGCTCGTCCATAATATAATCCAGCGCGCCGCAGTCTTCCGCCGGCTGCCGCAGATTGAGGGTGGGGGCGAACCAGCCTTCGCGCATCATTTCAATACTCATCCAGGCCTCCAGCGCGCCGCAGGCGCCCAGGGTGTGGCCGAAATAACTTTTCAGGGAAGAAATCGGCGTCGCGTCGCCGAAAACCGCCGCCGTCGCCAGGCTTTCCGCCACGTCTCCGCGATCCGTCGCCGTGCCGTGCGCATTGATATAACCGATATCGCCGGCGCTCAGCCCCGCGCAGCGCAGTGAACCCTCGATACAAATCTGCATGGTTTCGCGCTGCGGCTGGGTGATGTGCGCCGCGTCGCAGTTGGTATAGAACCCCACCAGCTCGGCGTAAATGGTCGCCCCGCGCGCCTGCGCGTGCTCCAGCTCTTCCAGCACCAGCGTCCCGGCGCCCTCGCCGATCACCAGCCCGTCGCGCCCGGCGTCGAAAGGCGACGGCGTAGTGTGCGGGGCGTCATTGCGCTGGCTGGTGGCGAACAGGGTGTCAAACACCGCCGCCTCCGAAGGGCACAGCTCCTCCGCGCCGCCGGCGACCATCACCGTCTGGTAGCCGTGGCGAATCGCTTCCCAGGCGTAGCCAATCGCCTGGCTGCCGGAGGTACAGGCGCTGGAGGTGGGGATAACGCGGCCGCGCAGGCCGAAGAACAGCCCGGCATTCACCGCCGTGGTGTGCGGCATCATCTGTACATAGGTGGTGCCGGTAATATTGTTGGTATGCTTTTCCGTCAGCATGGTGGCGAAATCGCTCACCGGACCGGTGCTGCCCGTCGACGAGCCGTAGGCGATGCCGGTTTCCCCGCTGGTCAATACCGGATGCTCCAGCAGCCCCGCCTGTTGCAGCGCCAGCTCGGTGGCGCGCGTCGCCATCAGCGAGACGCGCCCCATGGAGCGAATGCGTTTACGAGTGTAATGCTCCGGCAACGTGAAATCATCAATCGGCGAGCCCAGCTGCGTATTCAGACCGTCGTACACCCGCC
Organism: Brenneria tiliae; assembly: GCF_023347575.1. Taxonomy (NCBI): domain Bacteria; kingdom Pseudomonadati; phylum Pseudomonadota; class Gammaproteobacteria; order Enterobacterales; family Pectobacteriaceae; genus Brenneria; species Brenneria tiliae. The sequence continues at coordinate 43,533 of NZ_JAKPCB010000101.1, read as the reverse complement.
ACTCCGGCATCTTGCGTATCGCATTGCGCCCGGCGCGCAGGCCGTCGGACACGCGCTGCCAGGACTCGCCAAACGCGGTTACGCCGCCCATTCCCGTTACCACCACACGACGCATCACAGCATCCCTCCGTTAATAGAAATCACCTGACGCGTTACGTATCCGGCGATATCGGACATAAGATAGCTCGCCAGCCCCGCGACCTCATCCGCCTGCCCCATGCGTTTCATGGGGATCATTTTCATCGCTTCTGCAACGGCTGGCGGCTCCATTTGAATCATGCCGGTATCGATCAATCCGGGGGCGATGCAGTTGACGGTAATTTTCCGCTTCGCCAGCTCGACGGCCAGCGCCTTGGAAGCGCCGATAATCCCGGCCTTCGCCGCGCTGTAGTTAACCTGCCCGCGGTTGCCCATTATCCCGGAAACCGAGGACAGGGTAATGATGCGCCCCCCCTGGCGCAGGCCGATCATCGGCATTACGCAGGGGTGGATCACGTTATAGAAGCTATCGAGATTGGTGTGGATCACGCTGTCCCAGGCGTGGTCGTCCAGCGCGGGAAAGGCGCCGTCGCTGGTAATGCCGGCATTGCTGACCACGCCGTAATAGGAGCCGTGCGCCTCGATATCCTGCCCGATAACCGCGCGGCACGCCTCCCGGTCGGCGATATCGAACCCGAGGATACGGCCGGCGCCGTTGGCGTCGAGGATGCGGCGCAGCGTATCTTCAGCGCCGTCTCTGTCGCGGTGGTAATGCACCGCGACGGTAAAACCATCCGCCGCCAGGCGCAGGGCGATGGCTCGACCAATCCCCTTACTGGCGCCGGTCACTAACACGCTACGCGTCATGACTCTTTTCCCTGTGCTAAAAGTTGCTTTAATTCGTGGTCGTCGGGCTGATAGGTATTGAGCCTGCCGGAGGCGTATTTTTCACCGTTAATCCTGATTTCGCCGTCAAAACAGCCGATTTTTTCATCACGCATCAATAGGGTCACGCTCACATCAAGCTGCGACGCGGCGGGAAAAAACGCCTGCCGACAGCGATAGCCCCGCCCGCCCAGCAGCATGCCGGGACGCGGTTTTTGATCATGGTTTTGGCGAGCGTGCCAGCCCGCCCACACGCCAATCGTCTGGGCGATGATTTCAATGCCGAACCAGGCGGGCAGATGCCCCGCGCTATCCAGAAAAGGCGCCAGAATGCCGTCGCGGCTCACCGCCACCCGGCAGCGGGCGCGTTCATTATCGACGTGCATCACCTCGTCCACCAGCACCATCGGCGATTCGTGGGGCAGATAGCTCGCCGCCGGCAGATAGTCAGCCATGGGCTTTCCCCACAATCAGGCAGGCGTTATTGCCGCCGAAGGCAAAGGAGTTGGACAGGATGACCGGGCGGGCAAGCCGCCCCGGTTCGCTGAGCAAACCGCAGGGCGGCAGCGTTTCATCCCGCGCGCCCTGTGAAAAATCCTGCGGCGGCAAGGGAAGATCGCGCGTCAGCAGCAGCCAGCAGATGGCCGCCTCGCAAATACCCGCCGCGCCCAGCGTATGGCCGGTCAGGTGCTTGGTGGAACTACAGGGCACGCGCTCGCCAAAGATTGACTGCACCACTTTCGCCTCGATCCGATCGTTAAGGCGCGTCGCCGTGCCGTGCAGATTGATGTAGCCGATATCCTCGGGCCGCAGCCCGGCGTGCGCCAACGCCATGCGGATCGCCCGCGCCGCGCCTTCCCCTTCGGGATGCGGCGCCGACATATGGTGCGCATCGGAAGATTCGCCGACGCCCAGCAGCGATACGCCGTCAGGCTCGCCGCTAATCAGCATCAAGGCGGCCCCTTCGCCAATGGTAATCCCGTTGCGGCGCTCGCTGAACGGCTGGCAGCGCGTCGGCGACAGGGACTCCAGACTGTCGAAGCCATTGAGCGGCATGCGGCTCAGCGTGTCCGCGCCGCCGACGATCGCCGCATCCGCCAGCCCGGCGTCAATCAGCCGTTTCCCGCTGATCAGCGCCCTGGCGCTGGAAGAGCAGGCGGTGGAAAGGGTATAGGCCGGGCCGTTCAGCCGCAGATAGGCGGCCAGAAAACGCGAGGGATCGCCCAGCTCCTGCTGGGCATAACGATAGCCCGGCAGATTACTGCTGACGTAGCGATCGGCTTCGTCCAGACCCGAGGTGCTGGTTCCCAGGATCACGGCGACGCGATCGGCGCCGAACCGGGCGATGGCCTTATCCACCTGCGGACGGATTTGCGCCAGCGCCGCCAGCAACAGTCGATTATTACGGCTGTCGTGCTCGGCCAGCGCCGACGGTATCGCCGGCAAATCCGCATCGACGTTGCCGGTCCAGCACGCTTTTCCCTGCACCAGCCAGCCGCCGTCGGGGCGCATGCCCGGCGCGACGCCGCCGGCAAGGTTGTCGGCCATCTCATCCAGCGTGTTGCCCAAGGCGTTAAGCGCACCCACAGCGTTAATGTAAATCATGCTAGCCGTCCAGATGTTGAATAACGATATGGTAACCAAAGGCGAACTGCTGAACGCTGATGGGCTCACGCCGATCGTTGCGCGTCATATAGCGAATTTCCGTAATCAAATCGCCGCCATTATCCCGCAGCTGCCTGCTGTCGCCATTATCCCGTAGCGTCCAGCCGGCGGGAAGCTGTTTCTGCCATAGGGCTATCGGCCAGTGGCTCAGCATAATATCCGCCAGCACCTGGCTGGCCGGCGGCATCTGCGGCAGCACGATGGACTGCTCGGTGCGGATGCCCTGCGCGTCATAGGTCACCAGAAACAGGCGAATACCGATTGAAGAGAGCCCGACCAGAGAGAGCTGTTTGTCGTCGGCGCTTAGCATCACCAGCAGCGACTGCCGCTTGCCGCCAAAGGTTCCGGTCAACAGCTGTTGCTCATTGACGGCCGGCGTAATGCCCGGCGCCGGCAGCGTCACTTTCACCCCCGGCTTGAGCCACGCCTGCGGGCGGGGGTCGTCATGCTTGCCGGCGCAGCCGCTCAGCAACAGCGCGCCGACCAGCAATAGCCCGCATCGTAAAAACGTCATTTTCTTTTCCCTTTTGAATCAGGCAACGCCAGCGGCGCCAGCAGAAAGGCGGTAAAAATACCGCTGCACAGCACAATGCCGAAGCTGCCGATCGCCGGCGTGCTGCTGAACACCAGCATGCCGAGCGTCAACAGCGCCACGCACATCGCCAGCGTAACCGCCAGCAGCGAGGTCATCGGCGTGCCGCGCGGGTTGCTGAAAAACAGCGTGTAGTTAATGCCGATGCCCAGCACCAGCACCAGGGCCAGCAATGAAAACAGGTTCAGCGCATGGCCGCTCAGCGCCAGCGCCGCCAGCCCGCCGCCCAGCGACAGCAGCGAAGGCACCACGCTCAGCAGCCCGCGGCGCGGCCCCAGACGCAGAACATAGCTCAGGGCAATCGCCGCCAGCGCCGCCGCCAACAGCCAGCCCAGCATCACGCGGTAAAAACCGAACAGCTCATCGAAGCTGCTTTTGCGGTCAATCCACGCCACGCCGGGCAGCGTTGTCGCCAGCTGGGCCAAGGCGGCGCCGTCGCCGACGCCGCCGACCGGCACCAGCACCCCGCTTTTGCCCTGCGCCAGAGTCAGCCACAGCAGCCGCCACCCTTCGCTTATCGGGCTGTTCAGCCAGGTTTCAGGCGTTACCGGCATCGGCTGCACATCCGGCGGCGCCGCCTCCACGCCCGCCTCGTTAAGACGCCCGATCACCGCGGGCGCCGCCGCCGCAATCAGCTGCGCATCGCGCTGCTGCTGCCGCAGCGAAGAGAGCGGCAGCAGGCGGTAGGTGGTTAACCACCCGTTACGCTGCGCGTCGCGCAGTTTGGGCGCCAGCTGCTCCAGCCGCTGCAGGGTTTGCTGCGCGCTGTCGCCGTAGACCACAAACCAGGTTTGCTCGGCGCTCTGTCCCGTCAGCGCGGTTATCTGTCTCTCCTGCTGCATTAACGCCGCCGGCAGCGCCTGAAGCTGCGAAATATCATCGTTCACCTCCAGCCGCAGCAGCCCGGCCGCGGAGATAACCAGCAGCGCCAGCGGCAGCCCCCAGCGAAGCTTGCGGTTACGCCGCCAGGCGGCCAGCCAGCGCCGCATCGCCACCATGGCGGGAACCGGCCGTACCGGCAGCCCCCTGACCAGAAAAGGATACCAGCACACCACCGTCAGGCAGGACGCCGTCAGCCCCGTCGCCGCAAATACCGCCAGCTGTTGTAAACCGGGAAACGGCGCCAGCGCCATCATCAGATAAGCGATCGCCGCCGTCCCCAGCGCCAGCAGCAAGGCGGGCAGCACTTTTCTCAGGCTCTCAAGCGCCGAAACGCTGCCGCCGTGCACCATGCGCTCGGTCAGGTAATACAGGGTGTAGTCCGCCGAAATGCCGACGATGCTGATGCTCATCACCAGCGTCATCAGATGCAGCTCGCCGAACAGCAGCAGCGTAAACACCGTTCCCGCCAGCGCGCCGATCCCCACCGACAGCGCGCACAGCAGCAAAGGCCGCGGGGAGCGAAACACCGAGAAAATCAGCAGCAATACCCCCGCCACCGTCGCCGCGCCCAGGGTGGAGACGTCATGCTTCGCCTGCTGGCTGGCGTGGTTGCTGAACAGCACCGTACCGCGCGTCATCACCTCGGCGGTGGGGAACCGCGCGTGAAGCGACGCCTTGAGTTCCTCGAGCTTATCCACCAGCTGCCGGTTATGCTGCATATCGAACGAACCGCCGCGCAGCTCGCCGTGCAGGAAATACCAGCTGCGGCCCTGCGCATCTTTAGCGCTCAGCCAGCCCTGCGCCAGCCCCAGCCGGCTGGCGTTTTGCTGCATCGCCAGCTGCGAGCCGCGCACCAGCATCAGCGGGTCGTGACGCAGTTCGTTGCCGCTTACCCCGGCGAACGCCGAGTAAAGCTGCGCCAGCACCCAGTCCGCCTGCGCGCCGCCGCCATTTTCCAGCCGGGCGCGCGCGGCGGGATCAACCAGCCCGTTGCGGTGTTCAAATACGAACTTTCCCCATTGCTGCTGCCGATCGGCGTCAATCGGGCCTTTAACGTTTTGCAGCTCGGGAAGCGCCCGCAGCTGCTGCAGCCACCACTCGGCCACCGCCGGGTCCGCCCGCTCGCCGGACGTCACCAGCCACACCATCTGCCGGTCGAGGCGCTGCATAAATCCCTGCTGCAGTTCGGGGGGAACGACGCCCATCGACTGCTGCGGCAGCAGCGCAAGCACGCTGCTGTTGATCTGCGCCTTCGGCAACAGGTAGAGCAGCGCGGCGATCAGCGCAAGACAGCCTATCCCCCAGAAAACGGCCGCCCGGCGCACCCGGTTAGAAAACGAAACGCCGCTGCTCGTCATCACTTAACGTCCTGGGTGTGAGCCGTTGATTGCTCAGGGTAATTCTGGTCATATCGCCCTGGCGATCGTCCAGTTCGATACCGTCGAGAAACTCGCCGCCGTTCAGCGTGATGGCGTTGAACAGCTTATCCAGCGGCGAGGTTTTCGGCGTCAGCAACAGCCGCCACCGCCCCTGGCCGAGATCGCTGAAGCCGATGGCGAAGTTTTGCTCCAGCACGCGGCGATCGGCCTGAAACAGGGCGCGCAGCAGGTGATTGAACTGAAACATCTGCGGATTGTTTTCCGCGGTGACAATCTGCGGCGGCTGATCGTTCATCACCTGCACCATGCGCGTATCATCCAGCACCATGGTCAGGGAGAACGGCGAGGCCTGGTGCCACCACAGCCCTTTGTCCTGGGCGATTAACAGCTGGCCGCTGGATTTAAGCGGCTTCGCCATGCCCTTGATGGCGCGCAGCTGGGTAAAGTCGGCGCGCACCACCGGCTGACTGCTGAACCGCTGTTGCAGCTCGTCCAGCGTGACGCCCTGCGCCGCGCCGCTCAACAGCAGTAAAACCGCAATCATTATTCGTATCATGGCGTCACTCCAAGGCGCTCAAACAAAATGGGGGGAGAAACAAAACTCAGCTCGCGGCTCCCTTCCTCCACCGCCACCTGAATCGTATAGCCGGTGGTGGTGCGCCGGCCGCTTTGCGCGTCGAAAATCTGGTAGACGATGCGCAGACGGTTTTCCACTTCGTCGACGGTGGCCCGTACGCGGATACGCTGTTCATAGGTCAGCGCCGCGCGGTACTTCACCCGCGTATCCACCACCGGCCAGACATAGCCGGAAGCCTTCATCTCGCGGTAGCCGTAGTTGAACTTGCTGAGCAACGCCTCGCGAGCCACTTCGAAAAAGCGAAAATAGTTGCCGTGCCAGACCACGCCCATGGGATCGCAGTCATGGAAAGAGACCGTCAGTTCTACCTCATGGCTTAAACGGGGATCGTTTAACACTGTTACTCCTTTTTCCCGGCGGCCGGCCTGTTATCAGGCAGGCTCCAGAAATCAAAAAAATTAAACCAGTCGAGGGGAGACTTGAGCGCATAGTGCGCCAGGCGTTCGGCGTAGCGATCGACCGCCTGCTGCAAGGCTTGCTGACGGGCGTCCCGCGGCAGCGCCAGGGGGTCGGCAAACGGCTCGCAGTAAACGCGCAGCCTTTGGCCTTCACGCAGCACGAACATCAGCAGTACCGGGCAGCGCAACGCCGCCGCCAGCACGAAAGGCCCCTGGGGAAAAGGCGCCTCGCGGCCGAGAAAACGGCTCCACACCACGCGCCGCGCCCCGCCGCGCTGGCGGTTTACCGCCGTGCGATCGCCCACGATCGCCACCCACTCGCCGGCATCCAGCTTTTGTTGCAGCAATATGGCGGTGTCCGGGCCGATATCGCTGACCGGGATAAGGTTTACCCCCGCCTGCGGCGCTATCTCTTCCAGCAGCCGTTTAAAGCGCTGCGAGTTTTCGGTGAACACCAGCGCATTGATCGCCAGCCCGCTCACCTGCTGCGCCAGCGCCCGGCAGACTTCGATATCGCCAAGATGGGACGCCAGGATCAACTGCCCGCGTCGTCGCCCCCGTTCAATGGTCTCACGGGCGCCGGGGGCGAAATCGATCTCTTTTCCCCAGCGTAAATCCCCGCGCCAGCTGGCGATTTTATCCAGCATCGCCTGACCGAAACGCAGAAAATGGCGATAGCTGTTGAGCGGTTTAGGCAAAGCCAGCTCATGCCGACGCGCGTAATCGGTTACCTGGCGCAGCCACGCCTGCGACGCCTGGCGCTGCGCGCTGCCGGTAAGCCAGTAAAAGGCGATCACCGGCCAGAGAAACAGGGTAAACGCCCCGCGCCCCAGCAGTTGATAAACCGCCAGCATAAAACGCATGCCGAGCAACCCCTTGCGCTCGCCGACGCTCGACCAATGCGCCTGGCGGCGGCGCTTCAGCAGCGCGGGGATACGCGGCAGCATGCCGAAAAACAGCCGGGCGTGCATGCGGGAGATACGCAGGTTGTCGCGCAGCGCATCGAAATGAGACAGCCCGTCGTGCGGATAGATCACCGCCGTCTCGACGAAGCGGCTGGGCGTTCCCGCCCAGTAAAGCCGCACCATGATTTCGGTATCGAAATCCATCCGCCGGCCCACGGGCTGTCGAGCAATCAGGGATAAAGAGGCGTCGACCGGGTAGACCCGAAATCCGCACATGCTGTCCCGCAGGGAAAACGAGAGCGTTTCAATCCACACCCAGATATGGGTGATATAGCGCCCGTAAAGGCGCGATTTCGGCACCGACTCATCGTAAACCGGCCGGCCGGAGATCAGATGGTCGGGATAACGTTTCGCCTGCGCCAACAGCCTAGGCGCATCCTCAATCCGGTGCTGTCCGTCGGCGTCCACCTGCAGCGCATGGCTATACCCGGCCTGCGCCGCGGCCTCCAGACCGCGGATTACCGCCGCCCCTTTCCCGCCATTCTGCGCCAGACGCAGCAGAACGACGCCGTCGTTTTCCGCCGCCAGCTGCTCCAACACCCTTTGCGTCGGCGCGGCGCTGCCGTCATCGACGATGAAAATCGGCAGGGAAAGCGCCGCCAAACGCGCCATAACGTCGCGCATCATGGCGCCGTGGTTATAGCAGGGGATCACCACGCAGGGTGAGAACGGGCCATTCACTGACATGGGCTTAATTCCGGCATAGTTTGATTTTTCCGCTGCTGGAGGTTCGCTCCGTCTCATCCCCCGCAATATGGTAGCTGAAAGCGAGACACTGCTTCCCGGCATGCCACGTCAACGCCAGGCGCAGGGTGTTGCCGGGCAGGATCGGCTGCTGGAACTTGATATTTTCCACCGCCGAAAACCGCCAGCCCGGCGCCAGCAGCTCAACGCCGTAATGCAACGCCCAGTCCAGCTGCGCCACGCCGGGTAATAACGGCAGACCGTGAAAATGGCCTTTAAACCACAACAGATCCGCAGCCGCCAGCAGGGTAAGCTCGGCCCGCGGCTGCGCGATCCGCCGGGAAAGCTCAACGGGTAGCATGAAATAACGCCTGTATCTGCGGCCAGGCGCGTTTGCTCTGGCTGTTATGGGGAATAACCTCGACGACGCGCCAGAAACGCGGCATCGCCAGCGGCTCCAGCCATTGATGCAGCTGATGCCGCCATTGGCGCTTGAGCCGCGGCAGATCGGCGGCCAGCGCCGGGGAGGTCAGCACCAGCACCACGCCGATGCCGCTGCGCTCGGGGCGCGCGATCGGCAGCGCGACGGCGTCGGCGATTTCCGGCAGTTCGAGCAAACGCCGCTCGATCTCGCTGAGGGAGATGCGTTTATCTTCTATTTTAACCACCCGATCGTGCCGCCCGCAGAGCTGAAAGTTCCCCGCGTCGTCAAACGACAGCCGGTCATCCAGTTTCTGCCCCGCCGGATGCGGGATCAGCGCCGAACGCGCCCACCAGTTATCCTGCTCGTCAGGCGACAACGATACGCCGGCGAACAGCCGCCACGGCGTGTTTTCAGCCCGGCGGGAGCGCCAGGCCAGCACGCCGGTTTCCGTGCTGCCGTATATTTCATCAACCGGGGCGGCAAACCAGCGCTGCGCCGCCTCGGCGTTCGTCCAGGGCAGGACGCCGCCGGCGGAAACGATCAACCGACAGGACGGAGGGGCGAGCGAACGGTCGATGCGCCGCAAAAAAGCCGGGCTGCTGATAAAAACATAGCGCCGCTGCCGGTCCTGGGCGGTTAGCTGTTCGGTATACAGCAGTTGCCGACTGTCGAAACGCAGGCCCAGCGCCATCGGCAGCCAGATGCGGAAGGTGAGCCCATACATATGCTGGTGGGTCACCGAGGCGACAACGCAACAGCCTTGCAATCGCTCCCCCCAGCATTGCGCCAGCCAGCGCGACTCCTCATCCAGACAGCGCACCGGTTTCACCACCTGCCGCGGTTTGCCGGTCGATCCGGAGGTAAAAAGCACAATGCGGGCGTCATCCGCGATCTCGGGCAGTGCGGCGTCGCTGCCTTGATCGTCGGCGGTTACCTTAAATAGGGGGCAGGACAGATTGATTGCGGCATCGGTCAGCAGGCCGTCGAATTCGTCGGCCTGCTCCTGCAGCACCGACTGCCGGCAGTGTCCGGGAATAACCGGAACCTTTCCCGCATGCAGCGCCGCCAGTAACCCGATGGTAAAATGGTAACTGTCCTCAAAGCACAGCGCCCAGCGCGACTCTTTGCGGCCGAGCAGCTGCCGGCACAGTTTCGCCACCTGCCGTTTCAACATCTCCAGCGTGAATGCGCGCGCGCCATTGCCGGCGACAATGCGCTGCGCATCGTCATCGCCGTTCAGCCAGCCGCCGATAGCCCGGGGGGTAACGCGGCTCATGCCTCTCTTCTCACCCGCTGGCGTACTAGCCATTCGCCCCCCATCAATAGTCCCATCAGCAGATAGCTGACCATGCCGTTCCATAACGCCCACCAATGAACATTGCCGGCCAGGCAAGTCAGCACGGCGATAGCGCCGTTAACAATAAAAAACAGGCACCAGATCTGCGTTACGCGGCGCGTATAGGCGACGGCCCGCGCCGGGAGTTGCGGCTCCCGCAAACGGGCAAGGCGCTCCACCAGCGGCATTCCGCTATACAGGGAGCCGCCGAACAGCAGCAACAGCGCGGCGTTGACCGCCACCGGATACCACAATAACCATTGGCCGTCGCGCAGCAGCAAACCGGCAAGCGACAGCGCCGCCCCCGTTGCCGCCAGCAGCAGCCCCGTCCCCTTGAACGGGTGCTTATCGCCCCGCAAGGTGGCGAAGCGCAGAATAAACGCCAGCGCCAGCACCGGCAGCAGCCAGCGATGATCGGGGCGGGTAACGCTGAACCACACCAGAAAAGGCCAGGCCAGCGTCATCAGCCAGCTCAGGCCGTTTATCAGCGTACGCATCGCCCGCCCGCACGGTTAGCCTTCATTAATCAGCCGTTCCACCGCATCCGCCACGTCCTGCACGGTACGCACCGATTTAAAGGTTTCCGGCGAAATTTTGCGGCCGATGCGCTTTTGCAGATGCACCACCATATCCACCGCGTCGATACTGTCCAGTTCAAGATCTTCATACAGGCGCGACTCCGGCTTGATGTCATCCGCCTCCAGCTCGAACAGCTTGACCAGCAGGCCGGTAATTTCCTGATAAATTTCGTTTTTATCCATCATTGACTCGTTATTCTATTATCAGGCACCCACTGCGCGCTGAGTGTTAATGAAAGCGGCCAGGGTCGCAACGGAAAAAAAGTGCCGGCGCATCTCTTCGCTTTCCGCGGAAAGCACCACGCCATAGCGATTTTTTACCGCCAGCCCCAGCTCAAGGGCATCGATGGAATCCAGACCGAGGCCGTCGCCGAACAGCGGCGCATCGGTTTCAATTTCATCGACGCTAACGTCTTCAAGATTCAGAGATTCAATAATCATCTGTTTGATTTCGATAAATATATTTTCCATGCCTTTTCCCGAATAGTTATATTTTTTCTGGTGTTAAAGATTGTTGCAAAAGGCGATTCAGACGACGCGCAGCCAGAGGATGCGGGTCTTCCGGCGCCATAAAAGTCTTATTGGCGATGCGTTCGCGCACGCTGACCGTGAAATAGGGTTTCTCCGGCGGAATATGATACCAACGACTTTGCTTATCCAACATCCTCTGACTACAGCGAATGTGCACGATGCGCAAATCACAGCCGCAGCGCACGGCGATATTGGCGGCGCCGCGTTGCAATACCAGCGGCTCGCCGTAACGCGTGCGCGTGCCTTCGGGGAAAATAACGATCACATCCCCGTTCTCCAGCCTTTGCCGGCAATCGGGCAGCAGCGTCTCGGACTGGCTGTTGAGCAGGTAATTCGCCGAGCGGATAACGCCCCGAATAAAGAGATTATGCTGCAACTCGGCTTTAACCAGGCAATCCACATCCGGCATCACCGAGGCCAGCAACACGTAGTCAATTAACGACGGGTGGTTGGCGACCACCAGACAGCCGCGATCGGTTCGCAAAGTTTCAATTCCGTCGATTCTGTAATCCAGCACCCCCAGCGTACGCAAGATGCGCAAAAAGAAGCGAAAACTGGCCGATATGCTGCGGCGCGCCAGCTGACGGCGGCGAAGGGCGTCGCGCTGAATCAGCAGCAGATTGAACCACACCAGCGACAGCAGTAAACCGCCGAGGCCAAACATCACAAAGCAGCAGCCGGTCATCATTAGCCGCCATAAGCGATTTAAACGCGATGATGAACGTAATACCAATGAAGACTCAGACATCGCGCCGCTCCCACTGCCAGTCGAGCCGTTCACCGCGGATAGTGAACGCGGACTGGCGCGCCAGAAACGCATGCAAAAACCGCAGGCTTTGTGGTAGTTCCGGCTCTTCACGCTGCGCCGCGGGCGACGACTGACAGCTGACCTCCTCGCCGCGGCCCAACAGCAGGGCAACGGCATAAGGATGGCGAGGCATCCACGGCGCAATATGCGGATGATAAAAGTCGGGGATCGCGCCGTCGAAATCCACCAGCAGAACGTTCTGATAACCGGCCGCCTGCAATGCCGCGACCTCAACCAATCCCTGCTGAAAAGAGTCGATGCCGGCCGCCAGCGATGTCGATACCAGCGGCGCCGCGGCGGCAATGGTCAGGCTTCCTACCGCCGCATTGTGAACCGACATGGCGAAATCGGTCGGGGAAATATTTTCATTACGCGACAACGCCAGCAGAATTCGCAGATTACGTTCCAATTCGCCGTGACGCGAGGTAAAAACAATCGCCTCGACGGACTGACGGCGCAGCAGCGCCAATCCGCAATCCACCGCCAAACGGCTGCCGCTGTTTAAACGGCGCGCCGTCATCATCGGCAGTTGACGGCATTTTTCCAGCGGCCGGTCGGCGTCTATCGCCGCCGGCAGCATCGCCCAGCGCCGCCAGCCGTCGATATCGCCGAGCCCCGGCGCGCCGGCCTGCCAGTCAAGGATTGAAAAAGCGAGTTTCATACTATTGTTCTTCCGGTGTTACATAAACCAGCAGCACGCATGCCATATCACTACCGTCGCTGTTTATTGCTTTTTACAGATAAGCAGGGTGTGGCCGATACCCAGGCCGTCGACCTGCCGCTCCACGATAAATCCCGCGGCGCTCAACAGCGGCAAAAAGCGCCGCGCCGCATAAAAACGGCTGGTGCCGTTGGCAAGACAGGTAAAATAGAGCGACGAGGCGTTCAGGCAGAAAGCCCCGGCCTCCCACTGCTGGCGATCCCAGAAAATCTCCAGAATACAGACGCGCGCGTCCGCTTTCATCGACCGCGCGATTTTGCGCAGAATGGCGACGATTTGCGCCTCGCCAAAACAGTCGAGAAACTGGCTCATCCACCAGATATCCGCCTCGCCCGGCAGCGGACTATCCGCGAGCATATCCACCGCCACGCCGCAAATACGATCGGATTTGCCTGTATCTGCAATATTTGACGTCGCCAGCGCTATCTGCTCAGGCAGATCAAGAATGGTAATCCGCACGTCGGGATCGTAGTCGCAACAGCGTAGCGCCCACTTACCGGTATTCCCCCCCACGTCGTACAGGTGCCGCGGCTTGTGCCGAAAAATATGCGGCAAAGCGGCATCGAACGCGGCGTCGGAGTAGAAATGATCAAAAGCGAACCAGCTCTTTTTCGCCTGCGGCGGCAGCTGACTCAAGGCCGGGTAAATAGTCGGCCACTCGCCGAAAACCTTTAATCCCGCAGGCTTGCTTTTCGCCAGCGCTTCATCAAGATAAAACATCCCCTGGTAACAAACGTCCTGGGTAAAGTCCATATTGACGCGGGTCATGGGATCGTGAAGCAGGTAGTGGCCGATTTTGGACAAAAAATAGTCGTCATCGCGCTGAATGACAATGCGTCCGCTAAGGCCGACGTCCAGCAGCAGTTCAACCGCATAGCGGCTTAGCGAGGTGATATTGACGATATCATCCAGACTTGCCCCTTGCTGGCCGCACTTATCCAGAAACGCCAGAATACCCTGATTCCGCAGGTTGATAGCCGCCTGAAACAGCATCGGCGCGAAAGCGATACGCTGAGCTTCGGTAATGGCGTCCAGCGCGCTGACATTATCTTTGTCATATCCGTAGGACACGATAATTTCCCTTGAGGTGGCAAATGCGACTAAGCGAAAAAACCAAAACAGCCGAATAGCGCCTATTCGGCTGGTAAAAATTATTTAATCTGCTGTCCCGCCAGTTTTAATTGAATTTCACGGTCCAGGTTATTTATCCAACGATTATAATTGCGGTGAATTTTCCCACCGATCGCCAACAGATTCTGACTGCTGACGTAATTGATGGAATAACTGGTTGGTGAGTAATTAATACGGATATCGGCAACATGACCGCGCTGATCGATGCGGCCGTTGATAACGCCCGGCGAAACGGGCGTCATTACCCATTCACGCTCCAGGCCGGCCTGAAGAATGGCCTTTCTTACCTGGTCGCTGCTGTAATTTGCCGTAATCGGCTTGGTCACATTCGCCACGGGGGCGGTGCGGGCACAGCCGGTCAACGCTAAAACACAGGCCAATCCGACGAATATAAGCTGTTTTTTCATAAAATCCCTATCAATTGATAAAAATTGAACCGCCTAAAAGTACCGGCGCCTGATGCCAAAGGTAATAATTAGCGCATCATGCAAACTATTTTACACAAAACAGATATAACCTGACAAAAATCCGTCATTGCAGTCGAATAAAACCAATGCGCGAAAAAAAGGTCATAGCGTAAAAAAGACAAAAAAATCCGCCCGCTGGAAACCCGCTAACCGAGTCGCCGCCGGGCGGATGGGATTTTAACGCCAGGGTTTATTCCACCGTGACCGACTTGGCCAGATTACGCGGCTGATCGACGTCGGTGCCTTTAATCAGCGCAACGTGGTAAGCCAGCAATTGCAGCGGTACGGTATAGAAAATCGGCGCAATTACCTCTTCAATATGCGGCAGCGGAATAATTTTCATATTTTCGCTGCTGACGAAGCCGGCATCCTGATCGGCGAAGACATACAGCTCGCCGCCGCGGGCGCGCACCTCTTCGATATTGGATTTCAGTTTTTCCAGCAGTTCATTATTCGGCGCCACCACCACCACCGGCATATCCGCATCAATCAGCGCCAGCGGCCCGTGTTTCAGTTCACCGGCGGCGTAGGCCTCGGCGTGGATATAGGAGATTTCCTTCAGCTTCAGCGCCCCTTCCATGGCGATCGGGTACTGATCGCCGCGACCCAGGAACAGCGCATGATGCTTATCGGAGAAACCTTCCGCCAGCGACTCGATAAGGCTGTCCTGCGACAGCATCTGCTCGATACGCGCCGGCAGCGCCTGCAAACCGTGCACAATATTGTGCTCGATCTGCGCGTCCATGCCGCGCAGGCGGCCGATACGCGCCACCAGCATCAACAGTACGGTTAGCTGGGTGGTGAACGCTTTGGTGGAAGCCACGCCGATTTCAACGCCCGCTTTGGTCATCAGCGCCAGATCGGACTCGCGCACCAGCGAAGAACCGGCCACGTTACAAATAGCCAGCGATCCCAGATAGCCGAGATCCTTGGACAACCTCAGCGCCGCCAGGGTGTCCGCGGTTTCTCCCGACTGCGACAGGGTAATCATCAGGCTGTTTTTACGCACCGCCGGTTGGCGATAGCGGAATTCGGAGGCGATTTCCACGTCGCACGGCACGCCCGCCAGCGCTTCAAACCAGTAGCGGGACACCATGCCGGAATTGTAAGAGGTGCCGCAGGCGATGATTTGCACATGCTCGACCTTCGCCAACAGCTCATCCGCCTGCGGGCCCAATTCAGAAAGATTGACTTCGCCGTGGCTGAAACGCCCTTCGAGGGTATTTTTGATCGCCACCGGCTGCTCATAGATCTCTTTCTGCATATAGTGACGATAGGCGCCCTTGTCGCCGGCATCGTAATTGACTTTCGACTCGATCTCTTCACGTTCGGCAAGGTTGCCGGCTTTATCAAATACGCGCACGTCGCGGCGCGTAATTTCAGCGACATCGCCCTCTTCCAGGAAGATAAAGCGGCGGGTAACCGGCAGCAGCGCCAACTGGTCGGAAGCAATAAAGTTTTCCCCCACGCCGCGGCCGATAACCAGCGGGCTGCCCGAGCGCGCGGCCACCAGTACGCTCGGGTCGCGGCTATCCAGCACCACCATGCCATAGGCGCCGCGCAGCTGCGGGATAACCCGCTTGACCACCTCGACCAGCGAACCGCCCTGCTTCTGTTCGAAATGAACCAGATGCGCCACCACCTCGGTATCCGTTTCCGAAGCGAAGCGATAGCCGCGTTCAATCAGCAGTTCACGCAGCGGTTCATGGTTTTCGATAATACCGTTATGGACGATGATGATATTTTCAGAAACATGGGGATGCGCATTGGCCTCCGAAGGTTCGCCGTGGGTCGCCCAACGGGTATGGGCAATCCCGGTGCCGCCATGCAGCGCATGCTCTTCGGCCGCCTGGGCCAGAATCTGAACTTTTCCCAAACGCCGCAGACGGGCGACCTGCCCTTCGTTGTCGACCACGGCCAGACCGGCGGAGTCGTAACCTCGGTATTCAAGACGACGTAAACCTTCCAACAAAATTTCTGCAATATCACGTTGCGCAACAGCGCCTACAATTCCACACATCGATTGTATTCCTATTAAAGTGACATATTGTGTCACCGGATATGTCTTAGACCTGATTGTTCCGGTTTTTCCGGATTCCCCGAGCCTGGTAGAAAGTTGGGGATTATTATGTTTTGCCTTGCGCTTCTTATGACGATAACAAACGCAGGGCAAAACGGCCTCCGCCGCCGGCGAAGGCCGATAAGCCGCTTATTTCTTCTTCACCGGACGTTGCCAACCGGCTTTATGGTTCTGTTCTTTGCGGTTATAGACCAGCTCCGCGCCATTGACGTCTTTCATCACCGTGGTGCCCGCGGCGATAGTGGCTCCCGCGGCCACCGTGACCGGCGCCACCAGTTGGGTGTCCGAACCGACAAACACGTCATCGCCGATGATCGTTTTATACTTATTGGCGCCGTCATAGTTACAGGTGATGGTTCCCGCCCCGATATTGACCCCGGCGCCGATATCGGCATCGCCCAGGTAGCTCAGATGACCGGCCTTCGAGCCTTTGCCCAGACGGGCTTTTTTCATCTCGACAAAGTTGCCGACGTGCGCGCCTTCTTCCAGCGCGGCGCCGGGGCGCAAACGGGCGAACGGCCCGATGGTGCAGTTGGCTTCCAGCACAGCGTCTTCCAACACCGAGTATGGACTGATTTCACAATCATCACCAATCACGCTGTTTTTTATCACGCAGCCCACGCCGATTTTAACCCGATGCCCCAGCGTAACCCGGCCTTCCACCACCACGTTGGCGTCAATGGCAACATCCCGGCCGTGCAGCAGTTCCCCACGCAGATCAAAGCGTTGGGGATCGAGCAGCATCACGCCGGCCAGCAGCAGTTTATCCGCCTGCCGGCGTTGATAAACCCGCTCCAGCGCCGCAAGCTGCAGGCGGTTATTCACCCCTTCCACGTCGCTCAGACGCTCGGGATGCACCGCGACGACGCTGCGACCTTCCGCCGCCGCCATGGCGATGATATCGGTGATGTAGTACTCGCCCTGGGCGTTATCGTTATTCAATTGGCTTAACCAGCGCTGCAAATCTTCGCCGTTGGCGACCAGAATGCCGGTATTGATTTCATTAATCCGCCGCTGTTCCTCGCTGGCGTCTTTATGTTCGACGATCCCGACGATCGCGCCGTTTTCACGCACGATACGCCCATAGCCGGTGGGATCGTCCAGCTTCACGGTAAGCAGGCCGATGCCGCCCTGCGGCTTAGCCTGCAGCAGACGTTGCAGCGTGGCCGGTGAAATCAGCGGCACATCGCCGTACAGCATCAGAATATCTTCATCAGCGCTAAAATAGGGCGCCGCCTGCTGCATGGCGTGCCCGGTCCCCAACTGCTCCGCCTGTAACACCCAGTTTAACGCCGGATCGGACAGTTCGCGCCGCAGTAAGTCGCCCCCGTGGCCGTAAACCAGATGAACATGCTGCGCGCCGGTGGTCATGGCGGCGTCAATCACATGCTGGACCATCGGTTTACCCGCCAGCGGGTGCAAAACTTTAGGAAGATCGGAGTACATGCGGGTTCCTTTACCGGCAGCAAGGATAACCACACTCATAGCGCTGTTCGACATAAGCATCCTGACGAGAACTGATTGGCGGACAATCAATAAGGAATAGGAAAAAGAATAGCCAAAGTGTACCTAAACTTATACTGAAAGCGGACCGTTTTTGATGGGTTTTTTCTGAAAAGGGGGGACTGAAAATACAGGCGGGCTAATCTCATCGACGCCGTTCACCGCGGCTTACGCCGATATGAAAAAAGCCGATCGGGTTTTATCCCGGCCGGCTTTTGTTTATCACGCTTCTATCCGTTACATCGTTTTTCTGGTCAGTTCGATAACCCGCAGCTTGGCAATCGCTTTGCTCAGCTCGGCGGAAGCCTGGGCATAATCCACGTCGCCGTGCGAGTTGCGAATATGATCTTCGGCTTTGCGTTTCGCTTCCAGCGCCCGCGCTTCGTCCAGATCCTGCCCGCGGATGGCGGTATCGGACAGTACGGTAACCATATTCGGCTGCACCTCGAGGACGCCGCCGGACAGGTAGATATACTCTTCTTCACCGTGCTGTTTAACAATACGCACCATGCCGGGCTTAATGGCAGTCAGCAGAGGGGCATGTCCCGGATAAATACCCAGTTCGCCTTCGCTCCCGGTTACCTGGATTTTCTGCACCAGGCCGGAGAACATTTCCTGTTCCGCACTAACGACATCCAGATGGTAAGTCATAGCAGCCATATCACCCTCCTACAAGGCGTTACAGTTTCTTGGCCTTTTCCACTGCTTCTTCAATGGAACCAACCATGTAGAACGCCTGCTCCGGCAGGTGGTCGTATTCGCCGTCCATAATACCTTTAAAACCGCGAATGGTATCTTTCAGGGAGACGTACTTGCCCGGAGAACCGGTGAACACTTCCGCCACGAAGAACGGCTGCGACAGGAAGCGTTGGATTTTACGCGCCCGGGATACCACCAGCTTGTCTTCTTCAGACAGCTCGTCCATACCCAGAATGGCGATGATATCCTTCAGCTCCTGGTAGCGTTGCAGAATGGACTGCACGCCGCGCGCCACGTCGTAGTGCTCCTGGCCCACAACCAGCGGATCCAACTGACGGCTGGTGGAATCCAGCGGGTCGACCGCAGGGTAGATACCCAGCGAGGCGATCTGACGGCTCAGTACCACGGTGGCGTCCAGGTGGGCGAAGGTGGTGGCCGGCGACGGGTCGGTCAAGTCATCCGCAGGCACGTAAACCGCCTGAACCGAGGTGATGGAACCGGTTTTGGTGGAGGTAATACGTTCTTGCAGTACGCCCATTTCTTCCGCCAGCGTCGGCTGGTAGCCCACCGCCGAAGGCATACGGCCCAACAGCGCGGACACTTCGGTACCGGCCAGGGTGTAGCGATAAATGTTATCGACGAACAGCAGTACGTCGCGCCCTTCATCACGGAATTTTTCCGCCATGGTCAGGCCGGTCAACGCCACGCGCAGACGGTTGCCCGGCGGCTCGTTCATCTGGCCGTATACCAGCGATACTTTATCGATAACGTTGGATTCGGTCATTTCGTGATAGAAGTCGTTACCTTCACGGGTACGTTCGCCCACGCCGGCAAACACCGAATAACCGGAGTGCTCGATGGCGATGTTACGGATAAGCTCCATCATGTTGACGGTTTTACCCACGCCGGCGCCGCCGAACAGGCCGACTTTACCGCCCTTGGCGAACGGACACATCAGGTCGATAACCTTGATGCCGGTTTCCAGCAGTTCCTGCGAGTTGGACAGTTCTTCGTAGCTCGGCGCCGCGCGGTGAATCGCCCAGCGGTCTTCTTCGCCGATGTCGCCTTTCATGTCGACCGGCTCGCCCAGCACGTTCATGATGCGGCCCAGGGTCGCTTTACCCACCGGGACTTCGATCGGGTGTCCCTGATTGGTGACCTTCAACCCGCGACGCAGGCCGTCGGAAGAGCCCATTGCGATACAGCGAACAACGCCGCCGCCCAACTGCTGCTGTACTTCCAGCACCAGTTTTTCCGCGCCGTTCTCTACCTCAAGCGCATCGTACACTTTTGGTACCGCATCCTGCGGGAACTCGACGTCCACCACGGCGCCGATTACCTGGATAATCTTTCCAGTAGCCATCTTGAATCCTCTACGTAATTCGTAAACCTGGTTTAAACCGCGGAGGCTCCCCCGACGATTTCGGTGAGTTCCTGGGTAATGCTGGCCTGACGAGCCTTGTTGTATACCAACTGCAACTCTTTGATCAGGCTGCCGCCGTTATCGGTCGCGGCTTTCATCGCCACCATTCGCGCGGCCTGTTCACTGGCCAGGTTCTCTACGACGCCCTGATAAACCTGCGACTCCACATAGCGGCGCAGCAGGGTGTCCAGCAGCGACTTGGGATCGGGCTCATACAGGTAATCCCAGGACTTTTTCTTCAACTCGCCGTCATCCGCGGGCGGCAACGGCAACAGCTGAGCAACCAGCGGTTCCTGAGACATGGTATTGATAAACCTGTTGCAGACGATATACAGCTTGTCCAGACGACCTTCGTCATAGGCCTGCAGCATAACTTTCACCGGCCCGATCAGTTCCGACACCGAAGGGTTATCCCCCATGCCGGTGACCTGGGCGACGATATTCCCGCCCACCGAATTGAAAAAAGAGACCGCTTTGGAGCCAATCAGCGCCAAATCGACATCAACGCCTTTCTCGTTCCAGGATTTCATTTCGCCCAGCAGCTTTTTGAACAGGTTAATGTTCAACCCGCCGCACAGGCCTCGGTCGGTAGACACCACCAGATACCCGACGCGCTTAACGTCCCGCTCTTCCAGGTAAGGGTGTTTATATTCCAGATTGCCCAACGCAAGGTGACCAATCACGTTGCGTATGGTTTTCGCATAAGGACGGCTGGCCGCCATACGTTCCTGCGATTTACGCATTTTGGAGGCGGCGACCATTTCCATCGCTTTGGTGATCTTTTGCGTATTCTGGACGCTTGCGATCTTACTACGTATCTCTTTTGCGCCGGCCATCTTTGCTTCTCCTCAAAGCCTTGCGGCCTGCTTTACAGCAGGCCACCGGGCGTTACCAGGACTGGGTTGCCTTAAAGGTATCGAGAATGTTTTTGAACTTACCCTCGATCTCGTCGTTATAAGCGCCAGACTGGTCGATTTGTTGCAGAAGTTCGCCGTGCTCGCGATCGGCATAGGCCAGCAGCGCCGCTTCAAAGCCGACGACTTTCGCAATTTCAACGTCTTCAAGGTAACCGCGTTCCGCCGCGTACAGCACCAGAGACTGCTGCGCAACCGACATCGGCGCATACTGTTTCTGCTTGAGCAACTCGGTCACTTTCTGACCGTGGTTCAGCTGTTTGCGCGTTGCATCATCCAGATCGGATGCAAACTGCGAGAACGCCGCCAGTTCACGATACTGCGCCAGCGCGGTACGAATACCCCCGGACAGCTTTTTCATGATCTTGGTCTGCGCGGCGCCGCCGACGCGGGATACCGAGATCCCCGGGTTGACCGCGGGACGGATACCGGCGTTGAACAGGTTGGATTCCAGGAAGATCTGACCGTCGGTGATCGAAATCACGTTGGTCGGAACGAACGCGGAAACGTCGCCGGCCTGGGTTTCGATAATCGGCAGCGCGGTCAGAGAACCGGTTTTACCTTTCACCTCGCCCTTGGTGTAAGCCTCGACGTAGTCGACGTTGACGCGCGCGGCCCGTTCCAGCAGACGGGAGTGCAGATAGAACACGTCCCCCGGATAGGCTTCACGGCCCGGCGGACGACGCAGCAGCAAAGAAATCTGACGATAGGCGACGGCCTGCTTGGACAGGTCGTCATAAATAATCAGCGCATCTTCGCCGCGGTCGCGGAAATATTCGCCCATGGCGCATCCGGCGTACGGCGCCAGATATTGCAGCGCGGCGGACTCGGACGCGGTCGCCACCACCACGATGGTGTTGGCCAGCGCGCCGTGCTCTTCCAGCTTACGCACCACGTTGGAGATGGTGGAGGCTTTCTGGCCGATGGCGACATAAACGCACTTGATGCCGGAATCGCGCTGGTTGATGATGGCGTCGATGGCCAGCGCCGTTTTACCGGTCTGACGGTCGCCGATGATCAGCTCGCGCTGACCGCGACCGATGGGGATCATGGCATCGACGGACTTATAGCCCGTCTGCACCGGCTGATCGACGGACTGACGCTCGATAACGCCGGGCGCAATCGCTTCAACCGCGGAGAAACCGTCGTGCTCCAGCGGACCTTTACCGTCGATCGGCGCGCCCAGGGTGTTGACCACGCGGCCCAGCAGACCGCGGCCGACCGGCACTTCCAGAATACGGCCGGTGCATTTTACCTTCATGCCTTCGGCCAGATCCGCATACGGCCCCATCACCACCGCACCAACGGAGTCGCGCTCCAGGTTCAGCGCAATCGCGTAGCGGTTGCCCGGCAGGGAAATCATCTCCCCCTGCATCACTTCGGCCAGGCCGTGAACGCGGATGATCCCGTCGCTGACGGAAACAATAGTACCTTCATTGTGAGCTTCGCTCACCACATTGAACTGAGCAATGCGCTGCTTGATCAGTTCGCTGATTTCGGTGGAATTCAGTTGCATGCTCCAGTCCCCTTAAGACTGCAAGACGTCTGCCAGACGTTCCAGACGACCGCGAATGCTGCCATCTATCACCATATCGCCCGCGCGTATCACCACGCCGGCCATGACAGACTTATCAATTTTGCAATTCAGCTTCACTTTGCGTGACAGACGTTTTTCCATCGCCGCGGCTATCTTCGACAGCTGCTGCTCATTCAACGTACCGGCGGAAACAACATCGACTTCAACCGTCGATTCCTGCGCCGCCCGCAGTTGAACAAATTGTGCCAGCACTTCGGGAAGCACCGGTAAACGTCCGTTCTCGGCCATCACCTTGATCAGGTTCTGCCCGGCTTCATCAAGTTGATCGCCACAAACGGCAATAAACGTTTTCGCCAGCTCAATCGGCGCTATCGCGCCGGAAAGCAACTCGGCAATCTGTTCGTTGCGCGTGACCTCGGCCGTAAACGCCAGCATATTCTGCCAGCGATCAACCGCCTGATTCTCAACCGCAAAGTCAAAAGCTGCTTTGGCGTAGGGGCGAGCTACCGTGACGTATTCAGACATCGGCCCCTCCCTCCTTACAGTTCAGCGACCAGTTTATCAACGATGTCGCTGTTGGCAGCTTCATCCACGGAACGTTCGATAATTTTCTCGGCACCGGCGATAGCCAACATGGCGACCTGCTTACGCAACTCTTCACGAGCGCGTTTGCGTTCGGCTTCAATTTCAGCCTGCGCCTGCGCGACAATTTTGTTACGTTCAGCTTCCGCTTCCGCTTTGGCTTCATCCAGGATCTGAGTACGGCGTTTGTTTGCCTGCTCGATGAGCACCTGGGCTTCCGCTTTGGCTTTCTTCAGTTGATCTGTCGCATTGGCCTGCGCCAGGTTCAAATCTTTTTTGGCACGTTCGGCAGAAGCCAGACCGTCAGCGATTTCCTTCTGACGCTTCTCGATGGCGGCCATAATCGGCGGCCATACGTACTTCATGCAGAACCAGACAAACAGGACGAACGCTATGGCCTGGCCGAGGATTGTTGCATTAATATTCACAGCACAATGCCTCTTTCAAAGTTAAATAAGTTGATGTTTCAACCCCGGCGGAAAACATCTCCGCTTAGGCCACCGCAAACATCACATACAGGCCCAGACCAACGGCAATCATCGGGATGGCGTCAACCAGGCCCATGACGATAAAGAACTGTGTACGCAGCAGAGGAATCAGATCAGGCTGACGCGCAGCGCCTTCCAAAAACTTACCACCCAGAATGCCGATACCGATCGCAGCACCGATTGCCGCCAAACCCATCATCAACGCGGCAGCCATGTACAGCAGATCCACACTCAGGTTTTCCATGACAGTCTCCAGTTTGTTTCAGTTAAAACGTTATTGTGTTGAAAGAAAATCAATGCTCTTCAGATGCCATCGAGAGATAAACAACCGTCAGAACCATGAAAATAAAAGCCTGAAGCGTAATGATCAAAATGTGGAAAATGGCCCAGGGCACATTCAACAACCATTGCGACCACCACGGCAGCAAGCCGGCAATCAGGATGAAGATCAACTCACCCGCATACATGTTGCCAAACAGTCGCAAACCAAGAGAGATCGGTTTGGACAGCAGGCTGACACCTTCAAGAATCAGGTTGATAGGAATAAATACTGGATGGTTGAACGGCTGCATGGTCAGTTCCTTAACGAAACCGCCAACGCCTTTCATTTTAATGCTGTAGAACAGGACCAGGGCAAAAACGCCGAGCGCCATGGACAAGGTGATATTGACGTCCGCGGACGGCACCACGCGCAGATAGGCATGCGCCGGATCGTGGCCGAGAAGGCTATAAATGCCGGCCCACACCTGCGGCAGAAAATCGATGGGCAGCAGATCCATCAGGTTCATCAGGAAAACCCAGACGAAAATGGTCAGCGCCAGCGGGGCGATAAGCTTGCTCTTGCCATGAAACATGTCGCGCACGTTGCTGTCGACAAAGCCGACAATCAGCTCGACCGCCGTTTGCAATTTACCCGGCACGCCGCTGGTGGCGTTTTTGGCGACCCGGCGGAAGATAACCAGAAAGAGGACCCCGAGAGCGATAGAGAAAAACATCGAATCGATGTTGATCGACCAGAACCCCGTCCCCACCTGCAAGTGTGTCAGGTGATGACCGATGTACTCTTGAGGAGTAGAGATTTCTCCTGATGCAGACATGATGTCTCTTACCCTTTTGTTGTTAATTACGGTAACGGTTCATTACGGCCGGCGCCACTATCTGCATAACCAACACCGCCAGATAAGTCAGGCCGAGCGGAAAAAAAGCCGCTTTGAACATCCCTAACGCCACCACCAGCAGTGCAATGGTGATCAATACCTTAAGCGCCTCACCGATGGCAAACGACCAGGCGACTCGCCCGTCGGCAGGCGTGTGCGCCTGATGACGCAGGGCAAACAGCACAAACAGGACGTTCGGCAACCAGGCCGCCAGCCCCCCGCCTAACGCGGAAGCCCCGGCTTCAATACTGCCGGCGGCGAAGACGGCGCTCAACAGAATAAAAGCGGCCAGCTGCAGTAGCAGTAACCTAAAAGCCGCTTTTCCGCTGTAAAGGGATACAGACATGGCCTTTGCTCTCTCCGTACCTTCCAGAGGTGTGCTGAATGACGTATAAAACTGCCTTTATACCCTTGAGTCAAGCAGCAAAAAACGAGCAAATTATACGGGTCATACCTGCGAATTCAATCGATAAGTAGCGAAAAGGTGAACAATTATTTAAATTTCTTTCCGGAGACGCAATTCCGCCAACAATCATAATCGCACCTACGCGCTGTAATTAATTTCTAAAGCCGTCCGATATGTGACATTCCTCACACAAACGCTTTACAGGCATTTTATAGCGGATTAGGTTATTTTTTGTCTTTAGCAAAGAAAGCTGTTTATCTTATTTAAATTCAATCAGTTAAAAAAGAACAAACTAAAAACACGCGATAAACACCATTTCAACCATCTATTGACATTATTGATATTATTTTTTCACTCAATTAACACCCAAAAACAGCGAGGTTTACCGCTGGCAAGTTATTTTCGCCAGTGACTATTAACCATGAAACTAACCCCGTTACCAGAAAAACCCCGCCATATGTGAAATATAAGTGATCGTTAATCACTAAACCACACGCCGCCGCGTCCGCCATGTAAACAGCCGATAGAGAAATAATTAGTTATAATTTTTTTGATAAAACGCAAAATTAATTTGGTTTAAGCACCATCAGGTGGCGTTCGCCTTCCAGTTCCGGCACCGATAAACGAACCACCCGCTCCAGTTCGACGCCCTGGGGCAACGCGGTAAGTTCCTCCGCGGGCAACACCCCTTTCAGGGCATAGAAACGGCCGGATGGTTTGGCGGGAAGATGATGACACCACTGAACCATATCCTGCAGCGAAGCGAATGCCCGGCTGATAATGCCGTCGAAAGGCGGCTCGGCGGGGAAATCCTCGACCCGGCTCTGCACCGGAGAAATATTCTCCAGTTGCAGTTCATACTGCACCTGACGTAGAAAGCGCACGCGTTTTCCCAGGCTGTCCAGCAGGGTAAAATGCGCCGCCGGACGCACTATCGCCAAGGGGATCCCCGGTAGTCCCGGCCCGGTCCCCACATCAATAAAGCGTTCTCCCTGCAAATAGGGCTCCACCACGATGCTGTCCATAATGTGGCGGACGAGCATCTGCCGCGGATCGCGCACGGAGGTCAGATTGTAGGCGTTGTTCCACTTATGCAGCATCTCAACATACTGAACCAGCAAGTTTTTTTGCTTTTCTGAAAGCACAATGGCGGCGGTTTTCAGCAGATTATCAAGCGTGTTGTGCACCCTAAGATCCTGGAGTTATTTATGTGAATATCGTACCGCCGGCAAGGTTGCCTCGGCTTAGGCGCTGCGGCGCAGCATTCCCTGTTTTTTCAGCCACACCAGCAGAATGGAGATGGCGGCCGGGGTGATGCCGGAAATACGCGAGGCCTGGCCGATCGACGCGGGTTTGTGATCGTTGAGCTTGGCGATCACCTCATTCGACAACCCGTTAACCTGGCGATAATCAAGCTCGACGGGCAGCAGCGTATTCTCGTTACGCTGCTGTTTCTCGATTTCATCCTGCTGACGGGCGATATAGCCTGCGTATTTAACCTGAATTTCAACCTGTTCGGCGGCCTGTTGGTCGCTTAACGCCGGCGCAAACAGCGGCAGCGCGGTCAGCTGAGCATAGTCCACTTCCGGACGGCGCAGCAGCTCTTCCCCGTTTGCCTCGCGCGACAGCGGCGTTTTCAACAGGCCGTTGACCTGCTCCAACTGCTCGGACTGCGGGTGAATACGAATATCGCGCAGGCGCTGGCGCTCTTTTTCAATGTTTTCCAGCTTTTCGTTAAAGCGCGCCCAGCGGTGGTCGTCCACCATTCCCAGCTCGCGGCCGATCTCCGTCAGACGCAGGTCGGCATTGTCTTCCCGCAGCATCAGGCGGTATTCGGCGCGCGAAGTAAACATCCGATAGGGTTCTTTGGTGCCCAGGGTGCAGAGGTCATCCACCAGTACGCCCAGATAGGCCTGATCGCGGCGCGGCGCCCAGCCTTCCTGGTCGAAGGCCAGACGGGCGGCGTTCAGCCCCGCCAGCATCCCCTGCGCCGCGGCTTCCTCGTAGCCGGTGGTGCCGTTGATCTGGCCGGCGAAGAACAGGCCGTGAATAAATTTGCTCTCCAGCGTGGTTTTTAAATCACGCGGATCGAAGAAGTCGTACTCGATGGCATAGCCGGGGCGAACAATGCGCGCATTTTCCATGCCGGTCATCGAACGCACGATTTGCCACTGCACGTCGAACGGCAGGCTGGTCGAAATCCCGTTGGGGTAGATCTCATTGCTGGTCAGCCCTTCCGGCTCCAGAAAGATCTGATGGGAATTGCGATCGGCGAAACGCATCACCTTGTCTTCGATCGACGGACAGTAGCGCGGACCGATCCCTTCGATGATCCCGGCGTACATCGGGCTGCGATCCAGGTTGTTGCGGATCGCCTCATGGGTTTTTTCATTGGTATGGGTGATATAGCACGGCATCTGCGCCGGATGCTGACTGGCCTGTCCCAGGAAAGAGAATACCGGCATGGGATTGTCGCCGTGCTGCTGCGCCAGTACGCTGAAATCGATGGTTCGGGCGTCGATACGCGGCGGCGTACCGGTTTTAAGACGATTAACCCGCAGCGGCAGCTCACGCAGACGCCGGGCCAGCGGAATGGAAGGCGGATCGCCGGCGCGTCCGCCGCTGTAGTTATCCAGCCCGATGTGGATCTTGCCGTCAAGGAAAGTACCCACGGTCAGCACCACCGCTTTGGCGCGGAATTTTAACCCCATCTGGGTAACCGCGCCCACCACGCGATCGTTTTCCACGATAAGATCGTCGACCGCCTGTTGAAAGATCGTCAGGTTGGGTTGATTTTCCAGCGCGGTGCGCACCGCCTGCCGATAGAGTACGCGATCCGCCTGTGCCCGAGTAGCGCGTACCGCCGGGCCTTTGCTGATGTTTAGTATCCTAAACTGAATGCCGGCCCGATCGACGGCGTTGGCCATCAGCCCTCCCATGGCGTCGATCTCTTTAACCAGATGTCCTTTCCCGATACCGCCGATCGCCGGGTTGCAGGACATCTGTCCCAGCGTGTCGATATTGTGCGTCAGCAAAAGGGTTTGTCGTCCCATGCGGGCTGAAGCCATGGCCGCTTCCGTACCGGCATGGCCTCCGCCGATCACGATGACGTCAAAAGGATCTGGATAAAACATGGTACTGCTCCTCGCATTGTTGCGAATGGATAGTGGCGAAACGATCGTTACTTGCCCTGGGGTGGAGGATTCTACTCAACTTTACGCAAACGACCAAGCGTCTTGGATCCTGGCTAATTATTTAAAGATCTTTTTATTTAAAGATCTCTTTATTAGATCTTCTATTAGGATCGGCCCTTTGTGTGGATAAGTGATTATTCATTTTAAGGATCAATACATTAATGACGATCGTTAGCTGTGAATGATCGGTGATCCTGCCGCGTATAAGCTGGGATCTGAATGGCTAGTTATGCACAGGACAAAAAACAATCAGCGCTTGTTATTGGGATAACTACCGCTTTTACACTTGAATTGAGCATAGTTATACACATTCAAGCGCTGAATATTTCGCCTTAATTGAGTAAATTAATCCAGGATCCCAGCCACTCTTCCGCCGGATCCTCGGGAATTTGGTGCTGGGTGATGTCGATCTTCAGAATATCGCCGATCCTTTTGGCGCCGAGCTGGCTTAATACTCGATCCGCGGTAAGGATCGCGCCGCAAAAGGTATCGTACTCTTTACTGCCTATGCCGATGGCGCCGAAGCGCACCTGGGAGAGATCGGGTTTCTGCCGCTCCAGCTGTTCAAACAGCGGCTGCAGATTATCCGGCAGTTCCCCGGCGCCGTGCGTCGAGGTGACCAGCAGCCATAAACCGCTTTCCGGCAGCTCGTTCAGTTCAGGGCCGTGCAGCATCTCCGAGGAGATGTTTTCCTTTTCCAGCAGTTCGGCCAAATGTTCCGCCACATATTCTGCGCTGCCCAAAGTACTGCCGCTGATTAGCGTAATGTCAGCCATACACCATCCCACCTGATAAAAGACGGGACATTGTACGCTGTGATCAGGCTGGGATCTACCTGTGGATAATGGGGGTATAAGAAAATGGATTAAGGCGCAATGGTCCGCATAATGGGGTTTTGCAGCGAGATCAGCGTCTCGGTGGACTGGATTTCGTCAATGGTCTGGATCTTGTTGATAAGTACGTGTTGCAGGGATTCGATCGAGCGGCACATCACCTTGATAAACACGCTGTAATGGCCGGTGGTGTAGTAAGCCTCCACCACCTCTTCCAGATTGTTGAGCTTTTCCAGCGCGGAGGGATAGTCTTTGGCGCTTTTCAAAATGATGCCGATAAAACAGCAGACGTCATAGCCCAGCTGTTTGGGGCTGATATCCAGGCGCGTGCCGATAATGATGCCCGCCTGCTTCATTTTTTCCACCCGCACGTGGATCGTCCCCGGGCTGACGGAAAACTGCTTCGCCAGTTCGGCATAGGGGGTGCGCGCATTGTCCATCAAGGCTGAGAGGATGCCGCGATCGAGATTATCGATCTGATAAATTTCCGCCACGTTTTCTCCTGAAAATTTTATTAACTACCGTTATAAGGCGATGAATTGGCCCTGAAAAGGCTATTAAGGTAGAAGATGTTCAGCCAGGAACCCGATTATTTATACGCTGATTCGGATGGTCCTGTCATCTTTTGGACGGCGGGCGAGCGTTTTATCAGGGCAAGAGGTTAGCCGTGGCGCCAGCGCCGCATCAGGCGGCTTTTCAGCCCGGTGTCAAAGCGCCAGATATGGTCGAAAATACGCATGATGCCGGGTTTGCCGTGATCGGACATCGCTACGGCATGAAAACGATGCCCTAGCCGTTGCTGGCGCCGTTTAACCTTGTCGACCAGTTCATCGGGCAGGCGCTGGGCGATAAAATCTGAAATCACCACCGCATCGGCGTCATGCCACAGCCATTCGTCCATTTTATCCAGCAATGCCGATAGGCAGGCGCTGAGATCGGTTCCGCCGCGGAATGTCTGGCTGAGGAAGCGCACCGCCTGTTCCAGCCCGTCCGTCGAGGTTAGCTCATAGCGCACTATCCCGGTGGAAAACAGCATGATATAGCAACGGCGCCGGTCCGCCAGGGCGATACGCAGCAGCGCCAGGCAGAAGGCCTTGGCGCAGCGTTCGTTAAATCCCCCCATCGATCCGGAGGTATCGACGCAGACAATAAAGGGCCCGCGCGGCTGTTGCTCGTTGTGCTGGTGGATAACCGGCCGCTCGGCGGCTTTTTCGCGCCAGCTTTCCCCCTGTAAACGGTAGGTGAGCAGACGATGTTCCAACAGGCGGCGATAGAACTCATATTCCAGCTCGCCGATGCCCATGGTCGCCAGCTCCGCCGGCAATAAACGCAGTATATCGTCACTCTGGTGAATGCCGCTGACCTGCTCGGGCACGGTTGCGGGTTCGCGAATCATCACGCGGAATGTTTCTTTGGGCGCATCCTGGCTGAGAACGGATTTGGTTTCCCGGCTGCGCCCCAGGCGTTCGGCCAGGCGCAGCAACGCCGGCTGGCGTTGCAGAAAAGCGGCGCAGTCCAGCAGGACCTGCTGGTCGCTACGGATAAGCCGTCCGGCGCTGAGATCCCACAGCCGCCCCGCGGCATGCTCGTTCTCGGCCAGAATCGGCTCCAGTTTGCCGCTCAGCGTAAGGCGTTGCTGCAATTCGTCCAGCAGCGCCTCCCGCTCCTGTTCCATTATCTGCTGGTGCAGGGAGAGGGTTTGCAGCGTCAGGCTCAGCCGCCAGCGTTGCAGAAACAGGGCGTGCAGGCCGCTGCTGATTTTTTGCCCCAGCTCGGGTTCCGGCTGGCGTATCAGCCGATCGGCCTGGGTCAGAAAGGGGGATTCAACTTCGTTCAACATTTCCATAATGCGCGGCAGGCGGGCGTGAAACGCCTGGCTGTCCGCCGCCTGAGCGCGTTGATAGCAGCCGAATTCGGTTTCCAGCTCCGGCGGCGCCTGGGTATTGTGCAACCGTTGCTTCAGGGCTTCTTTCCAGTCGGGCAGATCGTTAAGCAGGGCGGATTTCAGGCCGGGGTATTTCTCAAAAAAGACCGCCAGCTGCGGCGTGGCCAGAAGCGTCACCGCCAGTTCGTCCAATAGCGCGTTTTCGTCTATCGACAGCACTATTTCCAGTGATTCCAGCGTGATCATCGGCGCTTAATCCTGCATTGACCGCTGAATTTGTTCGGCCGCCTGTTGCAGGCTGGCTTCAATTTTCGCCAGCCATTCTGCGGGAACGAACAGACAGGGCTGATGCAGACCGAATAATCGCCGCTGTTCGCGCAGTTGAATCGTCAGCTTTTCATATTCATCGGTGAGTTCGGCCGGTAGCGTGCAGTCGCGTTTTTCCGGCAGGGAAAGAATGGAAGATTGCAGGCTTATATCGCGGACGAGCAGGTGATGGCGATCGTCCACCGCCAGATCCAGAGGCTGAGTAAAACCGATGCCGTTCAGCTTGCCGCGTATTTCCCCCCCTTTGTGAAGCCAGTTTTGCAGCGCGTTTTTATCCATCACCAGATGGCTGACTTCAATATCGTTAAGCACCAGCGGCCGCTGCAAAACCAGACTCAGCGTGTCCGCGCTCAGCGTTTCCGGCAGGGAATAATGGGATTTGCGTCCCAACCGGTGGCCGTGTCTTTCCACATAAAGCGCCTGCAGCTCGCTCTGTTGCAACTGGTATTGCTGGCGTTGCACGTTCAGCTGCTGCAAGCGAAACAGCAGGTTCTTCTGCTGGTAGGCCTGTTCGGTAATCAGCTGTTCGATCTGTTGCTCGACCAGCGTCAGGGTATCGCCGTTATGCCACAGGCAGTCTTTCAGCAGAATGATATCCACCGGGGCGATGGCTTCCCGTCCGCTGAAAAACGCGCACGCCTGAAGTAAACGCAGGGCTTTTTTCCAACGCCGGTCGGATACGTAAGGGGATTGCGGCAAAGCGTCCAGCCGCTGGCGCAGCTGATAAATCAGCTCAAAACAGTTTTCCGGCAGAGAGATGCGGTCAATATCCTTTTGCCACTGCCGGTACTCTTCATCGCTGACGCTGAGCGCGGCGCTGACGGGGTTGTCGCCCTCGCTGCCGTTATTCTCCAGCAGGGCGCGGAAATTATGTTTTTCCTGAACTTTGTCCAGCCACAGGCGAATCAGCATGCGGTCATACAGCGCTTCCAGACTGCTGTCCGCTTCGGGCAGTTCGTTGGAGGCGGTGACCAGAAGACGCATGGGGATGGGATCTTCGCTGTTGCCGTTGCGAAAACGACGTTCGTTAATGGCGGTCAGCAGGGTGTTCAAAATGGCGGGGCCGGCTTTCCAGATCTCATCCAGAAAGACAATCTCCGCTTCCGGCAGATAACCCGCGGTTAATCGCTGGTAACGGCCTTCATCCTTTAACGCCTGAATAGACAACGGGCCGAAGACTTCTTCCGGGGTGGAGAAGCGGGTCATCAGATACTCAAACGCATTCGCGTGGCGAAAAGCGAATTTAAGACGTCGGGCGATCATGCTTTTGGCGATCCCCGGCGGACCCAGCAGAAAAACGCTTTCTCCGCTTAGCGCGGCCAGTAAACACAGGCGGATGGCGTGCTGTCGTTCATACAGGCCATGCTCCAGCGCGTTGCCAAGGCGTGAAATCCTGTCGGCCAAAGCGGCGGATTGCAGCATAGTTAATCAATCATTCCCATGGTTCGTTGGCGGAAAACATCTTTTTCCGCAAAACAATAGTAATAATAAACGGCAGATCACAGATTTTTATTAGTAGAGCGTTGCTGATTATTGACCCTTCCCGGTTGGTTAATCAATAAGCCACTTTTTACAGGATGTTTCCCGGACGATATAAAAATAGGTTTTTAGCCGTATTTGTGCATACTGGGCGTTTTTAGGCGAGTGGACGCGGAAAAACCACTGTCTGATAACTGGTTGATAAAAGAAGATAAAGTTTATGATCTCAGAACATAAACGTGCGCTTCCGGCCGTTACGCTGGCGGCGATAGGGGTGGTATACGGCGATATCGGCACCAGCCCGCTTTATACGCTAAGAGAGTGTTTATCCGGGCAGTTTGGTCTTGGCGTCGAACCTGACTCGGTATTTGGTTTTCTTTCTTTGATCTTTTGGTTATTGGTGGTTGTGGTTTCGCTTAAGTACCTGACCTATGTGATGCGCGCCGATAACGCCGGCGAAGGGGGTATCCTCACCCTGATGTCGCTGGCCGGGCGCCATACTTCTGACCGCATGACCTCGGTGCTGGTGATTATGGGGCTGATAGGCGGCAGCTTCTTTTACGGGGAAGTGGTCATCACCCCGGCGATATCGGTGATGTCCGCCATTGAGGGGATGGAAATCGCCGCGCCTTCGATGGATCACTACATCGTTCCCCTGTCGATTATGGTTCTGACGTTGCTGTTTATTATTCAAAAACGCGGCACCGGCAGCGTGGGGAAACTGTTCGCCCCGGTGATGCTGGTGTGGTTTGTTACGCTGGCGATCCTCGGGGCGGACAGCATCATCGATAATCCGCAGGTGCTGCGGGCGCTGAATCCGCTGTGGGCCATCCATTTCTTCGCCGAATACAAAACGGTGTCGTTTTTCGCGCTGGGCGCGGTGGTGCTGGCGATTACCGGCGTGGAGGCGCTGTACGCGGATATGGGGCATTTCGGCAAGTTTCCCATTCGTCTCGCCTGGTTTAGCGTGGTGCTGCCGTCGCTGGTGCTGAACTATTTCGGCCAGGGCGCCTTATTGCTTAAACATCCGGAAGCGATTAAAAACCCCTTTTTTCTGCTGGCGCCCGATTGGGCGCTGATACCGTTAATGGTGCTGGCCACGCTGGCGACGATCATTGCGTCGCAGGCGGTTATTTCCGGGGTGTTTTCGCTTACGCGCCAGGCGGTTCGCCTGGGCTACCTTCCCCCGATGCGCATAGTGCACACCTCCGATATGGAATCCGGCCAGATTTATATTCCGGTGGTTAACTGGCTGTTATATATCGCGGTGGTGATCGTGATCGTCAGCTTTGAACATTCGAGCAATCTGGCGGCCGCGTATGGTATCGCGGTAACCGGAACCATGGTGTTGACCAGCATCCTGTTCTGCACGGTGGCGGTGAAAAACTGGCACTGGCACCGCTATCTGGTGTGGACGCTGCTTACCGGGCTACTGCTTGTCGATGTGCCGATGTTTTTAGCCAACGTGGGGAAAATCCTGTCCGGCGGCTGGCTGCCGCTGATGTTGGGCACGGCGATGTTCGTCATTATGACCACCTGGAAAAGCGAACGCTTCAGGCTGCTGCGCCGCCTGCACGAACACGGCAATTCACTGGACGCGATGATCGCCTCGCTGGAAAAATCGCCGCCGCTCAGGGTGCCGGGCACGGCGGTTTACCTGTCGCGCGCCACCCACGTTATC
The DNA here is from genome assembly GCF_023347575.1 of Brenneria tiliae. NCBI lineage: Bacteria > Pseudomonadati > Pseudomonadota > Gammaproteobacteria > Enterobacterales > Pectobacteriaceae > Brenneria > Brenneria tiliae. Next base: position 9,283 of record NZ_JAKPCB010000101.1, on the reverse strand, counting down.
CCGTTCGCCCTGTTGCACAACCTGAAACACAACAAAATATTGCATGAACGGGTGGTGCTGTTGACCATGCGTAACGAAGACGCGCCTTATGTGCTCAATGCCCGGCGGGTGACGGTGGAACAGCTTTCGCCAACCTTCTGGCGGGTTATCGCCAACTACGGCTGGCGCGAAACCCCCAACGTGGAAGAGGTGTTTCACCGCTGCTGGCAGGATGGCTTGACCTGCCAGATGATGGAAACCTCGTTTTTTATGTCCAATGAATCGCTGACGATGGGGAAACGTCCCTGGTATCTGCGCATGCGCGGCAAGCTGTTTATGATGCTCAGCCGCAATGCCCTGCGGGCGGGCGATCAGTTTGAAATTCCCCCCAACCGGTTGATTGAGCTTGGTATTCAGGTGGAGATTTAAATCGCGCAACGCGCTGGGAAAGCAGAGCGTCACCAATTTACCGCGACCTTCAGACCCCCTTCCGGCCGATTGTCGAAGGTCGCCCGCATGCCGTGCAGGCGAGCGATATTGTTGACAATGGAGATGCCCAAGCCGCTGCCGGACTTCTCCTGTCCCGGCGGGCGAAAAAAGCGTTCGCCGACCCGCGCCAATACCGCGTCGTCGATGCCCGGCCCCTCATCGCTAACCTGAATACACCGCGCCGTGAGCGTCAGCGTTACCGTTCCGCCCTGGTGGCTGTAGCGAATGGCGTTATCAAGCAGATTGCGAATCAGCAGCGTCAGCAGCAATGGGTGCCCCTGACGGACGACGGGATCTTTCGGCACCTCCAGCTTCAGTTCAATGCCTGCCGCCTGCGCTTTATGGTAATGGTCGATAACCATTTGCTGCAGCAGCGCCTGGAGTTCCACCGGCTGCTGCCCGTCGGCGAACGATTCCGAGTCAAGCCGCGACAGCGTTAACAGTTGCTCCACCAGCCGCGTGGCGCGATCGATCCCCTCGTCCAGATTGTTCAGCGCATGGCGGCGCACGGGTTCGTCATCGTGCGCCAACTGCGCCAATTCCGTCTGCACCTTCAGCGCGGCCAGCGGGCTGCGTAATTCATGCGCGGCGTCCGCGGTAAAGCGGCGCTCGCGCAGCAGCATCTCGCCGATGCGCACGAACAGGCTGTTAAGTTCATCCACCAGCGGGCGTACTTCCTGCGGAACGGCGTGGGTATCCAGCGGGGCGTCATCTTCCGGCGGACGTCGGCGAAGCTGCGTGGCGAGGCGTTTCAGCGGCGACAGTTCGCGGGAAACCAGCCAGAACATCAACAGCAGCATAACCGGCAGGGCAAACAGCCAGGGCAGGAGGTTGGTCTTGACGAGCCCCAGCGCCATATCCTGACGGTATTCCCACTCCTGGCCGACCACCACCACATAACGATTATCCGCCGTGGCCAGCCATACCATGCGCCACCGGTCGTTATCATCGCGCAGCCTGCCGTTGGTGAAGCCGTTTTGCGCGTAGTCGAAGATAAAATCTTTGCCGTTCTCGCCGTCATTCAGCGCCATTTTGCCGTCGCGGGTAAAAATGGCGAAAGCCAGCGCGTCGTCTTCCTGTTCCCCGCGCCTTTCGCGCACCAGGCTTTTGGTTTTCGGCAGGGAGGGGGAATCCACCACGATTTCATCCGGATGCATGGTGGCCAGCCGCTTGGCGAACAGCATCTGCTGGGTATCGAACAGCTCATTGATATGCTCGCGGGTTTGATGCCACGACAGGATCCCGGCGGCGCACCAGCAAAGCAGCGTCAGCAGGACAAAACCGGCGATCAGCCGTAAACGCAGGCTGAGGCGCGTCATGGCGCCGCTCCCAGAATATAGCCGACGCCGTGCACCGTGCGGATAAATTCGCCGCCCAGTTTTTTACGCAGGTGGTGAATATGCACTTCCACGGCGTTGCTGGAAACGTCGTCGTCCCATCCGTAGAGCTTTTCCTCCAACTGCGAGCGGGTCAGCACCCGCTGGGGGTTCATCAGGAACAGCTCAAGCAGCGCCAGCTCGCGGGATTTAAGCGCCACCGGCTGATTATTGCAGGTAACGGTGCGGGAACCCGGTTCAAGGGATACCGCGCCGTGGGTCAGCGTGGGCTGTAATTGACCGTGCCGGCGGCGGATTAACGCCTGCAGGCGCGCGGCAACCTCCGCCAGGGCAAAAGGTTTGCACAGATAGTCGTCGGCGCCCGACTGCAGGCCTGCAACGCGCTGTTCCAGCGCGTCCCGCGCGGTGAGGATCAATACCGGCTCATCCTGTCCGGCCTGACGCCACTGGCGCAGGATGTCCAGCCCGTCTATTTCCGGCAGACTCAAATCAAGGATCACCGCGTCATAGGGCGCGGCTTGCAGCGCGACCCGTCCGGCCTTGCCCTGCATAAACCAGTCAACGCTAAAGCCCAGCTTAATCAGTCCGGCCTTGATGCCGTCGCCAATCAGACGATCGTCTTCTATCAACAGTATTCTCATCACCGCCCACCCTATTTGTATAGGGTGATGTTATACGGTTTAACGCGCCGGATTGACAACCGGAAAAGCCATAAACGGGTGATGATCCACAGGATTGATAAATATAAGAGAAACTGAACTATCCTTAAGATTCTGTTAAGAACATTTTGTTTTACTCGTCGCGTCAGACAAACAACGCGCAGTTTTACTGCACGACGACAAGCGAGAAATAAGGAAACGATGCTATGAAAAAGACAGCCGCTGTATTCGCTATCGCTGCGTTATGTTCCGCGCCGGTTTTCGCCGCCCAGAGCGGCGGAGGATTTTTGGATCCGAATGCCAAAACGACGCAACAACAGCCTGCCCAGGGCGGGTTTTCAGGCCCTAACGGCAGCGTAACCACGGTCGCGAAAGCGAAAGAGCTGAAAGACGACAGCTGGGTTACCCTGCGCGGCAATATCGAGCAGCGCGTCGGGGATGAAGATTACCTGTTCCGCGATGAAACCGGCACCATCACGGTTGAAATCGATGATAAATATTGGAATGGGCAGTCCGTCTCCCCGCAAGATAAAGTTGAACTGCAGGGCGAGCTCGATAAGGGCTTCAATTCTGCCGAGCTGGACGTCAAACAGGTAAAGAAAATCCAGTAATCGACCGCTGACGCCCTCGATTAAGGAACGGCAAACAGGGGATGAAGGGAGCCCATCCCCTGTTTCCCCTGATGCTTATCCAACCCTTTCTATTTGATGCAACCGCCCCGCATTCGCCGTTTTATTTTTTCGCCAACGAAACGTTTCGATAACGATCACATTTTTGCTATTTCCTTTTTGCCTTTCCGCGTTGTCTCTTTCTACAATGCTTACCAGCGAAACGTTTCGCTGGCGAGATAAAGAACATGAAAAAAGCGGTATTACTACATTCTGAGGTTTCCGCGCTTATTTCCCGGCTGGGGCATACCGATCGGCTGGTTATCGGCGACGCCGGTTTACCCATCCCCGATACCACTACCCGTATCGATCTGGCGTTAACCCACAACGTGCCGACTTTTTTACAGGTGGTTGCGGCGGTAACCAGCGAGATGCAGGTTGAAGCGGCGATCCTGGCGCAGGAAATTATCGAAAAAAATCCTCAACTCCATAAAGCGTTACTTGATCAGCTAAAACAACTCGAGCTGCACCAGGGAAACTCCATTGAAGTGCATTATGTCAGTCATGAAGATTTTAAGATCCAAAGCGGAAAAAGCCGGGCGGTCATTCGCAGCGGGGAATGTTCCCCGTATGCCAATGTCATCCTTTGCGCCGGCGTAACGTTCTGAGGAATCGATGCAACCTTTACTGCAACTGCAAGGAATCAATAAGGCGTTTCCCGGCGTTAAGGCGCTTTCCGGCGCCGCATTGAACGTTTACCCGGGGAAAGTCATGGCGCTGGTGGGGGAGAACGGCGCCGGCAAGTCCACCATGATGAAGGTGTTGACCGGCATCTATAACAAAGACGCCGGCAGCGTGCGTTTTCTGGGAAACGAAGTGGATTTCAGCGGTCCCAAAGCCTCCCAGGAAGCGGGGATCGGCATTATCCATCAGGAGCTTAACCTGATCCCCCAACTGACGATCGCGGAAAACATCTTTCTCGGCCGTGAATTTACCAACCGTTTTGGCCGCATCGACTGGAAAAAGATGTATCAGGAAGCGGACAAACTGCTGAAGCGGCTTAATCTGCGCTATGACAGCCGGCGCACGGTGGCGGAACTGTCGATTGGCGATCAGCAAATGGTTGAAATCGCCAAGGTGCTGAGCTTTGAATCGAAAGTCATCATTATGGATGAACCCACCGATGCCCTGACCGATACCGAAACCGCGTCGTTATTCAGCGTAATTAAAGAGCTACAGGCCGAGGGGCGCGGCATTGTCTATATTTCCCACCGTCTGAAAGAAATTTTCGAAATATGCGACGACGTCACCGTGTTCCGCGACGGTCAGTTTATCGGCGAACGCCCGGTCAGCGAGCTGCAGGAAGAACGGCTGATTGAAATGATGGTGGGGCGCAAGCTTGAAGAGCAATATCCGCGCCTGAACCAGGCGCCGGGAGCGGTTCGCCTGCTGGTGAAAAATCTTTCCGGGCCGGGCGTGGAAGACGTCAGTTTTACCGTACGCAAAGGGGAAATTCTTGGCGTGGCCGGGCTGATGGGCGCCGGCCGCACCGAATTGATGAAGATCCTTTACGGCGCGCTGCCGCGCACGGCGGGCTACGTGGCGCTGGACGGCCGCGAAGTGGTAACCCGCAGGCCGCAGGATGGCCTGGCGAACGGCATTGTCTATATTTCCGAAGACCGCAAACGCGACGGGCTGGTATTAGGCATGTCGGTTAAAGAGAACATGTCGTTGACCGCGCTGCGCTACTTCAGTCATGGCGGCGGGAGGCTTAAGCATCCCGAAGAGCAGCTGGCGGTGGGCGATTTTATCCGTCTGTTCAATATCAAAACCCCGTCCATGGAACAGCCTATCGGGCTGCTGTCCGGCGGGAATCAGCAAAAAGTCGCCATCGCCCGCGGCTTGATGACCCGCCCTAACGTACTGATTCTCGATGAGCCGACGCGCGGGGTCGACGTGGGGGCGAAGAAAGAAATTTATCAGTTAATCAATCAGTTCAAACAAGAAGGGCTGAGCATCATACTGGTGTCGTCCGAAATGCCCGAAGTATTGGGAATGAGCGATCGCGTTATCGTGATGCACGAAGGCCGTTTAAGCGGTGAATTTTCCATTGAACAAGCCACCCAGGAAGCGCTGATGGCCGCGGCCGTTGGTAAGCAATACGGCGTAAAGCAGGAGTAAGTCAGACATGAGTTCCCAATCTATCGCGGCAAAGCGCTGGTTCAGCAAAGAGTGGCTTTTGGAGCAGAAATCGCTGATTGCCCTGCTGATCCTTATTGCGGTGGTGTCCGCCATGAGCCCCAACTTTTTCACCCTGAACAATTTGTTCAATATTCTGCAGCAAACCTCGGTGAACGCCATTATGGCCGTGGGAATGACCCTGGTTATTCTCACCTCCGGCATCGATCTTTCCGTCGGGTCTTTGCTGGCGCTGACCGGCGCGGTCGCCGCCTCGATTGTCGGCCTTGAGGTTAATGCGCTGTTGGCGGTTTTCGGGGCGCTGGCGCTGGGCGCGCTTATCGGCGCCGGAACCGGCGTCATTGTTTCCAAAGGCAAGGTTCAGGCGTTTATCGCCACGCTGGTGATGATGCTGCTGCTGCGCGGCGTCACCATGGTTTACACCAACGGTAGCCCGATCAACACCGGCTTTTCCGATGTGGCGGACGCTTTCGGCTGGTTCGGCATCGGCCGTCCGCTAGGCATTCCTACGCCGATCTGGATCATGGCCGTGGTATTTGCGGCGGCCTGGTACATGCTGCATCACACCCGGTTAGGCCGATATATTTACGCGCTGGGCGGGAATGAGTCCGCCACCCGCCTGTCCGGCATCAGCGTGGATAAAATCAAAATCATCGTCTATTCCCTGTGCGGGCTGCTGTCCGCCCTGGCGGGAATTATCGAAGTGGCCCGTTTATCGTCGGCGCAGCCTACCGCCGGAACGGGCTACGAGCTTGACGCCATCGCCGCCGTGGTGCTGGGGGGCACCAGCCTGGCCGGCGGCAAAGGACGTATCGTCGGCACGCTGATTGGCGCGCTGATCCTGGGCTTTCTTAATAACGGACTGAATTTGTTGGGTGTTTCTTCTTACTACCAGATGATCGTCAAAGCAGTCGTCATTTTGCTGGCGGTTCTGGTGGATAACAAAAGCAGTAAATAACCTTTATTCACACAGGAATTGCGCTATGAATATGAAAAAACTGGCTACTCTGGTTTCCGCCGTTGCGCTGAGTGCGACCGTCAGCGCGAATGCATTAGCCAAAGATACGATTGCCCTGGTGGTATCAACATTGAACAACCCGTTCTTTGTGGCAATGAAAGACGGGGCGCAGAAGGAAGCCGACAAGCTGGGCTATAACCTGGTGGTGCTGGATTCCCAGAACAACCCGGCTAAAGAGCTGGCGAACGTTCAGGATCTGACGGTTCGCGGCACCAAAGTGTTGCTGATTAACCCTACCGACTCCGATGCGGTAGGCAACGCCATCAAGCTGGCCAACCAGGCGAAAATCCCGGTGATTACGCTCGATCGCGTTGCCAGCAGCGGTGAAGTGGTTAGCCACGTTGCTTCTGATAACGCCTTCGGCGGTAAAGTCGCCGGCGATTTTATTGCCAAAAAGGCGGGTGAAGGCGCCAAGGTTATCCAGCTGGAAGGGATTGCCGGCACCTCCGCGGCGCGTGAGCGCGGGGCGGGCTTTATAAAATCCGCCGAAAAGAACAAATTTGCCATTCTGGCCAGTCAACCCGCCGACTTCGATCGCACCAAAGGGTTGAACGTGATGCAGAACCTGTTGACCGCCCATCCTGACGTGCAGGCGGTGTTCGCCCAGAATGACGAAATGGCGCTCGGCGCGCTGCGGGCGCTGCAAACCGCAGGTAAAACCGATGTGCTGGTGGTCGGGTTTGACGGCACGGAGGACGGCGTAAAGGCCGTTGAGGCGGGTAAACTGGCGGCAACGGTGGCGCAGCGTCCCGATCAGATCGGCGTCATCGGCGTTGAAACCGCTGATAAAGCGCTGAAAGGTGAGAAAATACAGGCCATTATCCCGGTTGATCTGAAATTGGTAACCAAACAGTAAAAATAAAGAACAGCAGGGCGAGCGCCGCCGCATCCGCGGCGGCGCATAATAAACATGTTGGAATGCGGCGTAATGAAAACGGGCAAGCTGGTGGTGCTGGGCAGTATTAATGCTGACCATATTCTCAATCTGGAGCAGTTTCCCCGTTCCGGTGAAACGGTGATCGGGAAACGATATCGTATCGCTTTCGGCGGAAAAGGCGCCAATCAGGCGGTGGCGGCGGGCCGCAGCGGCGCGGATATCTCGTTTATCGCCTGCGTCGGCGATGATGATATCGGGGCGCGCATTCGCCGGCAGCTATCCGACGATGGTATTGATGTGTCGGCGGTGGAAGCCGTCGCCGGCGAAACCACCGGCGTGGCGTTGATTTTCGTCAACGGCGAGGCGGAGAATATGATCGCCATAAACGCCGGCGCCAATGCCGCCGTTACGCCGGACTATCTTGGCCGCCATCAGCAGCAGATTATTGATGCCTCCGCGCTGCTTATGCAGCTGGAATCGCCGCTGGAAACCGTTCTTACAGCCGCCCGGCTGGCGCATAAACATCATACTCGCGTTATCCTTAACCCTGCGCCCGCCTGCGAACTGCCGGATGAGTTGCTGGCGCTGGTCGATATGATTACGCCTAATGAGACCGAAGCTCAGCGCTTGACGGGTGTCGCCGTCGAAACGGAAGCGGACGCCGCTCGCGCCGCGCAGGTATTGCACGATAAAGGTATCGCCAGCGTATTGATTACCTTGGGAAGCCGCGGCGTCTGGCTGAGTGAAAACGGTCGCGGGCAACGCATCCCCGGCTATCGGGTTCAGGCGGTGGACACCATCGCCGCCGGGGACACCTTTAACGGCGCGCTGGTAACGGCGCTGCTGGAGAACCGGCCGATGTCGTCCGCGGTTAAGTTTGCTCACGCCGCCGCCGCGATTGCCGTTACCCGTCCGGGCGCTCAGCCTTCCGTTCCGTGGCGTGAAGAGATTGATGCTTTCTTGCAGGCTCAGGGGTGACCTTTGACAACCATGAAAGACGTTGCCCGTTTAGCGGGCGTTTCCACCTCTACGGTTTCTCACGTTATCAATAAAGATCGCTTTGTCAGCGATGCGATTCGCGACAAGGTGATGGCGGCCGTTGAACAGCTTAACTACGCGCCTTCGGCGCTGGCCAGAAGCCTCAAAATAAATCAGACGCAAACCATCGGCATGTTGCTGACGGCCAGCAGTAACCCTTTTTATGCCGAGGTGGTGCGCGGCGTCGAGCGCTGTTGCTATGAGCGCGGCTACAGTCTGATTCTGTGTAATACCGAGGGCGATCCCGATCGCATGAGGCGCAGTCTGGAAACGCTGCTGCAAAAGCGCGTCGATGGCGTGCTGCTGATGTGTACGGAGAGCCATCGTCCTTTGCCTGATATGGTGAGTCGCTATCCTTCCATCCCCATGGTGATGATGGACTGGGCGCCGTTTGACGGGGGAATCGACGTCATTAAAGATAACTCCCTGCTCGGCGGCGAGATGGCAACGAAATATCTTATTTCCCGCGGTTACCGAAAAATAGCCTGCATTGCGGGTCCAAAGGATAAAACCACCGCCTATAACCGCCTTGAAGGGTATCGTCAGGCAATGCAGGGCGCAGGATTGCCGATCCCCGCCGAATATGAAATCTTCGGCGATTTTGAATTTGAAACCGGTTATCGGGCCATGCGGCAGCTATTGGCGCTGGATAACAGACCGGATGCCGTCTTTACCGGTAACGATGCCATGGCCGTGGGCGTTTATCATGCTCTGTATCTGGCCGGACTCTCCATCCCCGGAGATATGGCGGTTATCGGCTACGATGATATTGAACTGGCCCGCTATATGTCTCCCCCGCTGACGACGATTCATCAACCCAAGGATGAACTTGGCGAATTAGCCATTGATACCTTGCTTTATCGTCTGGGACACCCCGATACCGAACCGAATGTTCTGGTGCTGACGCCCGAATTAATGGTTCGACACTCCGTTGGGTAGCGCCGCGTTTCCCCCGCGCGTTGCCGAAAAAAAACGCACTCAGTCACTTTTTTGCATTTAGCCCTTGTAAGCCGGCGAGAACTCCCTATAATGCGCCTCCACTGACAGGGCAACGGCGGCAACGCGGTTGTGATGACAGT